>JAGGZD010000044.1 GCA_021162245.1 Dehalococcoidia bacterium | reverse complement strand
CTCTTTCAACAAATCTCAAGGTTTGCTAATATTAACCGGGTTGCCTGAAACCATCTTATTCAGGCTCATTATTCAATTGGAATAGACTCACCCCTGTGGAGGTTCACAGAATTTTGGGAAGCACTATCCCTTACCATCATAAATGACAGGTATATCGGTAGCGCCAGCAAAGAAACTATGGATATGTTATAATAGCCACGAAGGGAAAAACTGAGGACCCTGGTTGTTAGTGTAGTCGAGACCTTTCCCCTTTCAAACAGAAGTGGATGACAACCTCCAATATAAGAAGCAGTAATCGGTACAATCAAAGAAATCAACAAAAATACCATCTACTTGAACCACCTGCCTGTAATTTGGGCTCTTACCTCATATTCCCCCAAGGAGTTTAATGAATTTCGATACCTTTAATTTCCATCCGAGCATCATGGCCGGTGTACGTGAGCTCGGGTATACCACACCCACACCAATACAATCACGGGCCATCCCCCCTATTATGCAGGGTAGAGATGTCATTGGTTTAGCCCAGACTGGAACGGGCAAGACGGCAGCTTTCATGCTGCCTATTCTGGAGCGCCTGCAATCAGGTCCGCGAGGATGTATCAGGGCTCTGGTAATCTCGCCCACACGCGAGCTGGCTGAGCAGACCTGCGAGGCTACCAACAACCTTGGGCGTAGAGTCAGGCTCCATAGCGTTAGCGTCTATGGAGGTGTAAACATGAATCTGCAAATCCAGAAGCTGCAGAGAAACCCCGAAGTTGTGGCTGCTTGCCCTGGCCGACTGATCGACCACCTCTGGAAAGGAACTATAGATTTATCAAAATTGGAAGTCCTCGTCATTGACGAGGCTGACCGTATGTTCGACATGGGGTTTTTGCCCGACATCCGGAATATTCTGCGTTGTATCCTGCAGAAGCGGCAGACTTTGCTCTTTTCAGCGACCATGCCAGACGATATCCAACGCCTGGCGCGTGAAATCCTGCATAACCCTGTCACCGTACAGGTTGACCGTGCTCTGCCAGCTAAAACTGTGTCACACTACCTGTACCCTGTACAGCAACACCTCAAGACAGCGCTATTAAAAGAAATCCTGAACAAAATCCAAACTGACTCGGTACTTGTCTTCACCCGCACCAAGCGCCGCACCGAACGAGTGGCGCAGCAACTGGTTAAAGCAGGATACAGGGTGACTTCGTTGCAGGGAGACCTGCCCCAGAGCCGGAGACAGGCTGCGCTTGCAGCCTTCCGTAACGGTTCGAAAAAGATTCTGGTAGCAACCGATATTGCTGCTCGCGGCATCGATGTCTTGAGTATCTCCCACGTCATCAATTACGATATGCCCGAAAGTCCAGATGACTACATTCACCGAATCGGCCGCACAGGGCGAGTCGATAAAAGTGGTGATGCATTAACATTTGTGACAGATGATGATGCAGATAAGATACGTACTCTTGAACAGCTTCTTAAGGCACCGCTGGCACGCGTGAAACTTCAGGGTTTTAATTACAACAAGCCTGCACCGGACAACAGACCACGCCGTTTGCAGAGACCACGACTCGTGGCAACAAGGCGAGCAACTGGTAAACAACTGGCTGTGAAGTAGAATACGCCTCTGGGCCCCCAGCTTCAGCAAAATGGACGAAGAACAAATGTCCGAGAAGCTAATACAAAAGGGCATTGCCGACAGGGTTCAAATTGTGAATGGGGATATGTCCTCTCTCGATTTTCACCCGGCAACCTTTGACCTGATCTGGTCAGAGGTTGCAGCGTATATCATGGGCTTCAAGAATGCTCTTAGCACAGGGAAGCCGTTTCTGGTAAAACACGGGTATCTTGCAGTTACCGAGCTTACCTGGCTCAGGCCAGACCCACTTGACCAGGCGAAGCGCTTCTTTGCCGAAGAGTATCCAGCGATGCAGGATATTGAATCTAATCTGGAGGCCATTCGGCGTGCCGGATATAATGTGGTCGGGCACTTCACGCTCCCGGAATCAGCCTGGTGGGATCACTACTACACCCCTATTGAGAAAAAGCTTCCCGAACTCCGCAAAAAACATAAGGACAACCCGGAAGCACTCGCTGTGGTGGAACTTCATGAGATGGAGATCGACATCTATCGCAAGTACTCTGATTCCTACGGATACGTTTTTTACGTTACGCAAATAGATTAGTGCAAGCGACAAGCAGTGCAAATCTTGTAGCATACCCTGAGCATGAAACGGTGTCCTCCGCTCGGTACCCCGCAGGCAACCCAAAGCCTCCACCCACCCAGCATCTCATCTCTCATCGATGTCAATTCCGAGTTGCCTGAATGCTTCCTTTATCTTATCCTCATAATCCTGTTCGGAGATTTCCCCACCATTGGCAGTAAACTCTATCTCTAAGTTGTCAAATTTGCTTTGTAGCAGGTTCATGACCCCCATAATGCTGGACACCTTGCCCTTTGGCACCTGGAACTTCATATGTATAACGTCTCTAACATGCTTCGGCGGAGCAAATGTAGGTCCGATTTCTCCAGTAGGTGCTAGAGGGGGAACTGTGATGGTTGATGGGTAAGGTTTCATTCCTTCCTTTGAAGCTTCTTTTCCCCTCTCTTGCTCATGGCATAGGGCCTCGCTGATAATCACTTCGCTGCTGTAGAAAGCCACAGAGGGATCTTGCTTAAAGTATCTACAGACTGGTTTATCGTCTTCCAGTTCGCCTAACCCAAACATCCCCATACGCACGCCTTCAGCAATACCCTGCTCCAGGGCTAGCTTACTGATTGGCCTGGGCTCACCGGGCGTCTTTAGGGATGATTGATATAACTGGTCGGTGGCAACATACTCCTTATCTCGAAGGTATTTTTCTCTGAGGAGTAGGGGGGCAATCTTCTCCAGTATTTCTCCGTCAGTGCGCAGCTTCTCATACACTTCTTGATCCAAGCCCTGCTGGTCACCGTACGTAGGTATTCCCAGGTCAGTTTCTTTCACTCCCTCTCTAGTAGGGATTGAAAGCAGCCGGTAGAGCTTACGGATGGATTCTCTAACATCTGCTTCGGCCTGTTTTAGTCCTTTCCTGACTTCTTTCCTCTGCTCATCAGAGAGATTAAGGGTCTTATCGCCTTCAATATACTCATAGGCGAGTTTGCGCTTAATAGTACCAACGAATGCTGGCTTCTCTAATTCTAAAGGGTAAATGAAAAACAAGGTATTGCGGTAAACCCGTGGGGTTTGCCCCTTATTTTTCAACATATCGCTGATGGCTTCTTTGTTTCCTTTGCTCAGAATAACAAGCTTAAGCTCCTCGGAATCGGGAATGTTTGCCGGCTTCTCTTCCCAGATGAAGACTTTCAGCTTACCACCCGAGATGCTGCTTCTCAAAAGCTCCCGCTCTGCCTCAACAACTTGGTCTTCTCTGACATTTTCCATATTGGTCAGCAGTATACGGTTAAGATTTGGCTGATTAGTGAAGAAATATCTGTCACCTATATTCTGCAGATAAAACAGTTTGCCTTTTAACTGTTCAGTTGCTTCGGCAACAACGCTGGCTGGATTCCCAGTTGTAGACGCTGAACGCTTGATTTCTCCCAGCGTAGCACCACGTTCATGACCACCGGAGAAAGAGTAGAGGAAAATACCGGTAGCTGCACGGCTGCCAAGATTCAATCCCTGATAAGAACTACCCAGCGACATATCTACTTTTGGAGAGCCAGCATCAAAGTCAGTGATATCATTTGCTATAACACCGTTGAATTCTGGCCCGATATGCTTCAATAGCTCCTGGCGAATTTCCTGGTCAGCCAGATTGAAATCTGCCAGACTAATATATGGCTTACTCTTTGACCTTAAGGAATGTATCACCAGGGAAAGAAGCCTTAGCACACCTCGTGTTCTCTGGAATGTTGGGAAACTGCCCCAGCGGTGATAGAGTATATCCACAACCTCGGGCATAAAGGGATATGAGTCAAGAAATCTGTCTCGGTATTGACTAGGCTGCGTTCCAGACGGTAAAATGCCCGCTTTTTCGGCGTATTTGATAAAATTGACAACCACTTTCCTGGCACCATCCTCGGCAAGGTCGCTGAAGAGTCGCCTTCGGATTATCCTGGTAATCTCATTCTCCTGAACCGGTGTGTAAATCTTCTCAATCCTGCCAGCCACCTTTTGCAATTGTTGGTATAACCTTTCGGCTCCTTCGCCATAATGCTCCATAATACTTGATGGCAAAGTTATCACAAGGCAGACTTTATCCAGAGCGCTAACTGCTTCAGTAAGTTCCTGCACAAAGGCAATGGTTTGTGCCGCCAAAGTGCTTTCAACCACCTTGACCCCGGCAGCCCTGGTCACATATTCCAAGACCTCATCCATAAGTATAAGCACAGGCTGCTTTTCATTAAGTAAATCTCTTATTACTTCCTTGCCCGGAGCTGTCTGGCTGGTGAATCGTGCCGTCTTACCAGTAAGTTGCTTTTCCGTTACACTCCACAGGGTCTCATCCATGCTCAGGGCACTACCGACCACGACTACCTTTCTGGCGCTCCACTGTGATGATTTGTGGTACATAGCAATCAATGCGTGGGTTTTACCACCACCGAAGGGAGTTTGTATCTGGATAACCGGGTCACCACCATGACCAGACAGTCGCTTTTCCACGATAGCCAGCAGATTCTTAAGCCCTTCCGTCATATAGGTCCTGGTGAAGAAGGTTTCAGCGTCCTTATATTCATCTGGTCCTCTCTTCTGGTATACCTCCCACAGGTCGGCGGCAAAAACATCCATGGTGAGCCTGCCCTCAAGGATATCTTTATGGGGAATAGCGATAGTATGAAATGCTTTCATCGGAACATCCTCCCTTGGCGAGCTTCTTTCCTTACCTCTTCTCTCAGGCGTTCCCTTCCCGCCAGAAAGCCATCTAGGAGCTTTTTCTCCCTGCTTTCAATAGAAAGAGTCTCAGATACTGCCTGGGCAACACGATAAAACGCCTCGCCTTTACCGTAGCCTGATTTTTGGAGTAGCTTCACTATTTCAGAGCGATTGCCTTTCTCCCAGAGAAGAAGCGCCCCGTGAAGAACATCTATTAACTCTGGTGAGTTTTTAAGTTCATCAAGTTGCCTATCTTGAGGTCCCAACACCCTGATAAATTCCTTTTCCTTCTTAATAAATCCTCCTCTATTCCACTCATTTGCCAGGTCAATACTGCAGCTCTGCGCCAGCTTGCGTGCATCGTCGAATATCACTTTAGCTTCGCCGTAGTTCCAGCGATAGAGGACATAGAAACGGGTTAAATCGGAAATCTCACCACCAAAGCCATTGTGCAGTATCTGACGCACGGCGTAATCGGTGGCAATCTGGCGCACATCATCCAATAATCTGTCGGCACGAACTGTATTGCCTTCGTAATCTATAACCTTCTCATATTTGCCAAAGACCTCAATAGCCGAGCCTATGGCAGCAATGAAGAAGTCGGCACCGCTTATGCCTTCATCCCACAGGCTATTCAACTTATCATTCAGATACTGTTTCAATTTCTCCCTTACTTCATTATAGAAACCGGGAGGTTGTCGCTGCATCTTGCGAGCCACAATGTAAATTGATGAAGCAAGAGCAGCAGATTCATTAGCTCTCAGCCGGCTAGCCATCTCGGTATTAAGTGGCCAGGCACCAGTTGCAATTAAGCCCGAGTCCAGTAAGGAGTTTATAAGTGTTTCCCAGCCCTCGGTTGATTTATGAGCATAAACGATGGTGGCTGTGCCGTTTGGCTTCAGGACACGATAGATTTCCCGAAACGATTTCTTGAGCATCTCTTCAAAGAGCCGCTTGCCTTCGTCAAAGCCCCCGGGCCCATTGGAATAGGCCACGATCTCGTTCTTTTTCGGCGTTAGCGGAGTGGAGAAAAGTTCAGGATACAAATGACCCACTGTTCTTTTCAGCCAGACATAGTAGAAGTCTGATAGATAAGAGTAAGGCACATTATCATAGTAAGGTGGGTCGGTGAATACGGCATCAAAGAAGTTATCGGGATAGGGTAGATTGGCAGCGGAGGACTGGGTGACGGTGGCAGGGATGGAATTATTTGAAACATGCTTAATCGTTTCCAACATTGGTTCTAAATCCCAATGCCCCCGTGAATCACTAAACGGGTTTACTTCACCATAATCCCAAACCATAGGAAAAGCTTGCCTATCAAATGACCTCTCAAAAGAAATAGCGTCTGGTCTCCATCTAACCAGTGAGTTCAAATGTGTTGCCAATCTATCCTCCCCCAACGCTAAATAGCTTAACACCGCCTTAGCATACCGCTCCCCACATCCTTCTTTCAGCATCTTCTGATGCGCCTGCCTTACCTTCTCCACAAAAGTAATCAATGCCAGCTTCTGGCGAGGGTTAAACAGGTCGCCCCACTTAAGCATGCCATATCGTTGCACCCTGAAGCCTAGTGTTCCAACTGGCGGCAATGGTTCATCCGGCACTGGGTCTACGCCCCATTCCAGCTTCAAATTGCCCCTTTTCTCTGTTAAATACTCTTCAGCCTCCCTGAAAATCCGCATATCCTTCTCAGTGGCAATTCTATATCTCTTGCCATTGGTGCCGGGCTTATGCAATACCATCGCTACCATTCTCTGCCTGGATTTACCTTCATGGAATAGCTTCCTTGTCGTTTTAGCATCGATAACCGCACCACAGACTGGACAGGTAGCCACTGCCCGGGTTATAGTGCCGCTACTCGGGTTAAATTCCGGTGGCATATTCTCGTATTCAGTACCGACGATTTTGAAGTTTGCCTGTTTGCCTTCAATGTAAGGGAAAAGGGCAACCCTCTTCTTATCCTTCCTTGCCAGCCAAAACTGGCGCATCAACGGGATTTCAGCGCCGCAGGAAGGATTCTGGCAGGGAATGGTTCTTGCCCAGATGTAGCCGACGGGAATACTGCCATCCTCCTCTTCGGGATAAAACCTGCCAATCTCCTTTTTTGCCTCTTCCAGAACCCAGTTACCCCACTTATTTACATCTTCAAGCAGAGGATTAACCATCCTTTCTGCTTTTGTCCAATCATCACCCTTTACTTTCCGCGGTTGCCCGTATTTCTGTGGATACTCAAGGGTGCATTTCAATATGAGTGTAGCTACAGGGTTATAGTCAGAGGCATAGGTTTCACAGCCAAGGCGAAGGGCCTCCAAAGGAATGGCTCCCCCGCCAGCAAATGGGTCAAGCACCTTTGGTGGTTTGCCACTATTGGATTTCAAAATATCCTCCCTTGCCTGCTCAATCATCGTCTGGTTCAAAGAGTTCTCCCACCTGGAGAAATCAATGATGAAATTGTTTTTCTTGTTCCATTCCTCGGCATCGTCTGTTGATGGAATTAGAGCAGCATAACTGGTCGCTCGTGATGATGCCAGAGGGCGTCTCGCCCACCAGATATGCAGCGTTGAAATGTGCCCATGCCGGATGTTCTTCTCTCTGGCAGATTCAACGCTGACTTCTTTTACAGGGAAGGATGCCTCAATAAAGCGTTTGTTATTATCCAATTGTTGCTGCCCCTTTAGCTGCTAACTCTTTAAATGGCACGATATATCGTACTACCTCAATCTTTTCATCGGGCTGCAAATTCTCTGTTGGGTTCTGGATGATGTAGAGTTGGGGCTTTGTGGTAGCGTCCATCACGGCATAGAGGTAGTAATCATCCCTGAATCTTCTTGCCTTGAACCACTCATTCTGGGTCAATGATACTGCCCCTGTTTCTGCCCTTGATTTAACTTCAATGTAGCGGACATTATTATCTTTATTCACTGAGCGGATATCAAACCCCAGGTTTTCAGCGGATACATCTTTCGGAATTCTCCCGTTGTCAGCTTCAAAGCTCATGGCAACTTCCATACCAATTCGCTCAACCTCAGGGTCGCTCTGCATCGCTTTGTCAATCTTAACCTCTGGCTTCACCCGGATGATGCAAACAAAACGAGGCATGCCCATAGTCAGACTTTGCTCCTTTTGTATCTGCTCTTTAAGCTCCTTCAATGACCTTTCATATCCCGCTTTTCTGTCCTCCTTGTTTCTGATGACAAGGTCAACATTTTCCCCTCGCTCTTTGCGACCGTAAAGCGTTATTAATTCACCATCCAATTTCACTATGAGGTATTCCAGTGATTTAGTGCCATACTTCTCTTTAATCTCTGCTTGCCGATTGCGCTCCTTAGTAATTTCCGTCCTGTAGTCCTCAAGTTCGGTAATAACGCTGCTGGATGCCATTTGCTTGAGGGCTTCCATATCAATAGAACCGCTTTCGATTGCATCTCCTTCAGCTAAGTCCCAGATGAAGGCTGGGGAAACAGTGTGCGCCTGTTTTCCATCGGTGTATAGGGCAAAGAGCCTTTTACCTGCTACATTGCCGGTGCCATCTCTAATCTCTCCTTTGTAGTAGAGGACATATCCATCCAATTTGCCATCGGGGTCGATGAAAGTTGCCCCATTCAGAAGGCAATTGGGGAAGCCATTCTCTATCCAGACCATTACAGCTTCAAATAGGGGGTGACCAAAGGAAACGAACTCAGTATCAGGATTCCTGAAGGCGACCTCTCTATCAAAAGTTACTTTAGGGTATCTCTTTAGCAACCCGCCATAACTCTTCCTAAAAATGTCCTGCTCGGCTAGCTGGCGTATATCGAAGGGGATAGATTCTAAGGTGACGAATCCGTCATCGCGGACTCTGAGTCTGCCTCCGGCTTTGCTAAAAGCCCTCTTAAAGAATTCCTCTGTGTACTCAGGGATAAGGCGGTGCTCTTTAGCTTGCTGTGCCATTTCCTTTATACGGGTATAATCAATGTAGCGGGTAGCCAGGCTCTCTGCCAGGTTGTCCTTAACTTTGGCAATATATTCTTCATCTATGGTGATATCAAGTTCCCTCAGGATTTCATCAATCCCCCTGGCATTGGCTGCTGCTTCCATCATAAGCTGAGATAGGTTCCTATCGCTCAAAACCTCGCTTATCACATCAAAAACCTTATCCCTGCCCAACGCTCGCCTTATCTCATCCAACTTCTGAAATAGCTTGTTGAGCACCTGTCCCTCACGTGTATCCGCAGCGACAAGATTAAAGACATATACCTCTTTCTGTTGCCCATAGCGATGGATTCTGCCCATCCTCTGCTCGAGGCGGTTGGGATTCCACGGTAAGTCATAATTAATCATTAAGTGGCAAAATTGCAGATTGATACCCTCACCAGCAGCTTCGGTAGCGACCATTACCTCTGTTTCATTTTTGAATATCCTCTCTGCCTTAATCCTATCCTCCAACCGCATACTACCGTGGATGGTATTGACCGCGTATCCCCAACCTTTAATTTTCCCTTCCAGGTAGTCCAAGGTATCCTTTGACTCAGTGAAGATGAGAACCTTTTTATCCTTTTTCTCCGGATATTTATGTGTTAAATCTTGCAAGGATTCTCTAAGTTCCTGTAGTTTGATCTCCGCCTCGCTTTGAATAATATTCCTGGCTTGGTCAATAAGGCCATCAATGGTTTTAATTTCTTCCTTCAGTTCCTCTCTATTCTCAGCAACGCTTAAGGTCTCCCAAATCTCTTCTTCTCTCCATCTTTCCTCCTCATTAAAGTCCTCAACCGTATCAAGGTCGAAGGTGATTGGAGTAACATCGCTTTTTCTGGGAGGTCCTTTAAGCAAATCCTCCAAACGCTTCTTCCTTCTCCCCAGAGATTTAAGCAAGGCATAGGTACTGGATGCCAACCGACGCTGGAGTATCACTAAAGCAAAGGCAACATTTCTTCTCTTATCTCTCGTTAGGGCCCTATTGTACTGGGTGTTAACATATTTAGACAGAGCATTATAAAGTTCCTTTTCCTGTGGGGAGCTGGTACCAAGATTAAATGTGACGGTATCTACATGCCTGGGTAGGAAAAGCGGTTTGCCTTCAAAATCCTTTAAATCCTCCTTGACTCGCCGGACAAATAGTGGGTTATCCCTATTCCTTATGGAATTCTCAAGCATCTCATTAGTAGCAAAGAAGCCTGGTTCCAGAAGATCCAGGAACAGTCTGAAGTTGTCAGGGTCACCCCTGTGCGGCGTTGCCGTTAAGAAAAGGAGATGGTCAGTTATACGAGAGAGGGATTCCCCGAGCTGATAGCGCTCTGTTTTTTGTGTTTTATCTCCATAGCGGTAGGCGCTCATCTTATGGGCCTCATCGACAATGATCAGGTCGAAGTGTGCAGCAGAGATGGAAGGTAAAATATCATCCCTCTTGGCAAAGTCGATAGATGTAATAATTTGATTTTCTCTCAGCCAGGCATTCTCCCCATAAAGGGCGGCTAGAAGGCCTCTATCAATGACAACAAATCTTTCTTCAAATCTTTCAGCTAGCTCTCTGCGCCATTGGTCCTTCAGATGTCCAGGTGCCACAATTAAAATTCTTCTCACTAAGTGTCGAAGTTTCAGCTCTTTGATAATGAGCCCTGCCATAATTGTTTTTCCTGCTCCGGGGTCATCAGCAATCAGAAAGCGTATTCGTGGTAACTTCAATATGTGCCCATAGGTTGCTTCAATCTGATGCGGAAGAGGGTCAACCTTGGAGGTGTTCATGGCCAATAACGGGTCATACATCGAGGCAAAACGGTATCGGGTTGTTTCCAGCGCCAGAAAAACCTTCCATGGCTCTTCGGCAAAGGCTGACTTTATTTCTTCAATCTGGAGCTTGGCAAATTCTGTATGACTAATAAGTTGGTCTATGTGAGTTCGGGAGCTAGTGGTGGCACCCACGATATGCACGTATTCTCCGAGCTCCTGTATAAGTGAGATTTCAACAGGCTCCGGCCATTTGAAGCCTCTGATAATGCTTCCCTGCCTAATGTCTCTCATTCAAATTCCACGTTTAAAGGTGGTTTCGGCTAATTTGATTGACTCTATTGAAGTCTAGCACTCACTAAGGCGACTAGCAAGACTCATATCTGCCAAAACGGGAATCAAGAAGATAAACATCTTCCTTCTGATAGCATTAAACAGTCCGTCAAAAACACAACACCAAACCTTCTGCATCATACAAAATGATGGTTTATAATAGTTGCAGAATCGACTTGTGCTCTAGATCTAAGGATTTAGGTGCATCATTAAGAGGTTTCGCAGTGAGCAAGAAGTGGAAGAGAGTTGTCGTCATCACCATTGTAGTGGGGGTTATCTTCACTGGAATTGGTTTTGTATTACCAGGACTAGATAGTTTCCTGGAGAACATCCTGGCAGGAATAGCTGTCTCGGCATTTACGTTTGCAGTAGCTATCTTACTGATAGAAGGCCCCATCTTAACTCGTGAACGTAGACTTCAGAAAGCCATATCCATTGCTACCCGCAGGGTTGCCCAGTTAAATGAGGAGATAGCTGTTGTGTTAGCGAGAGAAATTGGTGAATATTTAGCTTCCAAGCTAGATTCAAATATTGATCTTGACGGAGAGGAGCGCGGTGATTGGACTATTTTTAAACCTTTACTGCGGTCCGTCTTTCGAAATGCTAGCCAAGTACCTGTCAATGGCTTGCCAAAGAGTGAACCGATTAGCAAGGAAGTCTATTTGGGTTTTGTAGGAGGTGCGCAAAGCTTTATGAAGCGAGTTTGCAGTGCTCTTGGATCTGATTGGGAAGTCCAGGCACAACTATATGAGCTACTAGAACATTGGGGCAAACTCGATGCCCGTATAAATGAAGCTCAATACCCATGCAATATCAGGGATGAAAAGATGCGGTATAGAGCACTTGCTGCAATAGGGGACACTCTCATTGATATTGTTGAGGCATGTCCAAAAATCGAAGACTAACAACTGCAAGCTGGATTGCCGCTAAGTTTGTTCTGGGCAAATCATTAGATCTATCTTTCTAGTTAACAATTTCTATTAGAAAATCCATTTTCCAAAACTAATCCACTACGCTGTGCACAGGAACAAGGAGAGTCAGCAAGCTAACCCCCTGAGTATTGCGCGATTTTCTCTCTGATGTGGTTCCAATCCGGGTCGCCGTGGTTGAAGAACGATTTGAAGTTATCCCTGAGCCACTCGTAGTAATCATCTTCAGTGTACTTGCAGAAAGCGTCAGCAAGTGAATCTGCATCAAGGTCCCCGGGCACGTCTATTTTTAGGTCTGTGAACTGGCCTCGCAGAAATTCTTTTACAGTTTCGCGGTCAAGCATTTTTCTGCCTCCGCACATTTGAAATTTGTTTTTAACATAATGCCAGAGCATTCTTTATCAAATTGAAGGTAGCTTCGTGTATGCCCTTTGCCAGCATATCTTTACGGTTCATAGCATCTTGTAGCCTGTAGAGCTCCTGCTGGCCTATCAAAACCAGTTCTCGCCTCTTCATTTCAGTTTCCGGGATTGCATATTCCAGGCTTGCATTTACGCCAGGCCAGCGCTCCATTTCCTCACAAATTTCCTTGAGCTCTATCCTTATCTCCCTGTCTGTCATGACGACTTACCTCTCACTTTCCTATTCCTGCTCCGCCCCAGGCACACTCCATCCGAAGAAGCCATAATACTACTGTTATTATAGCGTATGGGGTTCTGTCCCGGTAGGTGCCCATAGGGACTAAAATGTTGAGGTGTTCTCAACTCAGTAAATTGGGGGCAAAAAGGAGTAACACACCCAAGATAAGTAATATTGCTCCACCTGCTGGTTTAGAATATTTTACATAGCGATCGCCCACACTTGAAGTCACGGCAAATGCAGCCAGGCTAAATATAGCAACATCATCCAGCATGAAAAAGAAATCATATAGCAAAATATAAGCATAGTACTGAAAACCCGTAAGATTGCGTAATGACAGAACATGGGTAAAAATTGCCGGAAGTGCCGAGGAGCAAAGGAACTCAATGGAATTTACCACAAAGGCAAGGCCTACAATCCCCGCTATTGTGGCTAATGTCAATGGGGAAAATACAATTCTCTTCATCCTGGACATAGTTTTCTGCCTGGATTCTTCATCACCCAGCTCACAAACAACGGCTCCTTTTGCTTTTATGAATTCCCTCACATTCAATATTCCCCCACCCAGAGCTGCTAACCCAATCACTATCGTCACTGGCCTGGAATACCCAAGGAGCAGGAAGGCATTGAGCCACGCCGTCATGAAAAGGAAATACAACACCCCTGAAGCAAAAACAAAGGAGCCAACAAGCAACCATATTTTTCTCCTATCTCTTAAAGTCATAATTAAGGATATGAGATAGACAAGCACCCACATGGCGCAGGGATTGCAGCCATCAATAAGTCCCAAAATTACAGCTAAACCGGGGAGAGAATAAGTAGAAAGTTTTACTTCCCCTATGAAGGGCAATGTTACTTTGTCTCCAGGTTTTTCTGTCCCCACTTCAGGGCAATTCCCCGCCAGACATTGTTTCAGAGCCGCTTCTATCTTTTTGCCTGTCGTTTCCTCTGATTCCCAGCCATCGAAAACCACCCCTCCAAATACTGTCACGGGAAATTCAGGCTCGCCATCTATTCCCTCACTGGCAAAGATATCTGCTAGCAGGGCAGCCTCTTCTGGCTTAGTGGCATCATGATAAACGAAGCTAACTGAAGGATATATGCCGGCTAGCTTCTCATTAAATGGGTCCTGGTCGCCGCAATGTGAACATCCCGGGAGATAAAAGAAATTAACCTCAAAGCCTTCGCTGACAACTGGCTTCGTTGCTTCCTGTTCCGTAAGCAGAAGGGCTGCGCCAAGAATCACCAGAGATATAAACAGGTATCTCTTAAAACGATCCTGAAAAAATTTCCTCAAGAAATTAGTCAATTCACCATCCAGTCGGTATCTAGAGAACAGACATTCTTTGCAAAGCGCTAGCGAGGTGTTTGAAACATTTCTCTTTGCCCAATACCACCATAGTCTGGAATAGAGGTGGTGCAGCGGTACGGCCGGTAGTAGCTACACGCAGTAAGCCAAAGAATTTCCTCGTGCTTAAATTTAACTCCGCAGCTAGCGGGCGCAGCACAGCTTCAAGCGAACTAGCATCCCACGTTTTTGCTGTCTGCAGTCTTTGCAAAACAACTTCAATAGTCTGGATGGCTGATTTAGCATCCAGCCCACTACTAAGAAGCAAATTGGTATCGTACTCTATATCATCGAAGAAGAGAAAATCGCCAAGCTGCGGAATCTCGGCTAAGGTCTTAGCGCGCTCTTGAAGCAAAGGCATAACCTGGCGAACATAGCTGCTGGACAACGGCCGCTTTACCGAAGATGGCAAACCCCTGTCTAAAAATGGAGTCCCTTGACGGGCAAACTCTTCCGGGCTCAGTTGTCGCAGGTAAACCCCATTCATCCATTCCAATTTACGCTTATTAAAGACAGCAGCAGTTTTACTCACCCTTCCCAGGGAGAAATGTTCTATTAGTTCCTCTCGGCTTAGCAGCTCGGTTTTATCATCCAGCGACCAGCCCAGCAAAGCCATGAAGTTAATCATCGCCTGGGGAAGATAACCCTGTTCCCTGTAGTCGATGATATTAGTAGCACCATGCCGCTTGGAGAGCTTAGCCTTGTCAGGACCAAGTATCATGGGCAAATGGGCAAATTGCGGAGGAGTCCAATTTAGAGCTCGATAAAGTAATATATGACGAGGAGTGCTGGAAAGCCACTCGTCAGCCCTGAGGACATGGGAAATAGCCATTAAATGGTCATCCACTATGTTTGCCAGGTGATATGTCGGATACCCATCGGATTTAAGCAAGACGAAATCGCTCAGGACACTGTTTTTAAACGTCACTTCACCACGAATTAAATCATGTAAAGTAGTCTCGCCCTCAAGCGGCATTTTGAAACGGACTACGGGTGCAATGCCGCTGGCCTCAAGCTGGCTTTTCTCCTGTTCCGTTAGATTTCGACAGTGGCCATCGTACCCTGGCGGTTGCTTTCGTTTCATCTGCTCCTGGCGCACCATCTCCAATCGCTCTCGAGAGCAGTAGCACTTATAGGCAAAGCCATCCTCAATCAATTTACTTGCGGCTTCCTGGTAGTAATGTAATCTCTCTGATTGAAAATAGGGGCCCTCGTCCCAATCTAGCCCAAGCCACCTCAAACTATCCAGTATGACATCTACAGTCCCCTCTACTTTACGGGCAACATCGGTGTCTTCAATACGCAGGAGAAATTTGCCGCCATGATGGCGAGCGAAAAGCCAGCTAAATAGAGCAGTTCTGATATTGCCTAAATGTGGATAGCCCGTGGGGCTGGGAGCAAAACGAACTCTAACTGACGTTTCTGGTTTCATAACTGCACACCACATGCCTCCTGAGGGGTGTTTCATAGTGCCTACCCCATTACTAGAAGGTCACAGGTTTTAAAAATTGCTATTTGGAAAGAACTCGTTGCAAATCCTTCAGCTGTGCTAAGTGCTTTTTAAGCCTTTGTTCAAGCTGTCCAACTTCTATCAGGGCATTTTCAGTATCTTCCATATCAGTAATTACTTTGAACAAAATCTCGCTTCGGCGTTCACCTAGCTCAGCCTCCAAATCAGCCGGCTTTCCTATCTGGCTTGCATCCACCAGATAAGACAAGGCATCATTTTCCCTCTGCGCTTGCTCATTACTGAGCTCTCCAAAAGATCTCACTTCGCTAATCCCTTTCTGTCATAATTTTGCATTTGAATGTATAGCATATCATAATTCCCTATTCTTTAGGCAAGCATTTCAATGAGTCACAGGTAAAAATTCTAAAGCCTGCTCTAGATCCGGCGGCAAAGGACTGGTGAACTCTTGATATTCGCCGCTCGACGGCAGGCGGAAACCAAGACGGTAAGCATGAATAAATTGTCTCTTAACATAAGGCGATTTCACCCCATAAACGAGGTCGCCAAGCACAGGATAGTTAATTGCTGACAGATGCACCCTGATTTGGTGAGTACGGCCAGTCCGAGGTGCAACCTCAAGAAAAGTATAGTCGCCCAAATATTTTCTAACTTTATATTGCGTGCTGGCTTCTTTCCCCGACTCTACTATTGCCATACGCTTGCGATTATGAGGATCACGCCCAATTGGCGCCTCGATTATTCCCTGTTCCGGAGATAATCTTCCCTTAACCAGAACAAGGTAGCCTTTTGATACAGTATGGTTTTTGAATTGCTCGATTAAGCATTGTCGCGCATGCTCATTTTTGGCAATAACCACAAGCCCCGATGTATCCTTGTCCAGGCGATGTACTATGCCAGGACGTATCAAATCGTTACCCTCAGCCAGGCTGGGGCAGTGAGCCAGGATAGCATTGACCAGAGTATGGTCAGGATGCCCCGGAGCTGGGTGAACCACCAACCCGGCAGGTTTGTCCACGACTACAACATCTTTATCTTCATAAATTACAGCCAGAGAATCAGGTTCAACCACAGGATAAGCAGGAGGAATAATTTTAATCGTTACTTCATCGTTTTCATCCAACTTTTGGCTCGCCTTTACCTTTTGTCCATTAACCAAAACGTGGCTCTGCTCAATTAGCTTCTGTACACGACTCCGAGAGAATTGAGGAACAGTTTCAGCTACGTACCTATCCAGGCGAGCCTCTGGCGCACGAACAGTAAATCGAAGCGTCTTAGTTTCTGTCTTCGCCGCTTCAGCCATGAATTTCCTTAAATAGCCCCGTTCGAATCAGAGCATAAATCAGTACACAGGTACCTACCACTATGGATGAATCAGCAAAATTAAAGGCTGGCCAGTGAAAGTCGTTCCACAGGCGAACATCGATAAAATCAGTTACATATCCAAGACGGAGGCGGTCTGCCAAATTACCAACGGCGCCGCCTAAAATTAAGCCAAGACATATATAACACAAGCCAGTCATGGGAAAACGACAATGCCCGGGTAAGTAGTAGAAGAAAAACGTGACAATCGACAAAATAGCCAGAATAGGAAGAACTAGTAGCAAAATTCGATTACCAGGCAACCCAAAAACAAAACCGGGGTTCATTACATGGGTTAGCCGTAAGAAACCAACCTCTGGCAGCGACTCCCCCTGTAACAGGTTAGTCCTAATCCAGAATTTGCTCAGCTGGTCAAAGGTAACAACAAGAATGGTGACAAGCAGGGGCAGCCATCTCCACTTGCCCTTTACTTTGCCCCTTTCACATTCTGTGCCTGAGTTGTTTTGCATTCCAAACACAAACTTGCCTGAGGCCGCGCTTCAAGACGAGCTATCTCTATTGGCCGCCCACAGGCATTACATAATCCATAAGTACCTGCTTTATATTTTTCCAGAGCGCAGTCTATTTCAGTGAGAGTATTCCTCAACTTTTCCTCCAGCGCCAATCCCTTCTCCAGTTCAAAAGCCTCGTTTCCCCCCTCCTCTCTCTTGCCAAAAGGACCACCTTCTCGCCCAGCAAGTGAGTGTCTGTCAGCTGTTAATTGCTCCAGCTTTTCGGTTAGCTGCTTTTTCTCTTTCTTCAAACGCTTGTAGAATTTGTTGTAATCAACCATCTCAACAATTGTCCTCGCTAATATAGTCAAATAATCCTAATTTATAACATATTTTAAAATAAGTTAATGGTGTGAGGCATCCAGAATATACTTGTATATCATATAGTATAGTCTCCACACACTTCCGTCAAGCGGCAGGATTGATTACAAGCACATATATACATTATGGGCTCAGAAGAATATGGCAAATATTGATTGGAATCGACATCGGCGGGGCTTTTAGCAACATCATTTTCTTATCTGCAAGCTACCTCCAACTTTCAATATGATATACTGAGTTACCCGAAATGAGAGGGCAAATGATAGCCTGTATGGATGAGGTGAGATGTTAAAACGCTTTTCCTTGAAAAAATACCTCCGGATGGTGGGCATATCTGCCAGGGACTTCTTCACCTTTGAACAAAATGCCAGTGGCAGAAGAAAGCGAAAAGAAGTACTTGTACTGGCAGGAATATTTTGTGTCCTGCTGGTCAGCGCTCTTGTCATCGGCATTAGCGATAACATACCGGGCCTGATTTTATGCTACCTGGCGACAGTTACACTAGTAGTTGCACCGGTACGTGGCTGGAGAAGAACAAAGAAATTTTTGATTCTGCTGGGCACATCAGTGCTGGCATTTTTTGTCTTTGTTGTTCTACATAACGCCTTCTACGCCTTAACCATGGTTACCAGCCACATCGCCGCATTAAGCCATTTAATGGAAGCTCTCAGTGCAGCATCCTTCATTATTGCTGTTTTGCTATGTCCAGCCATTTTTCTGGTAGGAATTGCAGGCAGCATAATCTGTACCATTAAATCACACCATGCCACCTTCAAGGCATAATGCTAAAATAGGGATATGCCAACAAATCTACCACCACAATACTTTGAAGCTGAGAAGAGATACAGG
>JAGGZD010000102.1 GCA_021162245.1 Dehalococcoidia bacterium | reverse complement strand
TGGAAATCGTAGATGTCGCTTTCTCTGTCGGACACGCCGATGACATAGGCCCCACGCGCCTTGACTTCCATGAGGTTATTCATGATTTCATCATAAGTATGGTCATTGGGGCAGATGCCTAACACAGGAGTGCCTTTTTCTATCAAAGCTAGCGTGCCATGCTTCAGTTCACCCGCAGGCATGCCCTCCGCATGGACATAGGCGATTTCTTTAAGTTTCAATGCACCCTCGGAAGCCACGGCAAAGTTGATGCCACGCGCCAGGTAATAGAAATCGTTTTTGTTCTTCAATTGTTGAGCCAATTCGATAATCCTATGGTTATTGCAATCCAGCGCCTCAGCTATTTTGTCGCGCATGGCGCCAACCTGGCTGCAGGCTTCATCAAAGGCGTTTACCATAGAAAAAGACATCAGGTAAAACGCAGCGAGCTGTGAAAGAAAGGTCTTGGTGGCGGCAACGCCTACCTCACACCCGCAATTAAGCGAGATGGTGCGCTGGCTCAGGCTTTCAAGCACAGAGCTGGGGCGGTTGACAATAGAGAGAATCTGCCCACCAGCCACCCTGGCTGTCTTTATTCCCTCCACCACATCAGCCGTCTCGCCACTCTGAGAAACGGCTATTACCATAGTGCTTTTATCCACCGAGTCAGCGAAATAGCCAAACTCGGAGGCTATTATCACATCCGCAAACTTTCGGGCTACGCGAGAGAAGAGGTACCTGCCTACGAGTGAGGCATAACGTGAGGTACCACAGGCAGTTATTATTACTTGATGAGCCCGCAGGATATCCAGTGCTATGGATTGAAACTTCTTCTCATCCTGCTGGATGACGAATTCCAGTATTTGGGGCTGTTCCATTATCTCCTTGAGCATAAAGTGAGGGTAGCCATTTTTGCTACTGGATTGTGCCCAGGTTTTATTGACTTCGCAGGGTTCTCTGGAAATGCTATCGCCATTGGCGTCAAAAAACCGCACTCCTTCGGATGAAAGCATTACCACTTCCGCATCCCCCAACATCACCTGGCCAGTGACTGCCTCGGGGAATGCCAGAGTATCACTACAAAGGTAACAACCTTCGTTATCAAAACCAACCACCAGGGGATTGTTCTTCCGTGTGCCCACAAGCTTATCCGGGTCATCAATTGCCAGAGCCACGAAGGCATAAGAGCCACGAAGCCGCCTGGATACTGTCAGAACGGCTTGCTCCAGAGTATCAGTGCCATTCTTCAATTCCTCGGCAAGAAGATTAGGAATGACCTCCGTATCAGTTTCGGAATTGAAAAGATGTCCTTTGCTAATGAGCTCCTGTCGAAGTTCCTGGTAATTCTCAATAATGCCATTGTGAACCACAGCTATCCTGCCTTCGCTATCGGAGTGAGGGTGAGAATTAACGCATGTGACAGTCCCATGCGTTGCCCAGCGGGTGTGACCTATGGCTGTAGTACCAGGCGCATTATCCAGATGACACTTCTGATTGACTTCATCAATGCCTCCAACACCCTTCCTTATCAGCAGTCGGTCATCGGACAAGCTTGCTACTCCTGCCGAATCGTAGCCACGATACTCCAGACGTTTCAAGGCCTCGAAAACAATCGGGCCTGCAAGTTTTTTACCACAATAACCAGTTATGCCACACATTCTAATCTTCCAGCTTCTTTAATAATTCCCCTCTTTTGTCCTGGTTTAACTCTGTTGCATTATCCGTCACCTGATATTGAGTCTTAAGCATAATCACCTTGTTTGCCTCCAGGTTTTCCTCGAGGCATACCTGTGGCCCTACGAAAGAGTCAGTACCCACTTTCACTCCAGGCATGAGGCTGGCATTTATTCCAACATGGCAATTTTTGCCCATGATAGCTCCAAGTTTGTCATATCCTGTATCAATCTCAGAACCATTGACTTTTGTATGGATGTTATCTTCATCGAGGCGAAAATTAGCGGTTATGGCACCACTGCCGAAAGAGCAACCAGCATCTATGATGGAGTCTCCGATATAGTTAGAATGAAACCAGCAGTTATTACCAATGTAAGAGTGTTTTATCTCAGTACAGTAGCCCACCACACAGTTACTGCCAATGTGGCTATGATCACGCACCAGCACATTGTTACCAATTATAGAGTTTGAGCCAACATAGACAGGGCCTCTCAGCACAGCATTTTCCAATACCTTAACGCTATCAGCTAGAATAACTTTTCCCTCGAGGCTTGCTTTTTCAGAGATTCGGGCAGTGGGAGAAATATACGAACTGGCTGCATCAAGTAGATGTTCCACTACTTTGAAAATATGCCAGGGGTATTTTATCGGCGCCCAGAAATTCGCATAGGGAATTACCTTGATTTTGTGCCCGTCCATGGCCATATTATCCAGGGCACATTCATATACATCGTCCCTATCGGTCTCGACAGCATCGATATATTCCAGCAATCTGCCAGGATCATCATGAAAATGAACTAAGATATTCACCAGGTCACCTGGCTCTTCCCCTGGTTCAGGTTTTTCCACGATATGTTTCAAATTGCCACGGGAATCCACATCAAGATAGCCTCCTGGGAAATAGTCCTCGACATGGTAGCCAAGCATGCAGGATGAAGCAGAATTCATCTCTGCCGCCGATAGGATTCTACTATACGCCAGATCATCAAAAACGTCGTTAGGATTTACTACTAAAAATTTCCCCTGCAGAAAGCCTCTGGCACTTTTCAGTGCATCGGCAATGCCCAACGGCTTTTCTTGAATAGTAATCTCAACCTGGATACCAGAGATTCTTTTAGTTATTTTCTCTATTTTTTCTATATTCGCTGGATTTCCAATGACAACAAAACGCTTTAAGCCTGCTTCTCGTGCCATTTCCAGCTGGTGCTGGAGCAATGTTTTTCCCAGAAAATCCAGGAGAAACTTGTCCTCCGCAATAGGACACATTCTTTTGCCTTTGCCACCACAGAGAAAAACTGCCTTCACCTGTCGGCTCCCACAAAATTTTGTACAAGTTTTATTATTTTCCCCATAAGCTCATCGGTCCGTGCCTCTGAAGTCGCTTCAGCGATAACTCTGATAACAGGCTCTGTGCCACTTGGCCTGATAAGCACCCACGAATCAGAAAATTCAATCCTTAAACCATCAATAATGTTTATTTCAGCAGATTTGGGAAAGTGCATACTTTCCTTCAACTGCGCCATAACAGTTTCTTTAAGTTCATTGGTACAGAAAACTTTCGCCTTTTTAAAGGACAGGGAAGGTAATGACTGGAAGAACTCCCTAAGTTGCCCTGGGTAATTCAAATGGCTTAAAAGTGTAAGCGTGGCAAAAATGCTGTCTGGATAATAACCCAGTTCAGGGAAGATATAGACGCCTACTCCTTCTACTCCCAGTGCAGCGTCAACTTCCTGGGTTAAATAGGCCACGTTGACATCACCTACTTTCCCTCGTATCACCTCCACATCCAGGTCTTCCAGCGCTAAATCAAGGAATTTTCCCGTCTCCACCGTAGTAGCGATTCTTTTCTTACCTGTGCGCTTAACCATTAGCCTTGAGATGAAAGCGACCATCTCGTTAAACCCCAGGAAGCCTTCCTTATCACAGAAGACTACTCGGTCGGCATCACCATCAAAACAAATGGCCAGGTCAGCATCATGTTGCCTCAGAAATTCAACTGTTCCTCGAAGAGTTTCTTCTCTGGGTTCAGGGCTCCTCCCAGGGAAGGAGCCATCGGGTTCATCATTCACAGGGAGCACCGCAAGCCCCATCTGAGAAAATATGTAGCTTGCAAAGCCCGAGGCAGCGCCATTGCCAGGGTCGACAACCAATCTCAAGTTGCGATTAATTTTTGAGGGAGAAACTTTATCCCTTATAAGAGAAGCATACTTTTCTTTCACATTATATACTCGCTCTAAAGTCCCTTTTCCCTGCCTGAATTCACTGGCAAAGTAGAGTTTTTCTATCTCCAATTCTTGTGCCTGGCTATACCCTGTAGCATTTCCATTAAACAGCTTAATCCCATTATACTCAGGTGGGTTGTGTGAAGCCGTAAGCATAATTCCAGTGGTGAAGCCCATTTCTCTGGTAGCCAGAGCTAATGCAGTAGTAGGCAATATACCCATGTCCGTTACGTCGGCACCCGTAGAAAGCAAACCAGAAGTGACTGCTTCTTTAATTAACTCCCGACTTTGCCTGGAGTCGGTAGCAAGGCAAATCCTGGATTGAGCAGCAAGCTTTGTGCCCAGAGACCTGCCAATGTCGTAGCACAAAGTCACAGTCAGGTCCTTACCTACTACGCCTCTAATGCCACTGGTTCCAAATAAACGATCACCGTTCTTTAAGTCTTGTGTTTTTGCCGGCATCACCGCATGCGCCATATCAATTCTCCCTATCAGCTACATGAATCAGCTTATTCATTAACATGAAAGCTACCCCTGTAAACGAAATATGGTTATGTTCTCCAAAATACATCTTAGCTGAGCCGTTTAACTTTCTTTTTTCTGCATTACCAGCTTAATGGAAGCAATAATATCCGAAGTGCCGAATGGTTTCTTCATCACGCTAAAAGGACCCTGCGCAAGGGCTCTATCCATCATTTCACTATCTGGATATCCGGTAATGATGGTTACTGGTATTCCAGGTTTAATATTCTTTATGCGACGAAAAACCTCTGCTCCATCCATCTTGGGCATTTTCAAGTCAAGAAAAATTAAGTCAAAGCCCAGTTGTTCCACATACTCCAGGCCTTCAGTACTGGTGCTGGCAGTCACAATTGTATGCCCCGATTCTTCCAGTGCTTCTTTGAAAAGTAAGCCTATCACAGGGTCATCATCGATAACCAGAATGCGGATTTTTTCAGTTTCCACTTCAGGATGCAGCCAATTATCAATCGTCGTTTTGTCGAATCTCCATTTGTGGCCTACTTTGACCGCTGGTATATTTCTCTTCTTCAGCAACCGATAAACTGTCCTTTTGGTAACACGTAAGTACTCAGCCAATTCTTCCACTGTCATAAGTTGTGGCATATTATTCGCCTCCATCAAAGCAATTATTGATTTTCAGATCAGGTTAGACCAGCTCTGTTATATCCATCTATATTCGATACGACTTGTTTACAGGGTCTTGCTCTCAAACTCTTAATCTCCCAGTGAATTCACCTAACACCTATTTTCCCCTTTTGTCATCAAGAGTGTTTTAAATTCTATATCGCTGGAAATCTTTTGTCAAATACCAAAAGGCTAGAATTTTCTATTGCACTCATGGTATTCTTGCGTATCAAAAAGTTGTAATCAGGTAAGGAGATGTATTGTTTAGAATCAAGACAGGCGCAGGGATTTTACCGCTGAATTTGCTGCTCATTGTATTAATAGCAATTATTGTCTTTTTACCTTCAAATGTATTGCGCATCATTCTTGGGTTACCCATTGTTCTTTTTTTTCCCGGTTATGTATTGATACTGGCTCTTTTTCCCAAAAAAGAAGGAGTGACAGGCATTGAAAGAATAGCATTAAGCTTCGGCTTGAGCATTGCTGTAGTACCCCTCATTGGTTTTATCTTGAACTACACTCCCTGGGGGATAAAGCTTTACCCCATACTTATTTCACTCGCAGGGTTCATTCTGACGATGTCAGGTATTGCCTGGTACCGCATGAAGGATCTGACGGAGGATGAAAAATTCAATATACCACTTAAAATAGATTTGTCTTCATGGAGGGAACAGAAAACAGTAGATAGAATTCTATCCGTAGCTTTAATATTAGCCATAGTGGGGGCGATCGGAACTCTGGGATATACGATTGCCAAACCCAAAGTGGGCGAACGATTCACCGAATTTTATATCTTAGGGGCACAGGGCAAGGCAGCACAATATCCTAATAGTTTAGAACTCGGTGATAGGGGAAAGGTTACCCTGGGCATAATAAACCATGAACAGGAGAGCTTGAATTACCAGGTTAAGGTAATAATGGATGGTGTAGAGGAGGGAGTAAAAATATGGCTGGAAGGCGAAGATGGAGAGACCACCTCAATAGTTGACAACACCATAGACGTAGAAACGTTAACTCATGAAGAGAAATGGGAGGGAAATATTCTCTTTGAACCTGTACACAAGGGACAGAAACAGAAATTGGAATTTTTACTCTTCAGCCCCAAATTAAGGCAGGATCACCATATTCGCAGCCAATTAGTGAATGGGGATTTTGTTGACATAATCATAAATGAAGCTGATGGGGAAGATAAAATC
Organism: Dehalococcoidia bacterium; assembly: GCA_021162245.1. GTDB lineage: Bacteria > Chloroflexota > Dehalococcoidia > GIF9 > AB-539-J10 > JAGMDB01. Next base: position 8,968 of record JAGGZD010000102.1, on the reverse strand, counting down.
ACGCTGGATAATAACTCCAGCAAGCCTCATAGTTACAGTCTTGAAATATGGCAGCAAGGGATTGTGAAAAGAGAAATAAATTTCACCGCAGCTGGTGGTGAAAAATTAGAACAGGAGATACAATATCCATCTGGAGAATCAACTTTCCAATTATATAAAGATGGCGAATTAGTATTAAAGGATACTGGAGTCGAACTTTCCTTGCATCTCTGGACCGACGTCAGCTAGAAAATCGAGATATTCTTTATCCATGGCAAGGGCATTTCAATTCACTTTCCCCTTGACAATAAAATTGAGCAACGTTTTTTCTTTCATAATGTGCCACAGGAAAAGAGCTAATATCACTCCACCAATGGCCTCTGTAATATAAGCATAACCATTAGGCTGGGTCCACAGGGAAGCAAATATTCCCCCTAACCAGCAAATAAATCTCATATCAGCGTGTTTCGGAAAGCTCCAACCGTACAAAGGCCAGAAAAGAGTGTGCGGGCTAAGCCACATCTGATCAAAGATTAGATGTGTAAATGTGCCAAAAGAGAGAACAAGAAGCCAATTTTTTCTCCTTCTCCGATACAGATGTATCCCTGCCAGCGAGAGGATAATCAGAAAAAACAATGTATGGCAAATAATCCTACCGTTGGCAAACACGCCCCTGAAGAAAATTCGTCCCAGAGGTTTATCAATAATATCAGGAAGAAGTGAACCCACCAATAGAACTCTTATATCTATATGTTTCGCCAGAGAGCTAAAGCGGGATGGTCTGGATGAGATATCAGCCTGGGCTGAGGAAGAAGGTGTCTGCTTAGAATGTTTTTTGTTCAAGGCAGCATCCAGTATCATAGCAGCTCCCAGAGTAATCCCGGTATGTCCCAGTATCAACATTCTAAAATAACTAAAAGCTCCTTATCTAGCTTTCCTCTTTTCACCTTTGTTTCTTGATATCTATTACTATGGCGTCAGTTCCTTTTCTTCTTAGCTCATCGAGGGTCAATGCCAAAGCCTCGTTATCATGATTCCATAAAGAAATCATGATTATCCTTGCCTCTGGTAAAGTACGATGCATGACACGGGTTAGCGCTTCTTTTACTGGGTGTTTCCTGGATCCCTCCTCTATTGCCTTTATTTCAAGCTCAAAAATCTCCCTTAACTTCCCAGCTGCCTCTACATCCGTTCCTCTGAGTTGTCTCATAGAAATTCTGAGTTGCCTGATATCGGGAGGTTGAATATACCGCTTTAAGGGTGTAACCAATATCACCTTTTGACCCAACTGCAATGTCTTTTTTACCAGTTCTCTGGAATCTAGAAGCGCAGTTACTTCTATTATTTGCTTCTGGTTGTAAGCTGCTATAGCAGTTGGAATATTCTCTTTAGCTAAAGTTAGTCCTGAGGTGATAAAGTTATAAACTAATCTATCTGCTTCTTCAGCGTCCGCCGCTGTTAGATTAACTGCGATTATGGCCGCCTGCCTTGCCTGTTCCACATATTCTTTAACCACAAATTTGCCCAGTTTTGCCGTATGTTTCCAATCTACATCTCTTAATATATCGCCAGGCTGGAAGAGTCTACTACCATAATACTCCACGCCTCTCTTAGGTATAATGCCTTCCGCAAGTATCGAAAAAGTGCTACTGCCAGCTCCAGCACCTGCCGCTGTTTCTTCAAGGTATTTCTGTGCCAGCCATTCAGCATATTTGGCACGGGGGATAACATAGAGCCTTACTGGCCTAATTATCTGCCTCGCCTGAATTAACCCCCACGAATCTGTACAAAGGAATTCGATTTCAGGTTCCGAAGACCCTGAGAGAGAGGGAATAAGGGTAAGCTCCAGCTCCGCATCACCGCTAAGGTTCAAGACCTTGCCTCTGTTTATATGAATCCAGCGGCAGCTGGAGTTAACAGAGATGTGAAGTGGGATTTTAGCTTTGCTTGTATACTTGATTGCAAATTTGGCTCTATCCCCAGAGAGAATCCTGACTTCCTTTTGCTTTACCTCAAATAACACCGAGGGCAAACGTCTTAAAATGTATATCAACATACCTATAATGAACAAAAGCGCCATGCCGCCAGCTAATACCAATCCCCAATTGCCCAGAAGAAAGGAACCCGCTATTATTGTTCCCATAGCAACCATCACCGATTTTGAAGTGAAAGTCAATTGTCTTTGCTTTACTGAACAGACAATATCTTGATTTAAAGCATTGTCCCTAAGACTAGAACTTATCAAGGGAAGTACTGGTATTGCCAGCACAAGTGGAAATAGCGGAATCGTTGTCATAAACGGTGCTACTGACAATGTCAGTACTGGCAAGAACATTGGTGCCATTGATTCAAACAAGAGCGGTATAACAAGGAAATAAACCAGCGTAATCGGAATTCCCCATTGTGGTAGTTTTCTTAAATGGAAATACAACCCCAACAAAAACAACACCAGGGCTATAGCCGATTGAGGCAGTGGCAAAAAATGAGTAGCTGCCAGCAATACAAGAGAGGGGTAAATTTTAAAAAACTTGTTCATTACTTTCAGGTATCCAATGCTATTATGCTATATTGAAATCAGGGTTCTTTGGGCACAGGAACTTCAGCCAAAGCCTTCTTAATAATGTCTCCTGGCGTTACCTCCTCCATCTCAACTCCTGGCCTTAGCCTCACGCGATGTTCCAGCGCAGGAGCGAAAAGCATTTTTACATCATCGGGGATGACAAAATCCCTCTGTCTGAGCAATGCTACAGCTTTGGAGGCTTTATACAGGGCAATACCTGCTCGGGGGCTGGGGCTGTCCAGAACATCAGGATTTTGCCGCACGTGCTTTACCAGAGACAGGATATAGTCTCTCACTTTTTCCGAGAGATAGATGTTCCTAACTGTCACTCGAGCCTCCAGAATCTCCCTGCTCTGTATTACCTGTTCTACTTTTTGTCCCTCAATTCTATCTATATTACCGACAATCTCTTTTTCCTCCTCTTCCGGTGGGTAACCACTCCAGGTTCTAAGCAGAAATCGATCCAACTGCACAACAGTCAATGGGTAAGTGCCAGCACCTCCATAGGGTATCTGGCTGGCGATAACCATAAAAGGCGATGGCAATACATGTGTAACTCCTTCAACAGTCACCTGGTTTTCTTGTGTAGCTTCAAGAAGAGCCGCCTGCGTTCTTGGTGTTGCTCGATTCAACTCATCAGCAAGCACTATGTTAGCCTGGATAGGTCCTGGCACAAACCTGGAACTGCCTTCGGTGGAATACATATAAAAGCCAGTGATATCTGCAGGCAACATATCAGGAGTTAATTGAATTCTTTTGAATTCACCTCCAATAACCTGGGCAAACACTCTTGCCAGAGTAGTTTTAGCTGTACCTGGCAAGCCTTCAATTAACAGGTGCCCACCACTCAGTAAAGCCACTAAAAGTAGTTCCTTAATCTCCTCCTTCCCAACAACAACTTTGGAAATCTCCTTTAGAACCTTATCCGTTATAGAAAGCACATTGTTGTCCATTAATCTCCTCCTTTTCTAATATCTAATTCCAAAGCTTTGCCTCTTTATTCTCTCTGTTTGAGCTTTCGCATATTCCATATTGGTTTTAAGGTCAATACTAACGCCAGTACTATCAACGCCAGAGTTCCCCACAGTGTGGCCAAAACATTACGGGCTATTCTTAATTTTCCTTTAGCTTCATCCAGGGGAGACTTAGGAAGATGTGACTGGTCTAAGAAAATTTGCCCCTGGGCAATATTTTCCAGAAATCGCCGATTGTCGCCCATTTCCAGCATGCTGTTTATTAATATACTGGGGTCGGACACAAGAACAAGTTCTCCTTTCCCAATTTGAAAATTGGCTATCACCGGAAAGGGACCTTCGGGCTCTCCTTCATCGTATTCACCATTCTGGTTTTCATCCAGGAAGCTGAAATAGGATGACCAGGCAATAATATTGTCCTGAGAAACATTCTCCAGGCTGGTGGCATGATTGAACACGAGATTTTTTATTCCACTGGCAGCAGATTCAGAAACGAAATTGGCTATTTTGGGGAAGTTTTCATTTTTATAATTAAACAACGTGTCCAGAAGCTGGTCCCCCGCAAACCTTGTCTCAATCTTCAGGTGCTCCAGTATATGGTTGCCAAAGCCATAGTCATCCAGAACAACCAGTTTTCCCCCTGAGTTAACATAATTTGCGAGTATTTTCAGATCGGTGGTAGTGAATTCCATATAGGGAATAATTAGCAGTGTACTTCCTTGAGGTGCAGCAGACAGCACATCAAGGGAAGTCAGTGGCGAAACTCGAAAATCATCAAGCAAATCACGTGCACCGTTCCATGAAGGGTTTTCGCTTTTAAAGTCGCTATTAGTAGGATAACACCAGACAAGCACTGCTAACATCACTGCCACAAACGTTATCACCAACAAAAGTTTACGAATTGTCACTTTACCGCTTATTCCCCTTGATATTATTCATGTTTCCGAGTTTGCTTTTTCGTATTTAACATTCCTGCATCTCAATTCTCTGTTTCTGTCTTTTCAACTCGTTGTTTCTCCATTTGTGAAGCTATGTCTTGAGCCTGTGAAGCTTCATCATCTCCAAAACTGTGACGTGAATACAGAGCTCTCTCAGCCAGGTTAGTCAGGGTGGCAAACAACCCTGCAAATTTACCAAGCGACGGCATAACCTGGCTTGAGAATTCCCTTAAAGTTGCGTGAGGTTTAAGAAAAACCCTGGCTAAGCTCTGTACAACCGCCACGGCCATATAGTAAGCCCTCAAGATAACGTGTTGATTATCACCTGGCACAAGTTTGATTTCTGGCAGGCGGAATTCTGTGGTACTCACTGGCGTTTGTAGTTTTTCTGGAGAGATAGAAAGACTATCTCCCTTGCGTAGTATTCCTCTCCTCCTCATAAGTAATACCACACCTGTCAGAATGAATGCTGCCAATATAATTACTAAATAAACCATGTTTATTACAAAAATTTTCACTTCATGAGCGGCAGGAAGATGCCATGGTTCTACAGGAGCAAGGCTCACTTGCATATCCTCGTAGCCCACAATATTAAATTTGAGGGGCACATCTAACCCTAATTCAAATTCTTCTTCATCTATAACAGCGACAGTAGAAACTCCTGCCATATCCAGTGTCAATGTTGCTTCCTTCAATGCAAGCGGAGAGTGTATTTCGCCTGTCAAATCAATCGCGCTATACAAAGAAAGGGGGGGGTGTAGCTCCCCTGTAAATTTAACACTTCTTGGCAAAAAGATGATACTGGGCACATGAATATTCATCTGAGGTATTACTCTGACCACGTTTAAATCTTTATCAATTGAGGCTCCAGCCGAACAGGCTTCATCATCGGGCTCAACGATAAACTTTAAATTATGTCCTCCTGTTTGAATTCCCTTACTAAGCATCAATTGGCGTTTAAACAAACCATGGTCATCGGTGCTAATTTCAAAAAGAGGCTCTCCATCCAACAATACTCTGATACTGCGCCCAACAACATTGCCTCCCGAGTTTACTTTGCCGCTTACCTCCACAGGCAATCCTGGATATACTTCTTCCGGAATTTCGACACTGAGCCCTGTAGAATAAAACAAGTTCGTTACTCTCTTGATCTCGCTTGATGCAGCCAGGTAAGTAGATTTATCATTGCCTTGTGGAATATAGAAACTCTGTGCGGCTATCTCGGGTATATACCAATAAGGGAAGGCAAAGCTAGTTTCATATGTGCCATTTTCCACAGTAGTGATATTAGCGAAATGCCTTCCATCAAGAAATATAGATATATCTCGAGCAGGAAGAAGAATATCTGTAGCCTTAAGTTCACCTGATATGATAACATGGGTACCTACCCAAGCCTTAGATGGGACCACATTCAAGGTTAGCGTGGTAATTAGTAAGTTTTCCTTATCTTCAGCTTCAAGTTCAAGGTTTTTCAGTTCGTTTTTATACCATGTTTCCAGCTCTGCAAGTCTTTCCATCGCCTTTTGCAGCCTCGCCTCAGCCTCACTTACAGATGTTGCTTCCTGAGGGGAAACAAAAGCTGTTGCTTGAGAAATCAATTCTTCCGTAGCCTTGCTTATAGAAACTATAAGCAAGGCTACCTCATCAACGAGCCTGTTTGCCTCATCAAGTTTAGTAGAAGTTTCAGCTAGCTTGTTTTGCGAAAGAAGCTGCTCACATACATCAAGCATGCTATCCAGGTTATCCAGATTTCGTGTCAAATTAGTGGTCAAATCATTATATCTCCCCATAATGAAGATTATCTCTTCTGGAAGATGAGCATATTCCACCAATTTCAGCTGCTGTAGTAGCGTCCTTGCTTCAGGGTAATTTCCACTGGCTAACTGGTCAAAAATTTCGCTGTAGTGAATCAGCGGAATTGCAGGATTAAAGCTGCTTTCAGCAGTAGAGGGGTTCTCATGTGGGACCTGAGTAATTCCACTGGCGATTGCCCCACCCAAGACTGTGGATACCAATATCAGAATAAGCAAAATTAGTGTTAACCTTTTCACAGTAGCTTACTGCCTCAAAGCATCCCTGTTATCTTTAGCTCAATAGTAGTCCGCAGTGTCTCCATCACGCTGATGCCCCAAAGTATTTCTACTACCTTAGCCAGAGCAATGAACAGGAACCCGACGAAGAGAATATAGTTTACAATATTTAACCTCCTTTTCGTCTCTGGGTTAAAATAAATGCACAGTTCATTTAAGATCAGTGTCTCTATAAAGCATATGGAAAAGCAGAAGTCCAATCGAGTTTCATCTAGGGCCGCAAGAATAACAACAGTGGCTAAAAGAAGGCTTGCCAGGATAATGATATAGTAATCATATATTTTCACTCTACATAAACCTAAATAAGATTAAAAAGCAAAGGCGAAAAACCAAGAACGTAATTTAAAATGTAAAGGCCCCACTATCTTCTTTATCAATAGCTGTATATTTGTCATTCCACATTCTGTTTTTCCTGGGCATTACTCAGGATTTCCAGGTCAATGAAGCTACTTTCTCTACGTTGCTCCTCATTTTTCACAAGCACAGGCTTGTTTGTAGTTTCAGCAAGCAAGGAAGCAACCACAGAAGCGACAGGACTTCCAAGACTTTGCACAGCCCAGGAATTTTCATTTTTCCCCAGGCGAGAGTGAATCACATTAACTCTAATTTTGTTATCAGCTATGCTAACTTTAACACCAGTAGCTACATCCAAAGTGCCTACCAGAATGGTAGTGAGAGCAGCACTTATCTCGTCTGAAGACAGTCCAGGCTTCATCTCCAGCATATTTACGATATTTGAGCCCGGGGTAGTTACCATTATTCCAATATCCTCAGGTGACTGCCCACAGGATACTATCAACCTTTGCCCCAATGGCCCACTTATTTCCGGGAATCGAGTATTACTGTGCAGAGGAATAATAGCTCGCGGTTTTCCGCCGGTTATAAAAGATGGCAAATATATTCCCTTGGATTTCAGACACAATTCTTCAAGTAAGGAGTTCAGGTTTTCCATGCCAGTCTCCATAAGAAGCTTGCTTACTTCAGGGGAAATCCTGGGACGGGATCTTCCCAAAGCCAAACAGATTGCTCCTAATATCACCAGAGAGATTCCCAGGGCAATTAAGGGGATAGAATGCAGTAGCAGATATGTTGTCGGTATGAGACCTACCCCCACCACCAATAAGCCTAAACCCAATTCGCTATATTGATTTCTCATGGCTAATACAGTTGAGATAGAAATTTAACTATGTCTTCACATCTCACCCGTTTTCCTTTGTTTTCCTTTGCTTTCTCTTTTATCAAGAGCATAGTTTATCACACCAGACACGTAAATTACACCAACTCATTCATATTTCATTATACACCTCAAACATTTTAGCTATCCATGAACAACAGGATTTCAACAGTCAACACAGTAAACTATATACGCTTAATGAACAGTGCATAGAGGTAATGGATGTCGAATATTCCGATTTCGCAAGTGGTATTTTCCAGAAATGGAAAACAAATTCCCCCACTAAGCCAGCGGGGGAATAGACATTGCTCTAAATTTTATGGCGTCCCTGGAGGGATTCGAACCCACGACCCGCTGCTTAGAAGGCAGCCGCTCTGTCCAGCTGAGCTACAGGGACACCTAAACCAAGTGTAACACGACAAGCAAAGCCTAGCTACACCATATAGGTTTGCGCCTTCTTGTTACGATTTACTTCCCTACCATCTCGCCAGAAGAACTTCCCGCATCCACTCCTCTGGAGTCAGTAACATAAAACCCTGGGCCTTTAAACACGATAGGAACTGGAGAAAAAAGACGACGGGCAATTGCATGGCATACAGGGCAAACTGTCGTTGGTTTGTCGCTAAACTTTTGTTTGACTTCAAACCGTAATTTGCAATTCAAACACTGGTACTCATAGATGGGCATTTTTTATTCCTTCCCAATATATTATTCTGCAGGTGGAGCTGTTTCTTCATCTGTTGATTGTGCTTGCAGGCGAAATAGCTTCTTCATTCGGTGCCCTGCTCCACAGGCTGAGTAACTTGCTCATCTATCGCTTCATGTTCCCCTTCCTGCTCTTCCTCCTGGCTTCCTACCTGTTCTTCCTCTTTATTCGCTATAAACTCACCGCTCAAATCAATAACGCCTATTTTAAATGTTGGTTGGTGGGCTTGCGCTACGTGTTTTTCCCAACAATGAGCATGAACAAAAACCCCGCAGGAGCAATGGAAAATAGCTCTACCACAAAGCACTGGGTTACCACAAACAGCACAATTCATCTTTTACTCGTATAAACTCGTATAAATTAGCACTCTTGAAATTCGAGTGCTAATTATACTTGAATGAAAAAATTTTTTCAAGTTCATGTGCTGGCTGACCACATAGGTAACACTGAATTATGGGTTTTAGCAAGTTCCTTTTCAATATACTCCACAGGGGTAAGATAGACAAGAGACTGATGAGGGCGGTTGAAGTTATACTCAACAAGCCAT
>JAGGZD010000059.1 GCA_021162245.1 Dehalococcoidia bacterium | reverse complement strand
CACAGGCGCCTCCTTCGCTAAGACTTACCCCCAATTATACCCCTTTATGGCTACCTGAAGCTATTACTCGGACAGACTCCTAGGATGATTAGGGAGTTACTGGCAAGACGAAATAGGATATGGGGTGGGCTGCTTTTGGAGCTTAACCAGTTAATCCCCAAAATAAAACAAGCTGCTACCGATACACGCTTCAGGCTCGCTGACTGGGCAAGCTTAGCAGAGCGTACGATTGGTAAGGACACTGTGGACAACATAATCAAAGGATTATCTGGCTTCCAAAATGAAGCCCTCTTCGGGAATAGCCCTATACCAAGTATTATTGAGGAGTGGAGTGGTGGTGGACGGGGTGTCTACCTGAGTACGGCCGAACTCTACGAAAAATGGAAGGTAATCGCTGATGAATATAAGTTATGGTTCCCTTACAGTAATCCAAGAAGTTTGGGCATGCATCTCGAAAACATAAAACATAATCTTAACCAAAGCTATGGAGTTGACTGGAGAAAGGGTAGCCAACGAAAAAAAACTCTATTGTTTCCCCGATAGAAAGTGAGACTAGTGAAACTAAAACGTGGTTTCTTAAAAGTTATGTGTGGGATAAATAGGGTAGTATAAACAATCGAAGAATGCCCTTTTAGTGTCACTAGTCTCACCTAATCATAGTAATTTCTGCCTAAACCCCTCGAAATCCTAGTCAGGGTCTTAAGGAATAGATACCTCCGCAAGGTGTCTCTAGTTGTGTAACACAACCTAGCTATGGAGAAAACACCGATTTTATAGCTCCGTCGTAGCTAATTAATAATTGCCAAAATTGAGAAAACCCCCCAGTATGTTGTCCTCTACTACAACACTAGCTACGCATATAGCTTTTAGCTGTATTATTCCCGACTTGGTTTTTTCAAAAAGAGCACGCTTGAGGCATATAGCACGGCACAGATAAAGTTTATTGGCCGCCAAATCTCTTTTGTTAGATGTATCGGGAGAATTGGGTTAAACAAGATAGCGACAAAGCCGAACACCCACGTAGCCCACACCTTTCCACAAGCGTAAGCCGTGTATGCGATGTACGCACTGGCTGCACACACAACCCATCGCAGTATTTGGTAATACCCATAGGGCAGCGTAGCCATAGCCAGGAGCAACATTACGGCCGCAACCAGAGCATGTATCAGATGTGGTCTTCCTTTCATCTTTTGCTCCTTGCAAGCTCGATAACATAATCCACGATTCACCCGAATCTAACTCCTAACTGTTCAAAAATCGTAGCTAGCTCTTGAGCAGCTTCGAGGTCATGCTTCTCTACAAAGTGATACTCTTGCCGAGCAAGTTGCTGTTTCCCTACGTCTGCATAGCATACTGCCAAGTTAAAGTGAGCAAGAACACAGTCAGGGTCAATATCTAAGATTCTTCTGTAAGCTTGAATACTCGCTTTTTTGCTAATATGCAACTGTATTTCCGCAGCCGACAATAAATATTGTGTCTTTTCATCTCTATCCTGTAAAGAATTCGCAACTTCCTCCAATTTCCTTATTGCCATCTTCTTATTGGCGTATCCTGCAATTGGTATATCCACAAGGACCACCAGCAACCAATATATAGCTATACCAGCGAGCCCCCATTTCCAACCAACAGTGATGAATAGCATGGCAAATCCAGCTACAAGGAATATGATATTGCCGCAAATGAGTAACTTCTTAGACGCCCAGCAAGCAGGTGGCATCGTATAGTAATCTTCACCCTCATGACGGCAAGACGTGTAATAAGCACTTAGCCAGCTAGAGAACAATAACAGTAATATTGCCAGAATTAGTAGCCATAGCATATTTCACATCACTCATTGACAACGTAACACAAATATTGCCCCAGGGAAAAACCTAATCTAGCTAAGTAATACTAAATTAGATTCAATCACTTTGTACCCCCTCTCCGTTTGGAAACACGCTACTTCTTCGAGGGAAGATACCCCACTTACAATACTATAGCAATGGCAAGTCCAAGGACAATTAGTTAGGTAGAAGATGGATTAGGATTTCGGAGGGCTGTACCCAGTTCCCTTATGCCTAGCTCTTTCCTGAAGGACTCAAATCGAGGTGATTCCATAAAGCGAGCTGTGTCTGAAGAAATCCGTCGTTCCCCAGTATACTTCTCTTTTGTCTTCTGAATTGCTGTTGTGATAGTTGGCATCCCCTTAGAACAGGTGCCCATAATGGCAGTCCTGCCTACCCGAGGGCTTTCTACCTCAAATATTCTCTCTTCAAGCGAGACTACGAAGTCAATCAGTGGGTCTGGCTCTGCCACATAGTCTCCGAAAGATGTGAGGAAGTCCCCAAAATTCGTCCTAGTTTTCTCAAGGTTTTTCGTTAACCGCATATGTCTTACTGTCACTGCAACGAAATCATCACCTGACACAATGTCTCTTGCCTTCTGAATAATTTCCGAGACACTAATCTGGGGGTTTCTTGCAAATACATACCATTGTGCATCTAACACGCCAGCAGTCGCCAGCAAGCTGATTTCACTGTCAAATCTGTCGTTGTATTTCCTAGTGAGCTCAAGGTAGAACTTAGTGGTGGTCTCTGCAATACGAGTGAAATTGCTCTTGAACGGATTCAAAAAACGCATTTTATCCTCTTTTAACTTAATCCGCTCTCCCAGCCCACAATAAAGCTCTCATAGAAATAGTTTACCACCAGACAAAGGATATGTGAGGATAGCAGTTAGGCATTTGCTGTTGGTCAATCCCGACAAAGCTCCAAAATCCAAACAGGTCAGACACGGGTATCTATATACTGATAGGGGGTACCCCCCTTTGGATTGGGCGATGGACTTGCTCTAGTTGTATTAATAGCTCAGCAATGATGTGGTTAATGGCTATGACTACTAATCATATCTTCCAAGCTAAATGGTTAACTTTTTGGTTAACTATCAGTTTGGACTGCACCCCTATCATTGGACAGAAGTGGTTAGGAGAGTCTGGTGGGATTCCTCCTTTTTATTCTCTTTCATAACCAGTAATTCCT
>JAGGZD010000113.1 GCA_021162245.1 Dehalococcoidia bacterium | reverse complement strand
GTTGATGAATACGTCTGAGAACATAGACTCATACTCAGGGAATATCCTGTCAAGAACACCGATCAACTGTTGCTTAAAAGAGCAGGTAGTGTAATCTGTTTTCTGTAAAATTGGGGTTGGAAGATATGTAGGTCATGGTGTATCCTGAGATGGTACAAACACCAGAAAGGAGACACGCAATGACCTACGAAGGTGATTATAGCATACCAGAAGAAGTATTGGAACAGATTTGTTCTGAGGGATTTGATGTTCTGCCTGAGTTGATCAGGATCACACTTAATATGGCCATGAAGATGGAGCGTCAGAAACATCTGAAGGCAGGTCCATACCAGCGCATACCGCAACGGCAAGGACATGCGAATGGGTACACAAAGATAAGACGGCGGCAACTCGTGTGGGGGAGATCACCTTTGATATACCCCAGGTACGAGAATGTGACTTCTATCCCAGTTCTTTGGAGAGGGGTTTGCGTAGCGGGCGCGCACTGAAGCTTGCGCTGGCGGAGATGTATGTTCAGGGAGCCTCCACTCGGAAAGTAGCTGCTATCACAGAACAGATGTGTGGGTTTGCAGTGTCGTCAAGCCAAGTGAGCAAAGCCACAGCCGAACTGGATGAGCAGTTGCAGTCATGGCGAGAACGCCCATTGGGACGTATGAAGTATCTTTTCCTGGATGCCCGGTATGAGAAGGTGCGTGAGGATGGTCAGGTTCGCAACTCAGCGGTTCTGCTTGCTGTGGGCGTTAATGAAGAGGGAAAGCGAGAAGTGTTGGGAGTATCGGTGTCGTTGGGAGAGCATGAGGTGCACTGGCGGAACTTCTTGCAAAGTCTTGTTTCTCGTGGGCTCAGTGGAGTGGAGCTTATCATCAGTGATGACCATTCGGGGCTTGGCATAGCACGACAGGCGGTGTTTGGTGGAGTTCCTTGGCAGCGATGTCAGTGTCATCTACAGCGTAATGCTCAGGCGTATGTTCCCTGTAAAGAGATGAAGGCAGTTGTGGCTTCAGACATTCGAGCAGTCTTCAATGCTCCTAACAGACATGAAGCGGATGCATTGCTGGGGAAGGCGGTGGCGAAGTATGCTCAGGATGCACCACGCCTGGCTAGCTGGATGGAAGAGAATCTGCCATTGGGATTGACGGTATTCGCTTTCCCTGAATTCCACAGATGTTTGATACGGACCATCAACGGTCTTGAGCGGTTAAACCGTGAGATCCATCGTCGTTCTTGTGTAGCCGCACTTTCCCCCAATAACGCATCCTGTCTACGGTTAGCAACGGCAGTAGTCATGGAGATCAGTGAAGACTGGCAGACAGGAAAACGCTATATCAAATGGGAACCTGACCAGTAATGAATACAGAGATCCTCTCAAGAAATCACATTTTACAGAAAAATACTTACATTACCGCTGAGTCGCTGAGGCACAATCATTTTAGGACTGCGGGCACTTCCCATTATGGGGCGTTGTATATTGCACTATCATGACACTGTTATTACATAAACTGAAGTATAGATGATCACACAAAGGGGACGCTAATGAAACGAAGGCAATATCTCTTGCTTGTAGGATTAACCATAATAGCTGGTTTGGTGGGTGGAGCAGTGTCTAATCAGGTATTCATGGCAAGGCCAGCACTCGCCCAGGGGAAAAAACAATATGAGAAGGTTATAACAGCAGAACAGTTCTTGGTGGTAGACAAGGATGGAAAGACACGAGCCATAGTAGGACACCCAAAGGATGTACATGGGATCGGGATATGGCTCTATGATGAGAACGGTATGCGCTGTGGTACTTTTTCAGCTACGGAGACACCAATGCTATCTTTCTGGACAGAAAAAGGACCTTCAGCGGGCAAACTTCTTCTGACGCCTACTTTAATAAGTCTTGATTCACATAAAAGTACTCTGAGCCTTGCCATTATAGGGAGTTTTGCTCGTATGAGCGTAGAATTTGGAAAGCTAAGCAGCTCTATTATGGCGAGTCCCCTGGGAGCTCACTTGGACTTTTACGACCCAGATGGCAAGCTCCGCTCAAGGCTCATGACCGCTGATATTGGGCTTACAAGCACAGGCAAGGCTAGCTTTATGCCTTTTTTTGCGATGTACGACAAAGACGGCCACATCATTTGGTTTGCACCTGACTCTACGAGATAGGGACGATTTTTGGGCCATTGGGCAGGTTCTATAGTGTAACACGCCAATAGAAATGTAGTAACATGCTACTGTGCGTTATGGAGCACTGCATGAGGTATGCTGAGAGGCATATTGGATAAAACCTCTTTACGCTTCGATTGCCGCTTTTATCTGGCCTGCCTCCTCGCAGGCGAGCGCCTTATTGTAGTATGTATCAGCACATACCCCGGGGTTACCTCCAAAGCCTTCTCGTAATCAGATATAGCTCTGTCACGTGCTTTTGGTACTGGAGGAGTTTTTGCGTTATGCACCTTCTTCTGGCAAACCGACAAAGACATAACCAGCACTGGAGCGATACACCATAGAATGATCCTTTGCCGCATTCCTGTGTTTTTCTCTGCTTTTGTGAAGTTTCGCAGGACCATGTACTACCGGTTTAGAAGTGAGAGAAATCTACCCTTTGTCCAGTTTTTGGGGTTCACGCCAGCGCCCTCCTCTCCTTGCCATCTTTCGCGTGTGTATTAGCCGCGCGCAATGAGTAATTCCTGTTTGTGCTTGCCCCATTGCCCGAAGACAAACTGCGATTTCTCCATAAGCCTTACCTAAAGCCTTACCTCCCAAGAATGTTTACTCTCCACCGTGACAGATTATAAACAATGTTATTCGATAAATTAATTGACATTTATGTCTCCCCGGTGTTATCATCAATAGGAAGAGCGGTGATAGTATATATAACATAGCTGCAAGGGGGGAGTGATGCCTAAAAATGGGAGTGAAGATGGGGAAAGCCGAAAGTTGCCCCCTGGTTCGGTTTTTATAGATATTCAGCTTCCAGGGGAAAAAGCCTCTCTTGATTTGATCAATTTCGAAAGACAAATAGAAGAACTTGACACATCCCAACGGTCCGAACGGGCTCAGAGGATGAAGTGGGCACGACACGATTTGCCAGCGCAGGCAACCAGACTTACAAGCGTAGGCTATCCCATAGGTCCGTGGATTATCCCTTATAAACAGGCAAAAGATTGCTATGTATATGGCTTTTACAGGGCAGCGATCGCTATGTCTGGAGCAACCGCGGAGAGCATGTGCTTGACCTTATTGCATCACGTAGTTGGACGCGAGACGAAATATGACGATATGACTCTTGGTAAATTGATAAATGAAATAAAGGATAATGTAAGCTTATCAGAGCAGGAGATTTTATGTCGTCTCAGAGGGATCAATGCCATAAGGAATAAATGGTTACACATGAAGAGCAATGATTTTTTTGCAGATCCGAGACAGGTTTTGCATCTTGAGGAATCTATAGCGAAAGCAGATGCTGAGAAAGTTTTGACCTTAGTATACGACACATTGCGCAGAATGTTTGAAATTAGGCCGGCCCCTGTCGGTAAAGTTCGGATCCATATTAACGCACAAAGGAAACAAGATAATAAATAGATATGCAGGCCAGCGTAAGACGCTTGATTAGAGTACCGTACTGGAAGTTCACCGCAATAGAATAATAATGTAGAACTGGGTAGAAGCCAAATAAGGAGAGCAATTCCTGACAAATATCGTCCGTGACAAACAATGGAAGGGAGTGTCCGTAGTTTTGTGTATGAAAGATTTTTCCCCTGCCGATCTCATCACAGGTACTCCGTCACCCGATCCCCGAAGTGAATAGAAAGCTGTGCCAGAATCTGATTCCAGTGCTTTATTTTCATTGTCCACTTCTTCAAAATATCCTGAGTGGCTAGGTACAAAAGCTTCAGCATGGCTGTGTCCGTGGGAAACA
Source organism: Dehalococcoidia bacterium (assembly GCA_021162245.1). Classification (GTDB taxonomy): domain Bacteria; phylum Chloroflexota; class Dehalococcoidia; order GIF9; family AB-539-J10; genus JAGMDB01. The sequence goes on along the minus strand of JAGGZD010000113.1, from coordinate 1,178 downwards.
AGCTCCGGTTCCTCGTTACCTTCCGCAACTGCCGATGATAGCCTTTTATGGCGTTGGTAGTGTATATCAAACGCTTGATCTCAGGGGTAAAACGAAACATGGTGCGTATCCTGCCCAAATTCCGATCCCGCACACCAACTGCAATGGGATACTTTTCTCCCCAGGCAGCTTTGAGTGCATCCAGCGAAGCCAGCAAGTCAATCGCTCACCCAGGGATAGCTGGATGATTCCTAATCAAATAAGCCATCAAGATATCGCGGATCCACCACTCCTGCTGCCAGATTTCTCTCCAGCTTTCCTCAAGTAACTGTATAGCGTAGGTTTTGATATACCCATAATCTGGCATATTTCCTTGACCGTATGCTCCTTTTCGTTATAGAGCTTGATTATCACTTCTCTTTTCTTTTCATCCAGGGCTAATGGTCTTCCGCCTTTACGTCCTCTTGCTCTGGCGGCGGCTAATCCTGCCTGTGTCCTTTCCCGGATCAGGTTCCGTTCGAATTCAGCCAGAGCGCCAAATATGTGGAACACAAGCTTCCCGCCGGAGGTAGTTGTATCCATCGCCTCTGACAGGCTTTTAAGACCTACCTTCCTTTGCTCTAATTCATTAACCAGTTCAATGAGGTGCTTTAGGGAACGTCCTAACCGGTCCAGCCTCCAGACTACCAGGGTATCGCCTTCACGAAGTACCTCCAGGGTCTTATCCAACTCAGGTCTGACAGATGCGCCGCCGGATATATGCTCCACATAGATCCTTGCGCATCCGGCTTTTTCGAGAGCATCTTTTTGCAAATCAAGATTCTGGTCATGTGTCGAAACCCGGGCATAGCCAATAAGCATCATGGACCTCCTGCTGAGGGTGAGATAGTTAATTACGGTAAAGAAACTCGTGTCAGGTTAACGGGTTTAACTTAGAATTATTTACCGGGTATATTAACCATAATACCACGGGAAGTCCGTAGATTTCAAGGGGGGAGTAATGAGTAAAGAAAACGAACGTTTTGTTTACGCCACCGAACCTACACCATGGATGCTCAATTTCTATCCGCACCGCAATCACCACCAATGTACCTTCAGACATCCATAGCGCACATACCGCACATAAATCTTCCCTCAAATTCCTTTTTAGTCCAGATGGCAAACAAAACAGCAATTTCTAACTGGACCTAACATCAGAC
>JAGGZD010000029.1 GCA_021162245.1 Dehalococcoidia bacterium | reverse complement strand
GTTTGTTAATATTAACCGGGTTGCCTGAACCCATCTTATTCAGGCTCATTATTCAATTGGAATAGACTGGTAAACTAATCCTGACATGTTCATTATATTTACAAACAACTTCCTTGTAAACAGCATACAGTCAAGCCATATCAATACTTAACGTCGCAAAAAGTGGCGAAAATAGATATCCCTGACCCAGCAATGCTAATCCATTTATTCTGGGAAGAAATCCTGCTCCCTGCCCAAAAATCATGGCCATTTTGTTCCACCAGCTCTGGTATAATGAAGACATGAGAACTAGTTTAATTTATGACCCAATCTATCTTGAACACACTACCGGCAACCATCCAGAGAACCCCCAGCGTGTAGCAGCCATAATGTCGCATTTAGAGGAGAGCGGAGTTAAGAAAAAACTCATATTGCTACCACCACGCCCCGCCTCAGTGGAGGAACTGAAAATGGTGCACGACGCAGACTATATTTCCAGAATTAAGAGCGTAGCTGAAAGAGGTGGTGATTGGTTAGACCCTGATACAGTGATGGGACCAAAATCTTACAAAGCAGCTTTGTATGCCGCTGGTGGGCTTCTAACCGCCGTGGAGGCAGTAATGGAAGAGGAGGTGAATAGTTCCTTTGCTTTAGTCAGACCCCCAGGACACCACGCTACCAGGACCCAAGCAATGGGTTTTTGCATTTTCAATAATGTAGCTATTGCAGCTAAGTTTGCTCTGGCCAACTTCAACATAGATCGCGTTCTCATTGTCGACTTCGATGTTCATCATGGCAATGGCACTCAAGAGGCTTTTTACACCAACCCCAAAGTTCTTTACTTCTCCATCCATCAATATCCTTTTTACCCTGGGACGGGATGGATAAATGAAGTTGGCTCAGGGAAAGGAGAAGGTTATACAGTTAATTTCCCAATGCCCGCTGGCTGGGGCGATGAGGAATATTTGAGAGCCTTTAACGAAATATTGATTCCAGTAGCAAGACGGTTCCAGCCACAACTTATACTTGTATCTGCAGGCTTCGATCCTCACTGGGCCGATAACATAGCCATGATGCAAGTGAGCATTACCGGTTTCGCCCAAATGGTAATAACACTGAAAAACTTAGCCAGTGAACTATGCAAGGAACGCCTTGTTTTCACACTAGAGGGTGGATATAACCTTCAAGTCGTCGCATCTGCAGTCAAGGCTACCTTTGATATGCTTCTAGAGGAACCCGAGATAGTGGATACGCTAGGAAAAGCAACGGGAAGGAAGCCAGAGGGGGTTGAGGAACGCATCAAGAAAATAAAACAAATGCAGCACCTGTTTCAACAATAACACCTGATCTCAGAATTTAGACAGCTATACAATATCTATACAGGTTTTTCACCGGCGGGAATCCAGGGAAATAACTGCCCCCACTCCCCCTTCTCCCACGTTACCATAAGCGGCCCCGCAATAAATAAAGAACTATAGGTCCCTGCAAGCAAGCCAACAAGCAGTACTGCGACGAAAAGATGAATCGTGCTTCCACCAAAAAGGAAAAGCGCCAAGATAACACAGAGCGTGGTTAAAGAGGTATTCAAGGAACGTGTCAGAGTTTCCAGAAGGCTCGAATTTACCGTCACCGCAAAATCAGGGTCAATCCCTTTAACCATGTTTTCCCGAATACGGTCAAAAGCGACCACAGTATTATTTACACTATAGCCCACCACCGTCAACAATCCAGTAATGAACATAGCATTGACTTCTACATTAGCCGTTCGACCCAGGATAGAGAAAATGCCCATTACTATAAGTACATCATGAACTAAAGCAATAATAGCACAAGCGCCCCAGCGAAAGGGATTGGGCATACGGCGAAAAGCCCAGGCAATATAAAGCAACATGGCTACGGCAGCTATCATCACAGCAATGCCGGCGTTGCGAGCTGTGTTAGCAGCTATAGATGCGGAAATGGCATTATAATCACGGACTTTAATCTCACTACCCAGACTTGTCTCTAGCTCCTCGCTTAAGCTTTCCCGTTCCTGGGGTGATATTTCTTTCAGGCGAACTAAAAAATCCCCCCCGCTCATTTGAACTATAGCTTCAGGATGCCCCAGGTTTGTGAACTCCTGACGTAGTTGCTCCTGTTCCACTTGTGGGGTAAAGCGGAGTGTCATAGATGTACCACCAGTAAAATCAATTCCCGGCCGCAGCTTAAAAGCCGCTAGCGAAATTATAGCTACAATTATTATCAGGGCTGAGAAAAGGAAAAACCACTTTCTCTTGCCTACAAAGTCGATCATGTTTTTACTCCATAAACCGCTGGGTTAACAACTAACCCTATGCTCACAATAAAGCGAAGGAAAGTTCGGGTAACGACGATAGCAGTAAACATAGATAGAGCTACACCGATAAATAGAGTCAGCGCAAAGCCTCTAACCATAAAAGCGCCGAAAGTGCCACCTAACCAGAAAAGGATGATGCAGGCAATAAAGGTGGTGGTATTACTATCCCGAATAGCAGGCCATGCACGATTGAATCCAGCCTCTACCGCTGCGCCCAGAGTACGCCCGGTTCTTAATTCCTCCTTTAGCCGCTCAAATATAAGAATATTGGCATCAACCGCCATACCCAAAGATAAGATTGCGGCCGCAATGCCAGGGAGGGTCAAAGTTAAGTTTGCGTGGAAAAGTTTAAAGATAGCCAAAAGTACAATTCCATAAATCCCCAAGCTAACACAAGCTACTACACCTGGTAGACGATAATAAAGAAACATAAATAACAATAGCAATATCAACCCAATTTCAGCAGCCAGAATACTTTTCTTTACGGAGTCAGCGCCTAAAGTAGCATCCACATCCCGCTGGTCTATGAGCGCTAAGGGTACATCTAATGCACCAGAGTTAAGCTGAGTTACTAAGTCTGCAGCTTCATCCAATGTAAAACTACCTGTAATTTGCCCGCTATCGCTAATCACTGCTTGCACCACTGGGGCTGAAATCACCTTATCGTCCACAAAGATAGCCAGCTGCTTGTGTAAATTGCGTTCCGTTATTTGCTCAAAGAGACGCGCTCCTTCACTATCCCATTCAAATCTAACGAGCGGCTCATTATAAGCACCAAGGTCTTGCCATGCCCGTTTTAAATATTTTCCAGTGAGTTCTTCCATATTACCATCTTTGTTTATAGCTTTAGCAGGCTCATCCTTAAAAACGGGATTCCCATCTTCGTCAAATTTCGGTTTACCGGTTTCATCAAGTTCAGGTTCAGCAAAATAAAGCATCCCGGTTTCGCCAATGAGGTTAATGGCTCTATTAATATCTTTAATCCCTGGGAGCTGAACTAATATCCGATTAGTACCCTCTTTCTGAATCACAGGCTCGGCAACACCATATTCATTGACTCTTCGCTGAATCTTACTTATCACCGCCGACATGGCTTCCTCGTCAGTTATAGAAGAGCTTTTCTTAGACAAATCAGCCTCATACAGCAACTGGCTGCCACCTTTGAGGTCTAGGCCAAGCCGTAGTCCATTAGGTCCTAGTAGTTTTGTGTTGAACGGCACTATTGACCAGAGAGCAAAGCCAAATAACACCAGAATGAAGATGAGCAAAGAAAAATTCTTCTTTGTCAATTACCTGACCCCGCACAGCACCGTTGCTTACTTAGTTTCTTTTCCACAAAGGCTAGCGCTCCTTTCTTATCGCTTAACTCGCCACTGGCTTGAGCCTCAAGCACCAAAGCTAGAAGTTCACCAACCAATGGCCCTGGAGTTAAACCAAAAATATTCATCAAGTCACGCCCATCAACAAGTTTCACTGGCAAAATATCAGTTTGTTGCTTTTCATTCCCCGCCAATATATAGTTCATTAACTGACAATACTCTTCCCACTCCTCCATTTTTACAAGAGGCCCACAGGTAGCTAAATAATCGGCTAAGGCCAAAAACAAAATATCAACGCCACTCTCCCCCGTATCTCGAAAGTAGCGATAGATTGCTCGCTGCGTAGGCAATTCCTTACCATTACTCATCTGAACTGGGCGAAGGTGATAGTATACAAGCTTTTCTACCAAATTTGTTTCCTTGTTACTAAATCTTAATCTACCCATAATATCCACCGCCATGGCTGCACCATCCTTAGGGTGGCCAAGGAAATGTGCTCTGCCTGCGTCATCAACAAGTTTCGTTCTGGGCTTAGCAATATCATGAAATAAGCCACCTAATTTAAGCAAAGCCCTATAATCGCTGCCCTTAGAAACCTCTGCAGATAGGTGTTGAATTATAGCATCTGACCAGGGGACAGTGAGCAACATGTCCTTACTCCCATACTCCCAATCATTCTCTTTAGTCAGAAATTCTATCGCTGCCACCGTCTGTAGAGAATGATCAAACACATCCCAGAAATGTGTTGTCGGCTGGTCTACTCCCTTGGCCTCTGCTAATTCAGGAATCAAGGCCAGGAGTAAGCCAAGATCATCCAAATACCTCAAATAATAAGCAGTTCTGGGCAAGCTAAGCAATCGAAGCAATTCTCCTCTAATCCTCTCCTCTGGGACTCTAACGACGGACTGGCAATAACGGCGAATCAAGCCTTCCGTCTCTCGCTCTACAGTAAAATCAAGCTCCGCTGCCAAGCGCACAGCTCGCAATAACCTGGCAGCATCGGCCTCAAATACTCGCTCATTTACCGCCCTCACCATTCTATTTTCCAAGTCGTTCTTTCCCGACAAAGGGTCAATCAGTTTAAGTGGTATATCAACCTCCATTTGTCCCAACTTAACAGCCATAGCGTCTATAGTGAAATCACGGCGTACAAGATCAGATTCGATATCCCCAGAGAAAGAAGAAAAATCGAGATGCCACCCCGCTTCATCAACTAGCACTACTCTGGATATCTCATTCGCTTCATCGAGTAGCACAAATCTACCCCCAAGACCCTTAGCAATCTCCCTACCTATATCTAAAGTATTCCCATCCACAGCAATGTCAACATCATTTGTTCGCCTGCCCAAAAGCCAATCGCGAATGAAGCCTCCAACTATGTAGCCTTGATGCCCTTGTTCAGCCAACAAATAAGAGACTCTAGCTAAAATAGCGGTTACATCAGTTCGCTCAGAAAAAGACATCGCCCAATTATAGTTTGAAATAACGCCTATTGTAAAGGCATGTATTGATTTCATATACCTAATCCGCCTCTTATCAAGTTACCCTGCCAAATTCCTTCTCCAATTGACGTACACTAAAATGGATCATTGTTGGTCTGCCATGCGGACAAGTGCGCGGTTGTTCAGTTTGCTCCAACTGCCTGATTAATTCCCTCATCTCCTCATCGCGCAATTGTTGCCCTGCCCTGATAGCACTATGGCAAGCCAGAGATTCAACTATCTTTTCTTCCCACAAAGCGGAGGTATCCTTGTCAACAAAGCTATCCAGTAACGTGCTTATTATTTCAATAACATCCGCCTTTGCCGCCAACGCAGGCACTGTGCGTATTAAATAACTTCTATCGCCAAAAGGTTCAATGGTAAATCCAAATTGAGCTAGAATCTCCTTGTTCGTTCCCAGAATTTCCTCCTCTCTAGGACTAAGTTCTATAGTTATCGCCTGGAGTAGTCCTTGAACTTCAATCTCCCTTTTTGCCCACTGTGCTGAAATTTTATCATACAGTATGCGTTCATGTGCCGCATGCTGGTCAATAAGGTAAAAGCCGTCAGGGCCCTCAGCAATGATGTAAGTACTGGCTATTTGCCCTACCACGCGTAAAACAGGTAAACCAGAAGCATGTAGAGCAGTAATGGGGCCAGGTTCTTTTTCCTTTATTATCCAGGAATTTGGCCGTGACCATGAAGCAGCGAGAAAAGGCTTAGACACAGGCCTGGCTATAGGCGTTCTTGCCAATGTTCTTTTAATTGAATCTTTCACAATAGCAAAGATATCCTGCCCATGACGAAATTTTACTTGAGCTTTGCTAGGGTGAACATTTACATCAATTTCCTCCGCTGGCAACGAGAGATCAATTATAGCCACAGGATGTTTACCATCCATAAGCAAGCCATGATAAGCCGCTTCAGTCGCCCGCATTAGCAAAGGAGAGCGTATCCACCTTCGATTGACAAAGAAGCTAATACGATTGCGATCAGAGCGACTCAAGGAGGGTGGACTCACCAGTCCGCTGGTTTTACCAAATGCATCTCCTCTTTCCACTTCTAACATCCTTTGAGCTATCTCTAAGCCATATATCTGGTTCACCACGTCACGCAAGTCGCCATTGCCCATGGTTTGTAAGCTAAGACGCTTGTCAAGAAATAATTTAAATTTAACCTCAGGGAAAGCCAGCGCATACTGGCTTAATATGTTAGCAATATAGCTATTTTCGCTTTTTACTGACTTAAGAAACTTGAGCCGAGCGGGGAAATAATGAAACAACCTTCGCACAGTTATAGTGGTGCCTTGAGCTCTGCTACGGCTCTCACAGCAAGATACGTCACCTCTCTTCAGTCGCATATAGGTGCCAGCTGCATCTGAAGCTGCTTTGGTAAGAATTTCTACCCCAGCAACAGCAGCAATGCTGAATAAAGCTTCACCCCGAAAACCAAGGCTGGAAATACTTTCTAAATCAGCCAAGCTGCTAATCTTGCTGGTGGCATATCTACGACAGGAAAGCTCTACTTCCGATGCTGGGATGCCCAGCCCATTATCAGCTACTTTAATCAGGTCCACTCCACCACGCTGCACTTCAACACTAATCTGATTCGCTTCAGCATCAAGCGAATTTTCCACCAATTCTTTCACCACCGAGGCTGGTCTCTCAATTACCTCACCTGCAGCGATTTTTGAAATTACCTCTGGCGCTAAAACTCTGATGTGCACTTGCTTAACCCTACACGTTTTCGTGTATTCTGCCAACAACTCAGGAGAGAAAATCAAGATCTTTTCCGATTTTCTCCAAAGGTGCTAAACTAAGCAGCAATTTTTTAATCCCGGCTTCCTCAAAAGACACAGTTATCACCTGATCCCCTTTACTAGGAAGGCAATCCGTTATTATACCATCGCCAAATTTGCTATGGCGAACACAGTCACCCACTCTTAAATCCAACGTATTGGCGCGAGACAACAATGTGGAACCTGCATTAACCAGCTTGCCAAGTTTCTCTTCCCCTCCCAACCTTTTAGGGTTTACCAGATGTGGTGAAATATTCTGAAGAAAGCGAGATGGCAAGTTTGCCGACCCGCCAAACAAATTGCGCCGATGACTGTGTAAAAGATAAAGTCGTTTCTCAGCTCGAGTTATTCCAACATAGCAAAGACGACGCTCTTCTTCCATTTCCCATGAGTCTCCAAAAGACCTCCTGTGTGGTAAAATCCCTTCTTCCATACCAACAATGAAGACCACAGCGAATTCCAAGCCTTTGGCCTGATGCAAGGTAATTAAAGTTACGGCGTTAGCTTTCTCATCCAGTTTGTCCACATCTGATACCAGGCTAACTTTCTCCAGGAAAACATCTACAGCTTCTTCAGGATTAAGCTCATCATACTCTCTAGCAACACTCTTTAGCTCCATTACATTATCCCATTTTTCCTCTCCACCATCTTTCGCCACAATATATTCCCTGTATCCCGTATCCATCAATATCGCATCCACTAACTCAGACGGGTTTAGTCTATGATTTCTAGCAATAAGTTCATCGATAAGAGCAGCAAATTTAGCTAAAGCCTGGGCAATACGTGGGGAGAGAGAGCTCTCCTGCATCACATGTTTCAACGCGCTATATAGAGATGCATCGTGCAATCTAGCCCAATCCTGAAGCCGCACAAGAGTACCCTGCCCAATACCACGCCCAGGCACGTTTATAATACGAGCAAAGCTAACATTATCGTGAGGGTTATGAATAACTCTCAGATAAGCGATAATATCCTTAACCTCCCGCCTCTGATAAAAGCGTATGCCGCCAACAAGTTTATAAGACACTCCATATCTCATAAACATTTCCTCTAAGATTCGCGACTGAGCATTAACGCGATACATTACGGCGCAGTCTTTGAGTGATACCTGCCCCTGATTAACTAGTTTTTCTATTTCGCTGACCACCAATTGAGCCTCCTCTTCCTCGCTATAACTCTCGATAATAGTCACAGGATAGCCAACTTCATTCTCTGTCCATAAGTTTTTTGGCTTGCGCTGCACATTCGCCGAAATAACATCTGAAGCAACCTGCAAAATAGTCTTAGTAGAACGATAGTTTTGATCTAAAACCACCACTTCAGCCTCGGGGTAATCTTTCTCAAAGCTCAAAATATTGCGCAAATCAGCAAACCTCCAGGAGTAGATAGACTGGTCTGGATCACCAACCACACAAATATTACGATATTTCCCACCCAGTTGTTTCACCAGCATATATTGGATGGCGTTAGTGTCCTGAAACTCATCAACCAAAATATGAACATACCTCGACTGATACCGCTTCAGAACATCTGCATGGCTATCGAATAGCTGTGTCGTCTTCATTAACAAGTCATCGAAGTCCAGTGCCCCACTTTGAGCAAGTAAGTGCTGGTAACGTTGATAAATTCTAGAGGCCACCTCCTCGAAATGGCTATGGGTTTGGCTAGCGTAATCCTGTGGATTAATGAGGCAATTTTTAGCAGCGCTAATGGCTGCCAGCAAAGCGCGAGGAGTATATTGTTTGGGGTCAAGATTCATTTCATGGAGACTTTGTTTCACCAAATTCAATTGGTCTTCCTCATCATAGATAACAAATCCTGGCTCAATGCCTATGACTTCGCCTTCACGACGAAGAATACGGCTACAGCTAGCATGGAAAGTACCCATGGTTAAGGCATCAACTTCATGACCTAAAAGCAACTCTAATCTCTGCTGCATTTCCCTGGCAGCTTTATTAGTAAATGTAACTGCCATAATACGATGCGGAGCAACCCCACAAATTCTAATCAGATAAGCAATTCGATGGATAACTACCTTGGTTTTGCCACTCCCTGGGCCAGCTAAGATAAGCACAGGGCCTTCAGTCGCTTCCACAGCTTTTCTCTGGGCAGGATTAAGCGTAGCTAGAACATTCATAAATGCAAACTAATTATAACAAATACTCACCACACTGCCTCTTTTTATCAACATTTATCGTTAAGTTTCTGGTAGAATAATAGCCTTGAGCTTTATGTCTAAAAACTAAGGAGGCCATAAAAACCTAAACTATGACTTCGAGATTAGAACGCATAACCCAGCAAAGATTGGACAGCTTGAGCAGAATTCGAGCTCGCGGCATAAATCCCTACCCTCCTTCTTATCATTCCAGCCATACCATCAAAGAAGCACTAACCATCTTCGAACAACAAGAGGAGAAATCGCAAACCATGTCCCTCGCTGGCCGCACTATGTCCAAACGCTCGCTGGGCAAGATGGCTTTCCTTGATATTCGCGATGGCTCAGGTAAAATACAGCTCTGCTTTCGCCGCGACTTTCTAGGCAAAGAGAAGTATGAATTTCTTCGCGAAGTCGATATTGGCGACATTATAGGAGCAGAAGGCAAGCTTTTCCAAACGAAGACAGGTGAAACTACTCTCGAGGTATCAGACTTCACAATGTTATGCAAGTCCCTTCGCCCATTACCGGAAAAGTGGCATGGGCTAACTGATGTGGAAAAACGCTATCGCCAGAGATATCTTGACCTTATTTCCAATGAAGATGCCAGAACCACATTCATGTTGCGTAGCCAGATTATGACTACAATGAGAAACTACCTGGATAGCCACGGCTTCATAGAAGTGGAGACTCCCGTGCTTCAGTCACAGGCTGGAGGCGCTTTAGCTCGCCCATTCATTACCCACCACCATGCGCTCGACAAAGACCTCTATCTACGCATCGCTCTGGAACTTTACCTTAAGAGGCTAGTAGTAGGTGGTTTCGATAGAGTTTATGAGATAGGACGTGTTTTTCGCAATGAAGGTATTTCTATACAGCATAACCCCGAATTCACCTTGTTAGAATGTTACCAAGCTTATGCCAATTATAATGATATTATGAATTTAGTCGAGGAAGTAGTGTCTCATATTGCCCGTGAGGTTCTAGGCAATACCAGAATCACTTGTGGAGGGAAAACTATCGACCTCGCTCCTCCATGGCAAAGGCTTTATTTGCGTGAGGCAACTAAAAATTACTGTGGCATTGATTTCGAAGACTATCCCGACACTGAGTCACTTCTAAGAGCGGCAGCACGCGAGGGCAAACAGCTAGAGCTTGGTGATAAATTCTCACGAGGCAAACTCATCGACAAATTGATCTCCACCTTCGTTGAGCCAAACCTCATACAACCAACTTTCCTTCTCGATTACCCAATAGAAATATCGCCTCTGGCTAAAAAGAAGAATGACAACGACCACTTGGTAGAGAAATTTGAGGCCTTTATTAATGGTGTAGAGATTGCCAATGCTTTCACTGAACTCAATGACCCATTGGAGCAAAGGGAAAGATTCCAACAACAACTAAAAGAGAAAATTGGTGACGAGGAAGTTGAGGTAGCTGACGAGGATTTTCTACAGGCTTTAGAGTATGGCATGCCACCCACTGGCGGCCTGGGAATAGGTATCGACCGCCTGGTAATGCTGTTAGCTGGGCAAAACTCTATTCGCGAAGTTATACTTTTCCCACAATTAAAGACGAAGTAAAGATGCTTGATATTAAGCTTATTCGTGAGAATCCCGCACTTGTTCGTCAGGCGCTGGAGAAAAGAGGTGAAACCTTCACCCCGGAAAACATTCTCAAAGCAGACGAGCGCTACCGTCGCTTGCTCCGGCAGGTAGAGTTGCTTCGCGCTAAGCACAATGAAACAAGCAAGCAGCTAGGAAAAGCAAAAGAGAAACCGCCTGAGCTTATCACTGAGATGCGTGACCTGGGAGAGCAAATATCAACCTTACAACAAGAAACCAGCCAGACCAAAAAAGAGCTTAACTCTCTATTACTGAGGATACCAAACATGCCTCATCCTAGCGTAATTTTAGGAAAAGACGAGAGTGACAATATAGTAGTGCGCACCTGGGGTGAGCCAAAAACATTCCCTTTCAAACCATTACCCCACTGGGAACTAGGTGAAAAGTTAGGCATAATAGATTTCCACAGAGGTGTAAAATTATCAGGGAGACGGTTCTATGTTCTTACAGGAATGGGAGCATGCCTGCAGCGAGCACTTATAACCTTTATGCTTAATTTACACATTGAGCATGGTTACAAAGAAATATATCCCCCCTTCATGGTCAAACAAGAATGTATGATAGGTTCAGGGAATCTGCCTAAATTCAGTGACAACTTATATCATGATGTTGAAGATGATTTCTGGTTCATACCCACAGCAGAGGTACCCATGACCAACCTGCATCGCAATGAGGTACTGGACGTCAAGGTTTTACCACTTTATTATGTCGCTCACACCGCTTGCTTCCGCCGCGAGAAGATGGCTGCAGGCAAGGATACCAGAGGTATAAAGAGGGGACATCAGTTTGATAAAGTAGAGCTCTATAAACTGACCGAACCAGAAAAATCTGCTGATGAATTGGAAAAATTAGTTGGTGACGCCGAGGAAGTGTGTCGGAGACTAGCTATCCCCTACCGTATAGTGCAACTATGTACTGGCGACCTTGGATTTGCTGCCTGCAAAACATATGATATCGAAATGTGGGCTCCAGGCTGTGCTGAGTGGCTTGAAGTTAGCTCCTGTAGTAATTGCAGCGACTTCCAGGCCAGGCGAACCAACATTCGATACCGCCCTGAGTCAGGGGCCAAGGCACGCTTCGTCCACACGCTTAATGGTTCTGGTTTAGCTTTACCGCGAGTCCTTATCGCCGTACTTGAGAATTACCAGCAACCCGATGGCACAATTCTAATACCTGAAGCACTGCAACCATACATGAAAATAGTAGTAAGTTGAACAGGCTGGCTACGCTACTTAGGAGCAAATCTTTATTCCAAATAACGAGGAGAATAAATGATATCCTGTTAACCACGTAGGCGAATACAATTTGACATAGAAACGGAACAATGAAAAGGAGGAACTAAAATGAGCGGGGGAAAAGTACTAATAATAGGAGCAGGAGCACAAGGTGGCCCATGCGCTTCAATTCTATCCAAAGACAAAGATATCTCGGAGATAATCCTGGCCGACATAGACATTAATCTAGCAAACAGAGTTAAAGACAAGATAAAGAGCAATAAACTCAGCACCAGGAAAGTTGATGCAGGAAAGCTTGAAGATATTGAGAAAGCAGCCAAAGATGTAGACGCGATTATAAATCTGACGCTAACTGCATTCGACTCTAACATCATGCAAGCTGCCCTTAGAAATGGGGCTCACTATATCGACACATCTTTTGGGGAACCCAGTGTTCTGAACATACGTGCCAGAGACAATATCCTGTCTCAGATAATAGAAAAACAGCCGCTCGGTCTCGATGACGAATTCAGAGAGGCCGGCTTAACCGCCCTGTTGGGTTGTGGTTCATCACCTGGAGTTTTTAATGTCCTGGCCAGATATGTCAGCGACAAATTGGATACTGTGGACGCAATACGCATTCGATTTGGTCGTAGATCCCTGATAAATTCGTCGGAAGTTGTTACAGGATGGGCACCAACATGGTCCCCTTTCCGAGCGCTTTGGGGTTACGCAGTTGAACCCACGATATTCGAAGATGGAGAATATAAGAAATACCCTATTTACGCCAAGTGTGAAGATTACACTTTCCCAGACCCAGTTGGTACCATTCCGCTTGTTTACCATCAACATCAGGAACCAATAAGCTTGCCCCACTTCATAGGCAAAGGGATTAAATACTGTGACTTTAAATATACTGTTGACAAGCAAGCAGGCACTTTCATTAAAACAGGATTCGCAGGTTCGGAACCCGTGGAGGTGAACGGCGTCAAGATTGTGCCCAGAGATGTCCTGCTGAAGTTGGTACCTCACCCAGCAGATACATTCTTCACTGAGGATGAAAACACCGCCAAACTTCCAATCAAAGTTGCTGCCCATGGCGCACTGGAAATAAGCGGAACGAAATCAGGGCAAAATGTGGAATACAAGATAACTTTTGCTCCTACCCTCTATGCAACTCCGGAGGAAAGGCTAGAGATTTATAAAAAATTCGGGGCTACAAATATCTATGTTGCTTTACCTGCAATTATAGGAGCTAAGTTGTGCATGGAGGGAAGTGCAAAAAGAGGAGTAATCTGTGCCGAGTGTCTTGAGCCAATAAAATTCCTGAATATGATGGCCGCGATGGGCTGGCCATTGAAATTCAACGAAACGTGTTCAAAAGAAGTATCGATATCATAATTCGTCAGCATGAGGGAAAATAGTAGAAACAAGAATTAGAGTGTTGTTTTAACATTCGCGAGGGCATGCCCCTCAGACAAAAACTTAGAGAGCTATGATTGGGGGATAAGAAAACCAGCCGCCTACCTGCGGCACGTAGTAGCGTAAAGCATAACAGGCAATGGAAACAGAATTAGCCATAGTTGGAAGCGGGCCAGCAGGTTTAGCTGCTGCCATCGAAGCTGCTAAAACTGGCGTCAAAGTAACAATTATTGATGAAAACCCCAGGCCGGGAGGTCAGCTTTTCAAACAGATACACAAGTTTTTCGGTTCCGAAAAGCACAAAGCAGGGATAAGGGGAATCGATATTGGACATGAGCTACTGGAGCAATGCGAAAAACTGAACGTCCAGATTTTTCTAAGAACTGAGGTCTGGGCAGTATTTGACAACGGCAAGGCACTGGGGCTAAAGCATGCTAATAACACAACAGAGAAATTGAACACCAGGAAGTTGATCTTAGCTACAGGTGCCATAGAAAATCCTCTCGCATTTCCAGGATGGACTTTGCCTGGAGTTCTTGGCGCCGGTGCCACACAAACTTTAATGAACTTACATCGTGTTCTGCCGGGGCAAAGAGTTTTGATGGTTGGCACAGGAAACGTAGGCTTAATAGTATCCTACCAGTTGCTGCAAGCAGGAGCTGATGTGGTGGCGGCAATAGATATTCTACCCCAAATAGGAGGCTGGGGTGTGCACGCCAGCAAAATTCGGAGACTGGGAATTCCCATCCTTACCTCCCACACAATTAAGGAAGCATTCGGGAATAACGAAGTTAAGGGAGCTGTAATAGCAAGAGTGGGACAGGATAATAAGGTAATCCCAGAAACCGAAAGGACCCTAGAGATAGACACAATATGTATAGCAGTGGGCCTCAGCCCCATGGCTGAATTAGCACAGTCAGCAGGATGTCAAACCATTCATATAGCAGAGCTAGGAGGTTGGACACCCATGCACAACAAAAGGATGGAAACAACTATCAAGGGCATTTACGTAGCAGGCGATGTTTGCGGAGTAGAGGAAGCAAGTACGGCTATGGAAGAAGGCAAAATTAGCGGCATCGCTGCGGCTGAATCCCTGGGGTACCTGCAAAGAGGAAAGGCAAAAGAATTAATGAAAGAAAGGCAGGAAAGCCTTAATGCTTTACGAGCAGGACCATTTGCGACACAATCTAAGCTAGGTAAAGAAAAACTCATAGAGAGATTTCATAAATGTTGAATATGCTGCGTTCTAGCGGGGTTTTATCGGAGCAAGAATTGATGGAGTTGCCAGGCGTTCCATCAATGGAATTAGTCGAAAAAGGGCCGGTTGCCGTGATCGAATGCGCTGAAATGATTCCTTGCAACCCTTGTGAAGCTTGCTGCCCTACAGGAGCAATTAAAATTGGTGACGACATAAACAATCTCCCCATTATAGACGCAGTTAAATGCACTGGCTGCGGTTTATGCATAGCTGCTTGCCCTGGACTAGCCATCTTCGTAGTTAATGGGGCTCATACCAAATCAGAGGCTTTGGTCAGCATTCCATACGAGTTTCTGCCTTTGCCAAACATCGGCGATCAAGTTGAAGCTCTAGATAGACAAGGAAAGAAGGTTTGCATGGCTAAGATTGTCCAAATTAGAAGTAGCAAGAAATTTGATAAAACCGCCATAGTATCATTTACTATACCTAAAGAAAGATGCATGGAGGTGAGACATATAAGGCTTTCAGGAGGTATGCAGAGAAAGCAATAGTTCGAGTTCTCACCTTCTGAATTTGAAGCACAAGGAGTACATTTTATGGGATTGAGAATAAAAAACCATCCAATATTGGGAAGAGACCTGAGAAAAGACATGGTTAGCATCGAAGTCGACGGTAAAGTTATACCTGCTTACGAGGGAGAGCCAATAGCAGCAGCTCTGACAGCTTCACACATAAAGGTGTTAAGAAAAACGAAAAAACGGAAGGAACCAAGAGGTATTTTTTGTGCCAGAGGGATTTGCACCGATTGTGTTATGACAGTTAACGGAACTCCTAATATTAGAACCTGCGTCACACTGGTAGAAAAAAGCATGAAAATAGAGACTCAAGAAGGTTTAGGAAAATGGAGAGAAAAACCCAAACAAGCGAAGAAAAAGATATAATCCTTTGCCGATGTGAAGAGGTAACCCAGAAAACCATTGAGGAAGCCATAGGGAAAGGGGGCGACACGCTGGATAGTGTGAAGCGGAGCACCCGGGCTGGCATGGGGCTTTGTCAGGGCAGGACATGTCAGCGACTAGTTGCAAAAATACTGAGAGATAAAACGGGCAAACCCCTGGAGGCACTTACTCCACCCACTTCCCGGCCCCCTTTTCGCCCCATCAAGCTAGACCTCCTTGCACAAGAGGGTAATAAAACCGCGGAGAGGAAATAAACTCAGAAACGACAAAAATGAAAAGGTGCGCAGATGTTGTCATAATCGGTGGGGGTATCATAGGGTGTACCGCCGCTTATTTCCTTTCCAAATATACGCGTGATGTAGTCCTGCTGGAGAGGAAGGGTATTGCCTCTGAAGCATCAGGGGCAAATTACGGAATGATCTGGGAACAAACCCGTCAGCCGGGCTACGACCTGACAATGGCCAGGAGATCTCTGGAGCTATATCCCACCTTAATCAATGAAGTTTTCGATACGGATATCGAATATGAAAAGAAAGGCGGGATGACTGTGTTTTTCACAGAACTCGAGAGAACAGCGGCAGAAATAGTCACCCGTTCAAAACAAAGCCAGGGAATACCACTCCAGCTTCTGGGTGCACCTGAGGTAAGAGAATTGGAACCCGCACTATCAGAAGAAATCATGGGCGCTGTCTACTGCCATGAAGATGCTCAATTAAATCCCATGCTAACGACCATAGCCTTCGCCAGAGCCGCGAGAAAAGGAGGGGTGGCTATATACACAGACACTGAAGTCCTGTCGATAAGAACCCATAACCAATCCGTCCAGAGTGTGATAACAAACAGGGGCGAGATCAAAACCAGCATTGTGCTAAATGCTGCAGGTAGCTGGGCTTCCCAAATCGGGGACATGGTTGGGCTAAAAATACCAGTTTATCCTCATAAATTACAGTCATTCGTGACAGAACAAATACCACATGTCCTGAATCGCGTGATCCAGGGCACACAAATCCACAGAGATTCTTCTCTGGAAGAAGCAGTACAAGGCTTTTCGTACACACGTAACGTCAGTGCAGAAAGACCACGCATTGGGCAACAACCCTTTCATCAAGGAGCACTGGCGGATAATACTATGCTGTATATCAAACCTACAGTCTCCGATAATATAGTATGCGGGACAACTTTTGAGTTCGTTGGGCATGACAAAAATACGTCCTATGAAAGTTTAACTTTAATAGCAGCAAATGCTAAAAAGACACTCCCGCAGCTTAAAGATGTCCACATCATACGCTCGTGGGCTAATTTCGACCCATGGACAGTTGATGGAATTCCCATCGTGGGGGAGACTGAAATTGGGGGATTTATTATAGCAGCAGGGCATGGAACAGCCATGTCTCACGGGCCTGCAACTGCTGAGGCTCTTGCCGAGCTTATTGTCCATGGTAAACCCATCCCTTTTGGGGAGCAAGCAAGCATAACACGCTTCACGGATTAAGAAGGGAGTCTATAGCTCGGGAAAGCAAATACCATAAGGGGCAATTATGCTACAATCGTCTCATATTTCCACAGATTATAGAAGCGCAAAATAAGGAGACTCAAATCATGAAGTTTGTAGTGTTAGGCGAATGTGGAACAGTAGGCACTGACATCGCAAAAGACCTTACGTGGGAAGGCTCAGAAGGTATAGAAAAGGTCATAATCGCAGATTTTAATGTTGAAAAAGCAAAGCACCTTGCACGGGAATTAGGAGATAGTAGGGGGAGGGGAATACCACTTGGGGTTTGGCTCCCGAAGAGTGCGTGGATACTGCTAAATTCTTTGAACAATTAAAGAAAAGACATTTCAAAATCACCGTAAAGGAAGAAAAGAGAATATAAATCCAATGCTAATCCTCCGCGAAAAATCACGCCACATACCAGCACTGAAAAAGCATCCTGGTAAGATTTATCCTGTAGCACAGCTACAATGCCAGTTAGTAATTGACGTCAAAAAACTATTGCGGCCACGACATCCATTATGTTGGTTCCACTAGGACCAGTCATTACCAGGTCCCCAAGCTCTTTGAAGAAATGATAAGAGTCATTGCTATCAAGGTAAGAGGAAATATCCAACCCAAGCTCCTTCGCTCTCGAAAGCGTGCACCCATCCGCTATTGCTCCAGCGGAATCTGTTGGGCCATCTATCCCATCTGTGCCGAAGGATACGATAGCCGCATTCGTCAGGCCGGCTAAACCTAGCGCAGCACTAAGCACGAGCTCCTGATTTCGACCTCCCCTGCCTTTCCCTCTCACAGTCACTGTAGTTTCGCCTCCTGAAAGCAACAGAGACGGAATTGAGATTGGCCTTCCTGTCTCGGACACTTCTCGCATAACACGAGCTAAATCATCGCCGACCTGACGCGCCTCACCTTGCATCGCAGTCATCAAAACATGGACGTTGAGATTATGGGCTCTCCCAACTTCCACAGCCATTTCAAGAGCATTTGTGTTACTCGCTATGATTTTGTAGTAGGCTTTTCGGAAACATTCCTCTCCGCTACCAGGCGTTTCGGGTATCACACCCTCTACCCCACTCCTCAAGCGAACCATGACGCTTGTTGGTATTTTCCCCATAAGTTCGTACTTCTCCAGCACTGAAAAAGCATCCTGGTAAGTAGTCAAATCACAACAAGATGGCCCACTTGCAATCGTATCTACCCTATCCCCAATTACGTCAGAGATAATCAAAGTAACGATTCTTGCTGGGAAAGCTGCCCTGGCTAGTTGACCACCCTTAAAAGCAGACAGGTGTTTTCTAACTGCGTTAAATTCCTGTATAGTAGCACCACTTTTTAGCAAAAGCTGTGTAACCTCTTGCAATTCGCCAAGCTCTATACCCTCTGCAGGAAGAGGCATGAGTGCCGAGCCACCACCACTGATTAAACAGATCACCAGGTCCCGCGGACCAAGTCCACCAACGAGGTCAAGCATCTGCCTGGTCCCCTTCACACCAGACTCGGTGGGGACAGGATGTCCTGCTTCTATAAATTTGATCTTATGTGCTGTCTTTCCAGACAGTGTACCTCTCGGAATATTTACTATGCCTCCCGTGAGCCGGTCGCCCAGGATCTGCTCTAGCGTTATCGCCATCGCCGCACCGGCTTTGCCACCACCTATCGCTACAATCTTCCCAACTTCATTAAGGTTAACCTCATAATCCCCTACCTTAAGCTTATCTGCTTCAAGTTTCACCCACTTTCGTATGCTAGAAGAGGGACTTCCTGCTTCGATGGCACTGTTCACTAACTCAATCAGGATTTTCCTGATTTCAGCCAGTTTTGGAGTACAAGCACTTTTAATCAGTTCGTCAGCGTTCTTTACCAGCATTCATCTTCACCATACATCAATATCTCGCTAAATAATACCATTTTAGCCATGTATTTAGCCATCTGTGGTAAGCTCCACTCCCTCTTTATTTTCCTTGCCCGGTGTTATTATTAGTTATTACTTGAGTACATGGATTTGCATAAAGTTCACTAATCATTGTTCCAGTTCAAAATTTCTTAGAAAACGTTCACTCGACTACGCTACAATCCTTATATAGTAATTGGTTTTAATAGTTCCCATGTATGAGAAGGAGATAACAGGAGTTTATTATAATACTTGCGCTATCATTGATGCCGATGGTAGAGTGCTTGGAAAGTACAGGAAGAACCATATACCCCATCTGCCTGGTTTTTGGGAGAAGTTCTATTTTAAGCCAGGTGCCTTAGGCTACCCCGTCTTTGATACCGCGTATGGCAAAGTGGGAGCCAACATATGTTACGAAAGTCATTTCCCTGAGGGTGCACGCGTTTTGGGCTTGGACGGCACGGAAATTGCCTTCAACCCCTCAGCAACTATTGCCAGTTTATCGAAACATTTATGGGAGCTTGTTCAGCCAGCCCTCGCTGTATCTAATGGTTACTTTATAGCTCTCAGCTAATAGCATTCTCAATAAGCTCAATGCGCTTGGTTTTGCCATTTTGGTCAATCTCTATAGCTACAACATCTATGCGCCACAAGGAGGATAAGTTCTGGTGGGTATCTATATAGATTGCAGCTAAGGCGATTAATTTTTTCTTCTTAGCCAGCGTTATTGATTCTTCAGGGCTACCAAAGTCCAAATTACTTTTTGTACGAACCTCAACAAAGACAAGACAGTCCTTTTGCTGAGCCACAATATCTATTTCTCCTTCACGACAACGAAAATTTGTCTCCCTGATATGATAACCTCTTTTTTTGAGAAATTTACGGGCTAATTTTTCGCCCAGTTTCCCCACTTCCTGACAATTCATCTTCATTTTAGATCATTTTACCCTCCCAGCCGCATCTTACTCTCCTATTCACATGGGAGAAGGGCTATGATTCACAATCATAGTCCTAACAGGAGCAAAGGATAGCCGGTGAATTGGCGAAGGCCCCAAGAGTTGCAGACAGGAAATATGCCTCCTAGTCCCATACCCTTTATGCCTGGCAAAATCATAACCTGGATAAAATTTATCCAGGTTCCCCATCAAGTGATCCCTGATAACCTTAGCTACAATAGAAGCACAGGCAATAGAAAGACATAATTTATCGCCCCTGGTTATTCCTTTTTGAGGTATAGAGCAATGGGGTAAAGTCAATCTATCAATAATGAGGAAATGTGGTTGACTCGGCAGTTCTTCTACAGCTCGCTCCATAGCCAGCTGAGTAGCTTTAAGAATATTCGTGGCATCAATTATTCTCTCTGAAACAATACCAACACCTACAGCTGTAGCCTCTCCTCGAATCAAAGGGAACAAGGTTTCACGCTTCTTTGAGCTTATCTCCTTACTATCTCGAACCAGTTTAAACCAGGGGAGGTAGCTACAGCGAGGCAGAATAACGGCAGCAGCAACTACCGGGCCAGCAAGAGCTCCCCTACCAACCTCATCAATGCCCGCAATAAGCTCATAACCCTGTGAGCTAAGCCTCTTTTCCCAATCAAGATTTAGCGGCTGCGACATATTTCTAATAACTGTATATTAAATAATACCACTTTCTCAGTTCTTAACCATTGGCACCAAGGCTTTACTCGTTTCCCCTCTTATCACTTTCCCACACAAACGGGCAAGCAACCACGGCTTCAGTTCGATTTTAGATGATCCAATTCAGTAGCTTGACAGCACCTCCCAAAATAATTGTATATTGTGTAGTGAAGGGGCACGCACTTTTGCCAGAGCACCAATTAAAAGAGTTGATACATAGCGCACCAATAACCAGTAACGGCTGCTTAAGCACAATCATGGGAAATTAAGTCGGTTGGCAATCTGAGACAATAGCCAGATGTGGCAAATTTTACAGAAAAACGAGGAGAGTGAGCATATGGAAATTGAAGAATACAGGAATAGATTCCCTATCATAAAACGGGGGATAAACTATCAGGCGACCTGCGGCATCGGGATTCTGCCAGATGTTGGCGTTCAAGCCATTGAAGATGTTAAAAACTCGAGCACTGAAATACCCGGGGTAAATTTCGACAATTTCCTGAATGCACATGAGGAGTTGAAGGCTGAATTTGCAAAGATAATTAACGCAGAACCCGGAGAGGTTGCACTCGTGCAGAGTACAAGTGCAGCAGCTTGCCGAATCTTAAACTCGCTTGATTACGAAAAGCGGAACAAAATAGTGGTAAGCGCTCTAAGCTTTCCTGGTATATCATTCGCATGTTATGCCCAGCAAAAGAGAGGCGCCAAAATCTCCTTTGTCCCTTCACCTCAAAAGATTGGCAGCCCAGTTGACTATGACAACTTGCGCCCAGGACCAGCCGATTATAAAAAAATCATTGATGAAAAAACTATTCTGGTAGTTTTGACAGGTACCTGTTACCGCACTGGATTTAGACAGGGCAAACTCAGAGAGATAGTAAAAATAGCCCATGATAAAGGCGCATATGTATTTATAGATGATGGGCAACTAAGCGGTCATTTTGTAGAAGATGTTAAAGAAAGCGGCGTCGATTTTTTGGCAAGCACCACCTACAAATATTTGTTGTGCCCCACAGGAAATGCCTTTCTGTATGTGAAGAAAAAACTGGTGGAAAAATTAGAATCACTGGATAGAGGATGGTTCAGTGGGGAAGACTTTATGGAATCATTCCCGTATTGGCTGGAGAATAGGGGTCGTCACCCCCTTTCCAAAACAGCAAACAGATTTGAATTGGGCGTTCCACGACTCCCACTTGATTACATTTCGCTGCCAGTGCTCAAAATGATAAATGAAATTGGGGTAAAGAACATCGAAACCTACACTAAGCGCCTGCTGGATTATTACTTCCAACGAATTACCGAAGATGGTTACGAAGGTTTTGAGACAAAATCACCATATACCAGAGAACAAAGGTCTCACCTGACAATCAAAGTTCCCAATGCCCAGAAAGTAGCTGTTGAATTGGAAAAATACAACACTGCTGTTGAACCGAGTGGGGAAGAGGTGATCCGAATCTCTCCACATTTCTACAACATCAAAGAGGAAATAGATGAGCTGTTGATAAATTTAAGAAAGACTCTGCAAAAGTGATAATCTGCTCGTAGAAGCAATAGTAACAATACTATAATAAAGAGATTTGAGAATTCCTAATCAATAATGCCTCCACCCAATAACTCATCGTCTCTATAAAAGACAATGGCCTGCCCTGGAGTAACCGCCCATTGCGGCTGTGAAAAGCGAATACGGGCAGAATCCTTCTTAGGGAATAGCACAGCTTCTGTTGCTGCTGATTTGTAGCGTATTTGAGCACTTACAGCTACAGGCTGAAACGGTAATCCCCCCGCTACCCAAGTCAAATCTTTAGCCATAACTTCCTGTTTATAAAGCTCGTCTTTGTTGCCAAGTACAATTCTATTATTCTCTGGCTCTATCTTAGTTACATAAAGGGGGGTGTTTGAAGCTACTCCCAAACCATGCCTTTGCCCGATAGTGTAGAATGCTATTCCCCGGTGGTGACCTAATATCGCTCCTTGAGTATCCAGAATATCTCCAGGCATACTTGGGAAGTGCTGGTTAAGAAACACATGGTAGCTCTTTTGAGCAATAAAGCAAAGGTCTTGGCTGGGTCTGATCGCTGGGGATAATCCCTTTCGTTGCGCTAGCTGTCTAACCTCAGTTTTGCTATAGTTCCCCAAAGGAAATAGAAGATGGCTAAGCCTACTTTGGTCTAAAGTATAGAGAAAATACGATTGGTCTTTCCCCATATCTTTCGCTCTAAGCAGACGGCAAATACCATTAGTCTTCTCGATTCTGGCATAATGACCTGTAGCTAGATAATCAACGCCCAAAGAAAGAGCCCTGTCTAGCAGAAAGCCAAACTTGACGTGTTGATTACAGGCAATGCAAGGATTAGGAGTTCGCCCCCTCCTGTACTCCTGGCAGAAATAATCTATTACACAATGCTCAAACTCCTTTTGTAAATCAAGCACATGGAAAGAAATACCAAGAGTATGGCATACATACTCAGCCCGGTGTTCCAGCCGCTGAGCATGTGATAAATCCCACAACCGCATATACACTCCCAGGATTTCATAGCCAGCATCCTTAAGCAACAAGGCAGCCACAGAAGAGTCCAATCCTCCACTCAATGCTACAGCTACTCTTTCTTTAGTCATAGACATTCACAAGTATATCGAACGAGGTAGAGCATAGCGAGATTGTAAAGTTACTCTCTCCTGGCAGGCTTTGCCCTCAGTGAGGTTCCCCAAGCACTCTACTTCCCCTGAACGGCAGGGGATGGGAGGGTACTCAGTGCTTCGGATCCGCTGGGGAAAGGTAGCAGTTGACTTATCTTCCCCCAGATAATCTCACTGATTCTCCTTTTAGGTAGTGTGGCATCTATAACTAACCAGCGATCTGGGTCAAAAGCTGCCATCTTAAGGTATCCTTCCCTTACCCGGTGATGAAATGGCAATTCCTCCAATTCAAAACGGTCCCCCAAACCAGATTTTCGTGCCAGGCCTTGTTCAGGTAGCAAATCTAAAAGGACGACAACATCTGGCTTGAGATTCTGTGCCGCCAAGTTATTAATCATCTCTATAGCAGTTAATTTAAGCCCACGTCCATGGCCCTGATAAACAAGTGTCGAATAGCTAAACCGGTCACAAATAACTATCTTCTCTTGTTGTAAGGCAGGCTGAATCACCTCAGTTACCAACTGGGCACGGGAAGCAGCAAAAAGGAGCAACTCCGCCTCAGGGGAGATAGGGATTCCCTCTTTCCTCTTGAGCATTCTCCTTAACTTATTACCCAAGAGAGTCCCCCCTGGCTCATGTGTCAGTACTGCAGGAATACTCTGTCGAAGCAACCTGCAACATAAAATCCTTGCCTGACTACTTTTCCCACAACCCTCACCACCTTCAAATACAATAAATAAGCTCAACGACTACCTCAATCCTCCTTAGTGCGATGCCATTTCCTTTCGCCACCAGCATTACAAGACTATGCATTTTCCTTGCTATTATGGCGCCTGTTCAACAAGTGCTGCAAGTGATAAATATAGCCAGGCTCAGAAGCAACAGGATAAACAGTATCAAGACATTGTCTCATCTGGGCAACGTTGTTACTTTTAAGAACATAAATTGGAATACCAAGTATTTCAGCGTCCCTTACTTTCTGTGCCTTGCGGCGGTAATGGCTACGTGTAGTAACGAAAAGTTCCGCCTGTTTGATATCGGTGATGACCTGCAAATCCCTTCGCTTTTCCGTAGCAACTTGCTCCAATCGAATCCGATTAACACCAAAAAGGTAAAACCGTAGCGGGTTTCCTTTCAGTTCCTTTGTTTCGCTCAGAGCAAGTTTTTGATTATTATCCAGACTAGAAGACGATGGCCCTTTCTTGCTTCTCACCTCTCCTTCCTCATTCATCCAACGAAATTCCACCTGCATAGGTCGCTGACACAAAATAGCATCCACAGCATCACTTACACTAGGATGAACAACTACCTTGTAATAGTCCATGATTTCAACTACCGCATCAAAAGTGGGGGGTGCTTTACGTTCCAGAACAGACTTCTGTGTGTGACGCCGCTTCGCCTCTTCATCACCCAGTGTAACCGTCTGGATACCACCAACAAGATCAGATAAGGTAGGATTCATTATCAGGTTCCCCAAGGTATTCCCGTGTGCCGTACCTACCAATTGCACTCCACGCTCAGCAATAGTTCTAGCCGCCTGAGCTTCAAGTTCAGTGCCTATTTCATCAATGATAATAACCTCCGGCATATGATTCTCCACCGCCTCAATCATTACTGCATGTTGCCTGGCAGGAGTAGCCACCTGCATCCGTCGTGCATGCCCAATAGCAGGATGAGGAATATCCCCATCCCCTGCAATTTCATTGGAGGTATCAATCACTATGACACGTTTCTTAGAATCATCAGCCAATACTCGCGCCAGCTCACGCAGCATGGTTGTTTTACCTACTCCCGGTGGGCCCAAGAGCAAAACCTTTTTACCTGGTTCAACAAGGTCTTGAATCATCTTCGCACTGCCAAACACAGCCCTACCCACACGACAGGTCAGACCAATTATCTGGCCATTCCTATTTCGCATGGCTGAAATGCGGTGAAGAGTGCGTTCAATTCCAGCACGATTGTCTCCAGTAAATTCTCCCACGCGAGACACCACGTAGCCAATGTCACCACGGTCAATCTCCCTAGAATCTAGAATTAAGTCGCGGTGAAGGAAACGAGCTTCAGGAGGGCGCCCCAGGTCTAAAATTATCTCCAATAAATCACTACAATCAGGCTGATGGTAAAGCAACTCCCGAACGTAGGGTGGCAAAACATTAAGCAAAGTTTCCAGTTCGCCACTAGCTACCTTTTGCATACTGTAATAAGGTTATATTCCCCTTACCAGCCCCTGGTAGCCAATAACTCCTGCTGAGGTATGGTTTTTATATCCACCCCAGGCATAGCCGCTCCCAAACCTTTAGACACATCAACAAGAATAGCAGGGTCCTGATAATGAGTAGTAGCTTTGACAACAGCCTTTGCTACCGCAGGAGGATTGCTTGACTTAAAGATGCCTGAGCCAACAAACACGCCCTCAGCTCCCAGTTGCATCATCAAGGCAGCATCGGCTGGCGTAGCTACACCACCAGCGGCAAAGTTCACCACAGGTAGTTTACCTGTATTATGAATCTTCATAACTATCTCTGCCGGGGCACCAAGTTTCTTTGCCTCCGCCACCAACTCTTCCACAGGCAGAGCCTTAAGCCATCGAATCCCATCCTGGACGACGCGCATATGCCTCACAGCTTCAACAATATTTCCCGTTCCAGCTTCACCCTTCGTTCTAATCATGGCAGCCCCTTCAGCAATGCGGCGCAACGCCTCGCCTAAATCACGACAGCCACAGACAAAAGGAACTTTGAAATCATGCTTCCAGACATGGTAGTTTTCATCAGCAGGAGTAAGTACTTCGGATTCGTCAATAAAATCAACTCCCATGGCCTCCAACACCTGAGCTTCAACAAAATGTCCAATCCGACACTTCGCCATTACTGGTATGCTTACTGTATCCATTATAGCCGAAACTATACTGGGGTCAGCCATACGAGCTACTCCTCCAGCGGCACGAATATCTGCTGGCACTCGTTCCAAAGCCATAACAGCACAGGCGCCAGCATCCTCAGCAATTTTAGCTTGCTCAGGGGTGACTACATCCATAATCACTCCACCTTTCAGCATTTGAGCCAGTCCAATTTTAGTTTTCCACGTAGCTTTTTCCATAGTGGTTACATCTTAGAATAAGCACAGAAAAAAATCAAACCCAATGCGAAGCGTCCCAAAGCTGATTATTACCAGAACAGTGATTTACAGGCACATCTTCCTGTCTTCGCTCGCTAAGAATTTTTTTCCACCTCTTCAATCTCTTTACCCACTTCCTCTAATTCCTCTTCCAGCTCTTTCTTGTATTCCTGAAGCATACTAAGGTACTCTTCCTTAGCTGGAGGCGGCTTTCGCCCATGGAAATAGAAACCAAAAGAGGGAATCCCAAAATAAAATCTCCAAGCCTTTCTATGCCACATCTTTACTTACCTCCTGAATTGGGCGACGCATTGGTATGCCAGAGCGTCGCGGATATTTCCCCGGTGTAAAATATATTTTATCAACAACTACCAAATAACGCTCGTCATCAAGTCCCTTTAACTCTATCCTTTTTGCCTGATTTAATTTACCACCCATAGTTTCAATAGCTCCAGTGGCTTTCCTCATTTCCTGCCCCACATCGCCTTTTTTCTGAGCCACGAATTTCCCGCCGAGCCGGCAGAAAGGTAAAGCTAATTCGACTAACGCAGACAGTTTGGCCACAGCGCGTGAGACGACTAAATCGAATTGCTGGCGATATAAGGGCAAATGCGCTATTTCCTCAGCTCTGCCACGCACTATTTCCACTCCACCCAATTCCAGCTCCTGGGTAATATACTGCAGGAAAGCTACTTTTTTGGCCGTTGAATCAACTAGCACAATTCTTGGCTCGCCGAGAAGGATTTTAAGAGGCAGGCCAGGAAAACCAGCACCTGTGCCTACATCGATAATACTAAAATCTGCCTTGTTTATCTCTTCTCTAGTCAAGACCGAAATCACACTTATGGAATCAAGAAAATGCTTCACTTGAGCTTCCTGATAATCAATTATGGCAGTAAGGTTAACCTGTTTATTCCACTCTACCAGCTTTTGGTAATAGAGTTCGAATTGCTTCACCTGCCTGGTGCTAAGCTCTATCCCTAGCTGACATGCCCCTTCAATAAGTTTTTTCATTAATGAGACGCCTGTATTTTCCCAAAGGAGGGCATAACCGCTCATAAATCCTGAAATACCTGAGGGGCCACTTCCTTCGCTACTCTACTTATCTCTCCAGCCACTACTCTTATCTCAGGGAGTGCTCGTTTAGACGTTCGCAATTTAATGATGTGACGAATCTCACGAAAATTCCACGTACAGATTATTTGAGTTTCACAGGCATTAGGAAGAACATATCGAGCTATCTCGGGTTTTACTCCCGTAGCCAGTAAATCTCTATAAACCTCCCAGCAAACTCTCATCGCCTGTTCAAATTGCTCCTGGGCAGATTCACTTCTTTGCTTAATTTCGGGAGGTTCAATATATCTCGGTTCGTTCTCTTTTACATATCTCTGGCTTCTCTGGCTATAGCTTGCCATCCTGTGCCTGACAAGCTCATGGGTTAATACCCGGCTAGCCCTGATATAGAAGGTGGCGCAAGCATGTTCAATCATCGACTCGTGCCCTACTTCCATCCATTTCCGGATACGGTCAGGCACCGTCCCTATTTTATCCTGCGTATCCCAGCATAACCTCCCCGCCTTTTCTATTAGTTTCTCAGCTTCAGGAGTGATCGCAAGTAACTTAACTTCTACATCATATCCATTTATCATAGTTCACCTCGCTTATCTCATTATGACAGCTTATCCACATCCATTCCAATTTCACCCCAGCAAGATTCTAACAAACTAAAGCTCACCTTGATAGTAATTTCGGCCCTCCCATGAAGGCTATTTTTCTTCCAGCAGGGCCACATACTGATCATTACAATAGAAGAGGTTTCTTGCAAGCACCCCAAAATCTACGATGTGGCCATTATCGGGACCCCACACAGGCAAGATAAAAAAGCAAAACTACGACCTGAATATACTCTGCACACAATGTCCACCGCCCCTTTGACGTTGAGCGGCCCAAGCTGATAAGCTAAGGTGCCTCAAGGAGATATAAATGACAAGCAAAGTGAATATGGAGAAAGTCGCCTCTCTGTGCAAGCGGCGAGGATTCATCTTCCCCAGCAGTGAAATATACGGCGGCTTATCTAGCTGCTGGGACTACGGTCCTATGGGAGTGGAGCTTAAACGCAATGTTAAAGAGGCCTGGTGGAAAGCCATGATTCAAGAGCGAGGTGACGTTGTAGGCATAGATACCAGCATCATGATGCATCCTACGGTATGGAAAGCCAGCGGCCATATTGATAGCTTTACTGACCCTTTGGCGGAGTGTAAAATCTGCCACCTGAGATGGCGAGCTAGTGATATAACTGACAACAAATGCCCTCAATGTGGTGCTGCTTTGACTGAACCTCGCATGTTTAACCTGATGTTCAAAACTTTTATGGGTCCAGTGGAGGAAGAAACAAACACCATTTACTTGCGCCCCGAGACTGCCCAGGGCATATTTGTTGAATTTAAAAATGTGCTTGCCACTTCCAGAAAAAAATTGCCTTTTGGCATCGCCCAGATAGGCAAGTCCTTCCGCAATGAAATAACGCCAGGAAACTTTATCTTCAGGACCCGAGAGTTCGAACAAATGGAGATGGAATATTTTGTTAAACCCGGGACTGATGAACGCTGGTTTGACTACTGGATCAAGGAGCGACTTGAGTGGTATATCAAGCTAGGCATCAGAAAGGAAAACCTGCGCCTGCGGCAACACGGTAAAGAGGAGATGGCCCATTATGCTAAGGATTGCTACGACATCGAATACCTATTCCCTATGGGCTGGGCAGAATTGGAAGGCATTGCCAACAGGGGTGATTATGATTTGTCCCAGCATGCCAAATGCAGCGGTAAAGAACTTGACTATTATGATAACGAGGAGAAGAAGAGGTACACTCCCTACATTATTGAGCCGTCAGCCGGCGTTGACCGCTCTGTGCTAGCTCTGCTCATTGATGCTTACCACGAAGAAACTGTAGAGGGAGAAACCAGAGTGCTTCTGCGCTTCCCTATCGCTATAGCTCCAATGAAAGCAGCTATCTTGCCCTTGAGCAGAAACGAAAGATTAGCCCCGCTGTCAAAAAAAGTCTATGCTAAATTATGCCACAATTTTATGACCTGCTATGACGATTCTCAAAGCATCGGACGGAGATACAGGCGCCAGGACGAAGTTGGCACTCCCTTTTGCATTACTGTAGATTTCCAGTCTCTGGAGGATGATCAGGTTACCATACGCGAAAGAGACAGCCTGGCACAAATTCGAGTACCCATCGAGAAGCTGGAGGAAATTCTACAGGCTAAACTGAATGGTGAACCTTTCGAGGCTACTCCGCTATGGGCCACAAGACAGAAATAGAAATCAGCCAACAAGCAACAGTCCTCAGTTACAGCGACACCAGCCCTAAATCAGTCAGTCTCAATTCGGGAATGACAGGCAAAGCCAGAAAAGAAAGGATAGAGAAAGGAGCCGGGGGCAAGTCCCCCAGGCCAGCAGCAGTCTTCCCCAGTTTTTCAAATTGAGTTACAACTTCCTCTAAGGGTTCGGGGGAAAGTAGACCGGCTATAGGCAGTGACAGGGAGGCAAGAATTTCACGGTTGGCACAGACAACCAGCCCACCTTGCATCTCAACTATCTCCTCAATTGCTCTAAGAATATCATCGTCATTAGAACCTACAGCTATTATATTATGAGAATCATGAGCTATAGAGGACGCTAATGCTCCTCCCCTTAAACCAAACCCCTTAACCAGCCCCAGCCCAATATTACCACTGGCTTTATGTCTTTCCACCACCACGAGCTTCAAGATATCCTTATCCAGGTCAGACACAATTGCCCCACCCACGATTTTTACTTTTCCTATTCTTTTCTTGGTAATTATCTGCCCGGGCACAATTTCAATAACCGGATAAGTCTCCCCTTTGGCGATTAACTTCAGCGATTCTGTAGTAAGCGGCTTAATACACACTGACTTAGCCATCATCTGATAGCTATCTGCCTTCAGTCGTGGCAGGGCAAACAAAGGCTTGCCCTGCTTTGCCACCAGCTTACCTTTATAAAACACCCTGTCTATTGTCAGTTTGGGAAGGTCAGTGATTGTGATAAGGTCAGCCAGATAACCAGGAGCGATACCGCCTCTATCATGAAGACGGAAATACTCAGCAGGGTTAATTGTTGCCAGCTGAATTGCCCGAACTGGATCCAAACCTTTGTTAATAGCTTCCCTCACTACAGCATCAATATCACCCTGGTAGAGAAGATCAGCACAACTCCGGTCATCCACTACGAAGAGACATCTCTTATAAGTATTGTCAGTAACCAAAGGCAGAAGAGCCTCTAAATTCTTCTCAGAAGAGCCTTCCCGAATCATCAAATACATTCCTCGCTTCAGCTTTTCTCTGCCTTCTTCCAACGTAGTGGATTCATGGTCAGAAAGAACGCCCGCTGCTATATAGGCGTTCAACTCCCTGCCTCCTACTCCAGGAGCGTGTCCATCAATAACTCTGCCCTCAGTGGCACTAATCTTAGCTAATACATCTTCATCCCCATTGATCACGCCAGGAAAATTCATCACCTCCCCCAAACCAATGACATCAGGGTGTGACAAAAGATTTTTTACATCATCAGCGTTAATTCGAGCACCTGATGTCTCCAGTGTAGTTGCTGGCACACAGGAGGGAATCATAAGCATCATATCCAGGGGCAACTTATGTGCCCAGTTTGTAACAAATTTCACACCTTCAGTTCCACAGACGTTAGCGATTTCATGCAAATCAGTAACCACAGTCAGAGTACCTCTAGGAACCACCGCCTGAGCATATCTCACTGGGTGAAGCATAGAGCTTTCTACATGAGTATGGCCATCAATCAATCCCGGGGCCAGATAATCGCCATGCAAATCAATGCTCTTTCTGGCCTCCTTGTAATCCCCTATACCAGCAACCCTATCGCCACAAATAGCTACATCACACTGTTCCACCTCGCCGATAAAAGTATTTATTACACGAGCATTCTTTAGCACTAAATCAGCTGGCATTTCACCTCTAGCTACAGCAATAATACTTTTCAAATTCACTGTTTAATCCCCCATAAAACAGATGTCAGGCAAATAGCGAAACTTTTCATCGAAATCGAGGCCATAGCCAACAATAAATTTATCTGGCACGGTAAAGCCAAGATAGTCAATAGATACGGGGATTTGGCGACGAGACGGCTTATCCATTAAGGCGCAAAGTCTCAGTGAAGCAGGTTTTTTTCTTTTTAAGTAATGCAACAAAAAAGAGATTGTCCCGCCAGTATCCACAATATCTTCAATTATCAGAACATCCCTACCCTTTACCGACACATTAAGCTCCTGAATTACTTTAACTTTACCCGAGCTTTCCCTGGCAGCGCCATAGCTGGAGAGCCTGATAAAATCCACCTCCACGGGCAAATCAAGCTGGCGGATCAGGTCAGCCATAAACACAAATGAGCCTTTTAGAACACCGATAAGCAAAAGTGCCTTCCCTCCGTAATCATGATTTATTTCGGAGGCTAGCCTGGCAACACTCCGAGCAATTTCCTCGTGACTGATAAAAATTTCCAATCGATGTTTGCAGCAACACATTACCCATATAGTTTACTACTTTCCCCGAGGTTTGTGTCATTGCGAAGAAATTTTATCGCAATTCTCTCCAGGGCAGAAGTGTCTTGAACAAGCACTCTATCCTCCAAGCAGTTCCTGTAGCACCTCCTGCCATTTATTACCCAGGCGTTTAGTATCTAATCTAAGCTGGCTAGCACCAATCTTAATTGCGTACTCATACTTTCGCAGGCAAGACGCACTGAGCGACATCCTCTCAGCAACTGGGCTTAGCACCACTTGTTTCCCCTGGGTATAGATAGACCCCACTCCTGCTTTAGCTGCCCGTATTTTTATCTCTATTATGTAAAGCAACCCTTCCACTTGCTGCGGTAAGGCACCAAACCTGTCTCTGAGCTCTTGGGCCATATTCCTTATTTCCTCAATACGCCCTATATTTACCAATTTGCGATAAAGATTTAAGCGAGTGCTCAACTTAGATACGTATTCTTCCGGTATATAGGCACTCAGTGGCAACGCTACGCTAGGAACCTGCTTCGTTTTGTCGACGCAGACATTCCTCTTGCCTTCACCTTCTTGTCCCAATTTCAACTTCTCCACTGCTTCAGCTAGCATTTGAGAATAGAGGTCAAAACCTACAGCAGCCACATGACCACTTTGCTCAGCGCCCAGGAGATTCCCTGCCCCACGAATTTCCAAATCTTTCATGGCTATGCCAAATCCAGCACCCAACTCTGTAATTTCAAAAATAGTCCTGAGTCTCTTATGAGCCTGTAGAGTTAACTGCTTCCCTTTATCAAAGAGAAAATAGGCGTAAGCCTGGTTAATCCCACGTCCTATCCTGCCTCTTAATTGATAAAGCTGGGTTAAGCCAAATTTATCGGCCTGGTCTACAATTAATGTATTGACATTAGGCATATCCAGACCCAACTGGATAATGGTAGTAGCCACCAGAATATCGCAGCGGCCAGCCATAAAATCTGCCATCACCTTCCCCAATTCATCTTCATGCATTTGCCCATGGGCTATACTTATTTCCGCTTCAGGTACCAGAGATTGCAATCTGCTGGCCACGAAGGGAATGCTTTGAACCCGATTGTGAACGAAAAAAACCTGGCCATTCCTCTCCAGTTCACGCAATATCGCCTCTCGGACTAAAACATCATCATAAGCACCTACATAGGTTTTAATAGATAAACGTTCCTCAGGAGACGTTTCTATAATGCTCATATCCCTAATGCCTGTTAGAGACATATGAAGTGTGCGCGGAATAGGTGTAGCAGTTAGAGTCAGAACATCTACCTCTCTCCTCATTTGCTTAAGTTTTTCCTTCTGTGCTACGCCGAATCGCTGTTCCTCATCAATTATCACCAATCCCAGGTCTTTAAAGGCAACATCTTTCTGTAATAAACGATGAGTGCCAATACATATATCCACCGTGCCATTAGCCAAGCCTACGATAGTTTCTCTTTCTTTCTCCGGAGAGCAAAAGCGACTCAGCACACCGATTTTTAAAGGGAATGGCTGTAACCTCTGGATAAAGGTAGCAAAGTGCTGTTGAGCCAGTATGGTTGTAGGGACTAATATAGCCACTTGCTTATTGTCCATCACTGCCTTAAACGCAGCCCGCAAGGCTACTTCAGTTTTACCATAACCCACATCCCCACAAATGAGTCGATCCATTGGCCTAGCTTTCTCCATGTCTTCCTTAATAGCGAACACTACCTCAGCCTGGTCAGGTGTTTCTAGATAAGGGAATGAAGCCTCCAGTTCTTGTTGCCATAAAGTATCAGGAGAAAAAGCAAAACCCGTCGTTACCTCTCTGTTAGCGTAAAGGCTCAGTAACTCTTGAGCAATATCAGCCACCGACTGCTCCACTGCTTTCTTTGTTCTTTGCCACTCTTGAGTCCCTAATCGGTTCAAAACTGGCGGGCGGTCACTGGTCCCAACATAAGGGCTGACACGCCCAATCTGCTCTACAGGCACATAGAGCCTATCGCCAGCAGCATACTCTAAAACAAGATACTCCCGTTCAACTCCTCCAGCAGACACCTGATTTAGTCCACTGAATCTGCCGACGCCGTGGTCAATATGGACCACATAGTCACCAGGGTTTAGTTGAGGGAGAAGCCACTGGCGTCGTATAGGTTCTTTCTTACTTAGGCGCCTCTGCTTCACAAAACCAAAAAGTTCAGCATCGGTAATCAAGTTCAGCTCATGATTCATCACCCACCCTTCACCCAATGAGCCCTGCAACAAGGTGATTGAGCCACAAGGTGGGACTTCCTCCATTTTTGAAGTGGGAGAAACATACACTTCTTCCCCCTGAAAAAGCTCGGCTAAGCGACTGGTCTGGTTGCTAACCACAACTACTCGTTGTTTTTGCTGTATCATTTGTTTGGCTTCCCGAAGGAATCTTCCTAAATCACCTGCGTAGCTAGCAGCTAAACTAAAGGGCAAAGTCTGTCGATGATTCTCATCTGGAAGCTCATCGGAACCTGGAACTAAAGCAGTATTCCATGACTCTAGATCCAGCCATTGTCTTGCCTTTACTTTTGATTCCAATTCCTCCCAGGTAAAATAGGGAGATGGGAATCCCCTGGGCAGCACGGCATTTCCCAACTTTGCCTCTCTTAATTCTTGAGCTTCTCTGTTTATCCTTTCAATTACAACCTCAATTTGCTCCGCTGAGTCGAGGATAATGAGAGCATTAGAGCATAGATAATCAAAAACATCAGCAGTATTAAACAAGGGGGAATAAAACTCTGCACCTGAGAACCATTGCCCCTGTTGCAATCTGGCTATATCTTCCTCAAAGTGTGTTTTTACCTCGGCAGTACAACTATCCAAATCCAAGGCATTAATCATCTGTCTCCCTGGAGACATCAGGAGTTCCTTAGCAGGAGTGATATTTAACAAAGAAATTGGTTCGATTGAGCATTGACTTTCAGGATTGAACAACCTCATGCTCTCTATCTGGTTGCCCAGAAACTCTATTCGGGCCGGGAATTGGCTACAGACAGGGAAAATATCAATGATACCACCTCGTCTGCTCATCGTCCCCGGTATTTCAACTACATCCTCCATTTCGTAACCCACACTCTGCCACTTGCGTAACAGGGCTACAGGATCAGCAGTCATACCTCGCCGTAAAAAATGCCGGGCGCGAGCAAAATCTTCCACAGGGATAGTTTTACTTACTATTGCCAGGGCTGAAGCTACTGTCAAGGGATGCTGTTTAGCTGTCACCCCAAGCCCTGAAGGAAATGAAAGAGAAGGGCATCCAGATTTTTCGTAGAGCTTCCCGTCAGCGACATAAGATTCTTCCCTGCGTTCAGAGTGACGGGAGGCAAAGGCCCCATAAAGAGATAGACTAGCTAATACCTGTAATCGCTCCATCATCGCCTTGCGGGGATAGGAGGTAAAATATTCATATGGAGAGAAATCCACTTCGGGGAAATGCATCAAATTGACTGAGGGCGAACACCAGATTTTAAGCTGCTCATATAGTCCTTTAGCATCCTCAGGTTGAGCAGTTACTATTATAAGGGGCAGACTAAATTCTTCGTGAAGGGCAGCTATGAGAAAGGGTTTTGCAACCCCGAGTACCACCACTTTCTGCTTACCATTGAACGCAACGAGCTGTTCCACCAACTGCTTATAGGCAGGTGTTTCCTTAAACAGAGAAAGTAAACAGGAGAGATTCATCCTTAAAGTATAACAATGTTTGCTTGGCTTGTTGACCTTCTATAGCATTGCTATAATTCGAGGCAATGTCTTATCATCGCATAGTAGCCAAACTTGGCACAAGTCTCCTTACTTCAGGCACAGACCACCTCGATCTGTCGATCATGGCTAACCTGGTACAACAACTAGCTCAACTTCACCGCCAGGGGAAAGAAGTAATAATAGTTTCCTCTGGAGCTATCGCCGCGGGGAGACAGAAACTCGAAGCAATCCCGGAACACAAGGGCACACCTCTTAAACAAGTCCTAGCTTCAGTAGGGCAAACCCACCTTATGCACACCTATGAAGAACTTTTCAGCCAGTATGACATAACTATAGCTCAAGCATTGCTTACCAAGAGAGACCTTCGCGACCGAGCTGGCTATCTTAACGCCCGCAATACATTACTGACTCTCATCGACCTTAAGGTAATCTGTATCATTAACGAGAACGACATCGTCGCCCTCGATGAGATTAAAGAGTTTAAGTTTGGAGATAATGATAATCTTTCAGCCATGGTGGCCAATCTAATTGATGCTGACCTCCTGATATTGCTCACAGATACAAAAGGTCTATACACTGCTGATCCACATCATAACCCTGAGGCTCAGCTCATCCGTCGAGTGGACAAGATTGACGCTAAAATTAAGCACTTAGCCAGTAATACTGTTACCTGCCAAGGGACTGGAGGCATGGTAACCAAGATTGAAGCAGCTAAACTAGCTACTTCTTCAGGAGTACACGTAATCATTGCCGATGGTCGTGAACGTGATGCTTTGCTGAAAATTAGTCATGGCGAGAACACAGGTACCTTTTTCCCAGCCCAAGTAAATAAGATGGAAAGCAGAAAGAGATGGATGCTCAGCGGATTAGCTTCTAAAGGCAGACTAGTAGTGGATAGAGGCGCTGTTCTAGCGCTTAAGGAGCAAAGTAAAAGCTTGCTCTCTGCTGGCATTGCAAAAATAGATGGCAACTTCCAGCGAGGCGACATTGTAGACATCATAAATGAAGAAGGCACCCACATTGCTTGTGGCATTTCCAACTACAGCTCTGCGGATATGGTTATTATCAAAGGAGCGCATTCTGACAAAATCTTAAGTCTACTAGGGCACGGATACGGGGACGAGATAATACATAGAAATAATATGGTAATATTATAGAGTTGCTCAGTCACTGGCATCTATACACATGAGTTAAGCAGAAACAGGTGCCATCAAAGAGCAAAAAGGAGAGATAACAATGCTAAAAGCCGCTATTGTGGGCGCCACAGGAATTGTAGGTCAGCAATTTATAGTTGCCCTGGAAAGCCACCCATGGATTGAAATCGCAGCGCTTGCTGCCTCTGAGAGGTCAGCGAATCGCAGTTACAAAGAGGCGATAACCTCAGCTCAATCAGGAGCTTTACGCTGGTTCTGCGAGGAGCCTCCTGTGGAAGAAGTCATGGGAATGGAAGTCCAGAACGCTATCAAGATGAACACCTCAAATATAGACATCGTTTTTTCCGCCATAGAATCCGACCAGGCAAAGATACTCGAACCGAAGTTTGCCATTAATAAGCCAGTTATAAGCACTGCTTCAGCCTTCCGCTATGATGACGATGTCCCCATTCTAATTCCAGGTATTAATTCCGAGCATGCCAAATTGCTTGATATTCAAAGAAAATCACGAGGGTGGAAAGGATTTATTACACCCATTCCTAACTGCACCACCTGTGGCCTGGTAATAACACTAAAACCAATCTATAAAACCTTTGGCATAAACGCTGTCATAATGACTTCGATGCAAGCTATGTCAGGCGCAGGACGAAGCCCCGGAGTACTGGGTATCGACATTCTGGATAATGTCATCCCTTTTATTCCAGGAGAGGAAGAAAAGACACAGCGCGAAACACAGAAGATCCTGGGTAATTTCAACGGCACTTCAGTCAAACCAGCACAATTCAATGTAAGCAGTACCTGCACCCGCATCAACGTGCGCGAGGGACATACAGAATCAGTTTTCGTCTCCACCCAAAAAGCTTGTGCGGCAAAAGATGTTGCACAAGTCATGAGAGAATACGTAGGCGAGACCAATCTGCCCTCAGCTCCAGAACAACCAGTAATTGTGCTCGATGACCCCTTCAGGCCCCAACCACGACTTGACCGCGACACCGATGACGGCATGGCCACCACGGTAGGAAGAATCAGGAAAGACACCGTCCTGAAAAACGGTATTAAGTACCTCCTAGTATCTCATAATACCAAGATGGCAGCCGCCAAGGGTGCAGTTCTTGTAGCTGAACTCCTTATTCAGAATAAGTACATCTCCTAAAACGGCATAGTTAGAAGTTCAAATCCTTCCAACTCAGTTGCCTTTACCCTTACCTGGCTATATACTCATGAAAGACAATGCTCCCAGAGCAATATGAGGAAGCGATGAGTCCAGAAATAGACCTGTATGTAGAAAGGGTGGCAAAAAGGTATATAAAAAAGGTGGACTGCACCCCTATCATTGGACAGAAGTGGTTAGGAGAGTCTGGCGGGATTCCTCCTTTTTATTCTCTTTCATAACCAGTAATTCCTCGAAC
>JAGGZD010000021.1 GCA_021162245.1 Dehalococcoidia bacterium | reverse complement strand
TGTCGAAGTCAACCCGTCCACTAACGAGATCGTATGGGAATACAAAAGCGACCCTCCCAGTGACTTCTATAGTGCCATTATGGGTGGCTGCCAGCGTTTGCCAAATGGGAATACGCTAATCTGCGAAACCACTACAGGGCGGGTTTTTGAGGTGACCTCTGGACAGGACATAGTATGGGAATTCACCAGCCCTCTTTTCTATCAATCTCATGCTTATGGGCGGAACAATTATGTTGCGAGAGCATATCGTTATGGGATCGATTATGCGGGATTAAGGGGAGCTAAGCTCGAACCTTCTGGAGTAACACTAAATGATTATGTCAAGTAGATAGTTAGCGGTTGGCAGTTAATAGTTGGCAGTTTGACCATCGACTGATTATTAACTCCCCGACAAGTAGAGCACATGAAATAACTCGAGCCAGCCATAGCGGAGGCATCGTGATTCGTAACAGCCAGGAGCTGCGCTATTAAGCACTATTAAGACTGCAGCCTGAAAATCGTGAAAGGAGCTAACGCAGTCCAAACTGGAACCAGTAGCCAAATCCTGCCTTCCAGAATATTGTAATCGTGGAGTAGAACTGTCCACGGATGTTTCGTGACAAAATGGCCAAATAGAAACTCAAAGGCAACGGTTAAGGTTACCCATATCAAGCCAACAATTAGTGCTTGCCTGGCGGATTGCAGTCTCCATAGTGAATTAAAGAGCCAGGTGTAAATACCAATAAGTGCTAGCAGGCATACCGTCGAAACTTGATGCGCAAGTAATTCTCCAAGGGCATCCTTGTAAAAGAAGTTTCTTATCACACCATTAACAATCCCGAGTATGGGTAAACCAAACCACAACAAGGTATATTTCCAGAGCATGAACCCTCCTAACAACCTGGACATGCTATTCATATTATAACAACAATAGGGAATCAGTAAACGAGCACTTATCCAGGCAATCCCTGCTCCGATTCAACAATACTGGTAGAACACAACCTGCTAATAATATTTACAGGCAGAGAGTTAATCCTCCTCGTCTGCTATACACCTTGTCTCTGCATTTGCAGGTTCCCCGTTCCTTTTTTCTTTAGGCGCTGTAAGCAGAACAATCAATGCTATTGCTGCAGCAACGACAGCTACCGGCCAGAATTCTCCACCCAGGCCCTGACCTCGCACAAAATCCACCGCTATCCCCAGAATTGGCGCTATTATCATCGTGGACACAGATTTTGCCTGGCTTTCGATTGAAAGCACGGTTGCCCCTTGAGTCTCGCTGGCATAGGCGTCGAAGCGGCTTATCAACACGGGGCGCCAGAAATTCTGTAGAAGAGCCAGGAGAATAAAGCCAATAACAGCAATATGGTAATACCCGAAGAACAGCACCGGAACAAGCGTAACGTAAAGAACAAAAATCATTTTCCAGAGCAGGCGACTTCCTCTCTCTTCTCCACCAGCGTAACTGGCCAGAAGATGAGCGTTACGACTGGCATAGGCTGAGACCAGGTATAAGATAAGGTAAACCACTCCTATCATAACGGTGCTACGGCGAGTCTCTCCCCAGGCGAGGAAGATAGGAAGTAACAGCACCATATTCTTTACTACGGGCTGAAGATAGTCTGCAACTGCCTTATAAACACCTTCAAAGGACATTGATTCCACGATTAAGCGACGCAGTTTCTTAACAATCAAAGCTGCATGGATACACTCCCGAAGATGTGCCACAACATCACGAATGCTTACCTTCCCCCCCGGTTGGCCTTCCAATACCCTGGGATAGGTCATAAAATTAATCAGTCCCGCAACATATGGAATAATGGCAAAGAAAAAGACACAGGCATAGTCATTGGTCAGTAGAACGAAGACAACCGCCAGGACAGTAGAAACTGCTGACCCAATTTTTGACCATGAGCGAGTGTAGCCATAAACCTTCGTTTTTTCGTCAAGGCGTCCTTCAATGCGGAGCCACGTAAATATCATTGCCTTGTGAGTGCCGGTGCGGAATGCTTCACCGACGGCGAAGAAGAACATGGCAACAAAGAAATGCCAGTAATCCTGGCTAAAACCAAAGATAGCAAAGGATATGATATAAGACGCAAATGATAATATCATGCTGCGGCGGCGGCCAAACAAATCGGCAACGGCGCCGCTGGGGATTTCCATAAGGTTGATGAAAAGTTCCCTGAAGGCGACCAGGAAACCAATCTGGGTAAAGGAAAGCCCTTGCTGCAGAAAAAACAGGATAATGAACGGATCAAAATACCGTTGATTCTTAAGGAAACCATATAGAGAAAAACGCTTAATCATTGTTAACACTGTTCAGAAGCTGTTTATTATGCATCCCTGAGTCTGCGACATCCCTTATTACAGGTCAATCTGGCTATTCCTCCTCAATTACTTCAGTAACCAGTTCCCTGATCCTTTTCC
This sequence comes from Dehalococcoidia bacterium, assembly GCA_021162245.1. Classification (GTDB taxonomy): domain Bacteria; phylum Chloroflexota; class Dehalococcoidia; order GIF9; family AB-539-J10; genus JAGMDB01. The sequence continues at coordinate 3,372 of JAGGZD010000021.1, read as the reverse complement.
TGGACTGCTCCAGCACTTGTTTTCCTTCAGCGGTAGCCTGATAGTATTTTCTGACCCTACCATCAACTACCCTTGAACTGTTTTTCAAATAACCTTCTTTTTCAAGACGATGGAGCGTCGGGTAAAGTGTGCCTGGGCTGATGTTATAGCCATGCCTGGACAGCTCCTTCGTCATCTCTGCCCCGAAGATTGGCTCCTTTGAAGCATGGTACAAAATATGAATCTTGATGAACCCTAAAAAGAACTCCCTATCCAACATAAATAACGCTCCCCGATATTGTGATGCGATATTGTATTCCATGACGTATTCCTCTGTCAACATACTGTTGCGCGGTATCCAGGACATACTATACAGCTTGCGAACTATAGATTTTGGCAAGTGCCCACTCTACTCAGTCACAGGCGTCTAATCTGTGATAAACTATCTGTGCAAACATGGACAACAAGAAAAAGAGCTACACTATCTGAGGAGGCCATTGTGAGAATTATAGATCTGCGGAGTGACACGGTAACATTGCCCACTGAGGAGATGCGTCGGGCCATGTATGAGGCTGAGGTTGGAGACGATGTCTACGGAGAAGACCCTACCATCAATAAGCTAGAGGAGCTGTCTGCGCAGACACTGGGAAAAGAAGCCGGGCTCTTCACGGTCAGTGGTACGATGAGTAATCTGATTGCCATTCTTGTGCACACGCAACCTGGCGACGAAATCATTCTCGGCGACGAAGCTCACATCCTTTGGCATGAGCTAGGGTCTGCAGCTGCCCTGGGCGGGACTGTGCTACGTACTATTCCGAATAAAGCCGACGGCAGTATCGACCCTGATATTGTAGAGCAAACGATCCGACCGGAGAGTGCGCTTTTGCCTAAGACAACGCTTCTCTGCCTTGAAAATACTCATAACAGGTGCGGTGGCACTGTTTTGACACCCGAATACACATCATCTGTCGTTGAACTGGCGCACCAACACGGGCTTCAAGTCCACATAGATGGAGCGCGCATCTTCAACGCAGCAGTGGCGCTTGATGTACCTGTCAGCAAGCTGTCAGCTCCTGCGGACTCCATATGTTTCTGTCTATCGAAGAGCCTCAGCGCACCGATCGGCTCTGTGCTGTGCGGGACTCATGACTTTGTGGAGAGGGCTCGCAAGCGGCGCAAGATGCTGGGAGGAGGAATGCGGCAGGCAGGCATAATCGCTGCTGCCGGCATCGTCGCCATTCAGAAAATGGTCGACCGACTGGCCGAAGACCATGCTAACGCGAAGCGCCTGGCACAGGGCCTCTCACAAATCCCAGGAATCATCGTTGACCCCGGTAAAATCCAGACCAATATTGTTTTCTTTGAGCCTCCAACCGACATGTCCGCACTTGATTTCACCCTCCAGATGAAGACAAGGGGAGTAAAATTCAACGCGCTGGGTAGAAGAATGGTGAGGGCTGTGACACACCGCATGCTCACAAGCCAGGATATAGATGAAGCCCTGGGCCGTATCAATGACTTCGTCAAAGAAATGTGATTTCAACACAAGCGAAAACTGGTTAAGTTAACCGTATAGATTCAACCAGCAAATGGCTTGAGGAATTAAGAAAATTGCACAGTGAAGCCTCTATATTATCCTGAACTAGAATTTCACGAGCCAATGGATTACTATGATAGTAGCAAGTTTTATACGCTATCCTCAAACCTCACTAACCTGATGTAGGGTTCCATCGTTTGACTCCTAACCTAATGATAAAGAGGGGATTAATATAAGAATCAGAATGGGAAAGCCTGATTTAATCATTAGCATACAACAGATTTGGCAAAAGCTCCCCGAAAGTGATGAAAAAGCATGGATTTGATAACAGAAATCATAATCTATCTTTCTATTGGACTTTTCTCAGGCTTTATGAGTGGCATATTTGGAATTGGCGGAGGTTCCGTTAGAATACCCTTGCTTAATCTTGCGGGATTGCCCTTATTAAATGCCTTCGGAATTAATTTTTTTGTTATCCCTTTTTCATCATTAGTAGGTGCAATAAGCCAGAGAAGGAATATCGAGAGAAAGATAGTAACTCATGCGATTATCGGAGGTGTCTTAGGAGAAATAATAGGGGCAATTTCTGTTGGATTTATCCCGACGTTAATTCTAGCAATTATCTTTGTTACTCTTTGTTTTATAGTAGCACTTGGCATTCATTTAGCTAAGATTGTACCCAAGCTTGCCCAAAAGATTAAACCTACTAAGAAAAATACCTTTGGTTCCTCTTTCTTTGTAAGTTTTATAACCGGCTTAAGGGGTGGCAGTGGCGGCCAAATCTTTCCAGCCCTTTTTAAAAGTCTTGGACTTGATGCTCATCAAGCAATCGCCACTTCCTTAGCTGTATCAATTTTTACTGCCCTTGGTGCTATACCAATATACTGGCATCGTGGCAATATAATCTGGATGCCAGCGTTATTCGTACTTATGGGATCAGTAATTGGCGCGAGAATAGGGAGCAGAATATCATTAAAAACTAAACCTGAGTGGCTGGAAACAGGGCTCACAGTATTGGTTATATCCCTTGCCTTCATAACAATTTACAAGGCACTGTAATACATCGTATGATTTTGGCAATAAAGTCCTGAAGCAGCAACTGGCAGGCAACAAAACAGGCTTTTGTTAAGTTCGCGCATAGCCGTTTGACTTGCTTCAGGTTAGGATATTATCATTTTAATAGTATTTAACGCCAGTGTCATTTTAGTGATGAGTGGAGAACTTACTTCCGAAAACACGGATAGTATATTTGATATCATAAACAAAGCCGCTGCAGCCTACCAGGGTGCCATACCAGCCAACTGCTACTATGAGCCATATATGCCGAAGGAAGAACTGCGTCGTGAGATGAAAAGTATGACTTTCTTTGGATGGGAAGAGAAGGGGAAGCTCGTGGGAGTGATGGGTTTCCAGCCAGTGAAGGGCGTGACCCTTATCAGACATGCTTATGTCTTACCCAGCTACCAGAGAAAAGGCGTTGGCTCCAAACTCCTAGGCCACTTAAAGTTGGTGACGAAGACAAAGGAACTACTTGTGGGCACTTGGGCAGATGCTACCTGGGCAATCGACTTCTATCAAAAGCATGGGTTTAGGCTCATGCCTAACAAAGACGAGCTTTTGAATATGTACTGGAGTATTCCACAGCGCCAAATCGAAGCCTCAGTGGTTCTAGGCATCACGATGTAACATTCTGGACACATGTTGCCTAACTATACAATCCGCCCAATTGTGAGGTAGGATGGATTTAATGGACACCAAAGTTGGATAAAATAGACAGATGGAGGTGTCAAATTGAAAGGTATCCCACAAGGAAGGTACACCCGGGAATTCCGCCAGGAAGCGGTGAAACTGGTAGT
>JAGGZD010000047.1 GCA_021162245.1 Dehalococcoidia bacterium | reverse complement strand
GCAGTCCAAAAGCTACAAGTTTTTCTGTTAACTGCAAAGTGTGAAAAGAGGGTCAAAATAAATTGTGGGATCACGTCACTCCCAGTAAGAAGAGGTAAAAGCTTGCAAACATTCTTAGCTTAATATAGTCTTAATACTATTATTTATGATAAAGGATATGATATACACTGAGAAGAAAATATAACTATGAATGGGATAGTTCAAAGCACCAACTTCTACGTAGTCGTGCTACTCTGGATAGCTCGAGTTGTAATCTGGACATTCACCTGTATATTGCTGGCATGGCTTGGAATCAGAGTTCTAGATGCACTTACTCCAGGTATCCATCAACGAGAGAGGATAGGTGAAAACCCTATCTCGGTAAGCCTATTTATAGCTGGTTTCTTAATTTTAATAGGCTTAGTCATCCACGGCGTTGTAACTGGCCCTATCATAATTGGCACAGGGCTCTTATACAGTCTAGTTGATCCTAGAAGGTTGGGATTAATAGCCATTAGCTTCTTTATCAGCCTTCTCTTAGGTATAGCCTTGCTCCATATTATAGATAAATTGACACCCAAAATACCTTTCGGGAGCGTCGAGCAGAACTCTATTGCAGTAGGCATATATGTCTTTGGCTATCTGTTCTTCTTTGGTTTAATAATTCATGGTGCTCTAACTATGCCCCTATAAACCGCTATGTTCAAGCATCTGAAAATCATCTTAGTCCCCATATCAATTTTTCTAGCGATACTACCAACTTCCACCCTGGCAGTGTCATCAACAAATTTCTACCAGAAGGGTAACGAGATTTTCGATGACTGGAATCTTTGCCGTACATACGCTACAGGCAAGGATGGATTTTTCCAGGTTTATTCTGAAACAGAATTCTGCCCTGCCATCACAGGCGAGAGCCTGGGTGAAAACGCTGACAAGGCTTACCAGATCGGCCAGCAATTTGCTAAGGATTATCCTGATGCTCATCAGAGGGCAGAAAAAATTTTTGTCTTTGCCCGCGATAAAGTTAGATATACCTCAGATGTAGAACAATTTGGTTTCCAAGAATTCGCTCAGAACGCTGATGAACTAATAACCATTATTGAGGATAAGGGTTTTGCTCACGGTGATTGTGAGGATTATGCCATCTTACTTGCTGTCATGTACAAAGGAGCAGGATTTCGTTCTGCCATAGTAGTAGCATCAGACCATGCTGCAGCATTAGTATATTTGCCCGGATATAAGAAAACCAATCAAAGCCTATCCATCAATGGAGATTCAGGTTGGATTTGGGCCGAAGCTACAGGCGGAAATAACCCTTTAGGTTGGATGCCAGAGAGGTACATAGGGAAACAATTGGGGGCATACGAAATTGAAGACAAATCTATAAGCAAAGTGGAATCCTCCGACAAATCCTCTACCATCATCATCCCAAGAAACACCAGCGCTGGAATCCATATATCGCCTTTCTTCAGTGTAATCGCAATAATGTGGTTCCTTTCCCTGTTTCGCAGGCGCCGCTGAGCTTATTGCTGCTATTACTAATACGGGAACATCAGTTGGTAGTACAGCCACAATCTAAACTCTCATACATTACCAAAACGACGCTCACGGCGCTTGTATTCAGAAAGAGCTTCCTCAATGTCTTTTGGGCCAAAATCAGGCCATAACACTGGAGTGAAATAAAGTTCGCTATAAGCAGTCTGCCATAAGAGAAAGTTGCTAAGCCGAACCTCGCCACCAGTTCGTATAAGCAAGTCGGGGTCAGGAACGCCATTAGTATAAAGGTATTGGCCAACTGCAACTTCATCTATCTTACTGTCAGGAACATTAGCATTGACGATACGCCTAATTGCCTGCACAATTTCGTCCCGACCACCATAATCAAAAGCAAGGCAAATTACAATACCAGTGTTATTCTTAGTAAGTTCAATCGCTACCTCCATCTTCTTCCTTAATTTCTGAGGCAGCCTATTTAATCTGCCAAGATGTATTAACCTCATATTCTCCTGGTGGCAAGCTTGAGTTTCTGTATCAAGTTTCCTCGTCAAAAGATTGAGCAGCCCCGCAACCTCGATTTTAGAACGCTTCCAGTTCTCGGTAGAAAAGGCATATAAAGTAAGGTATTTTACTCCATGCTTAGCAAAAATTCGGACAACTGGGCGGATGTTATCTGCACCAGCCTTATGTCCCATAAGCCTGGGTAAGTGACGTTTCTTTGCCCACCTTCCATTGCCATCCAAAATAATAGCTACATGCAGAGGAGGATAATTTGACTGAATCATAAGCCAACCTCCTTGTGGAAAAGATGCCACGCTTTTCGCAAAGGATAAACTAAGACATGCCTCAAGGAAGCCAGAATTAACCTGCTATGCCAATCAAATGATAAATTGGGGGAATCAAGCAAAGTTCTAGCTATGCCCCCAGAATCAAACATGTTAAAAATTCTCTCTACCTGTCGGTCGCTTAACTTAGAATAAGCACGCCTAGTCCAATAGCCAAGAGAGATTTCTTCACCCATTTTTGCTTTCCATTGCCTCTGATAACATGAGAGTCTAGCTATCGATAAATCACCATCACTAAGAGCCTCGCCAAGCACTTCAGCAGCTATCTTAGCACCAAGATGTCCAAAATAGATGCCTCCACCAGTAGTCGGCTTTACTTGCCCAGCAGCATCTCCCACAACCAGTATCCTATTTCCATAACTACGAGGTAAAGTTCCCAGTGGAATTGCTTTTTGTTTTATTTTGTCCTCCTTTCTGACTATCCTGCTCTGGCAGTAAGGACTGAGAAGAAATTTCTGTAAACATAGTTTAGCATGAGACATTGATAAGAGTCCCACTAAAACTCTGCTCGCTGAAGTAGGCACAAGCCATGCAAAGAAACCTGGTGCTATCCGCTGATTAAAATATATCTCAACTTCATCAACATCACCAGCCTCTACCTCAATTTGAGCACCAATGGCAAAACGCTTTACTTCACCTAGATTCAGTTTCTGGGATAATCTGGGGTTAAATCCATTAGCCAGAATCACAGCTCTGGCAGTAAGTTTTTCCCTTGAGCTATGGTGCGAAATTTCAACTAACGCTTTATCCCTCTCTATAACGATATCAGTAGCCCGAGACAAAAAGAGATAATCTACGCCCACAGCTTGAGCTTTACGAGCAACAGCTTGATCAAAAGAAGCTCGGTCCAGTACACACACCTGAACTCTATTGTCTTGCAATCTCAGGTATTTCCCCGAAGGCGAGAAGAACTTGGCTGAATTTGCCCTATTTAGTATCAGCTCAGGGTTAACACCAAAAGAATCAAAACACTCCGCGCTGACTATCCCTGTACAACAAACACCAACCCCCACAGCTTCTTTCTGTTCCAAAACAGCCACGCTATAGCCCGACGAAGCCAGTCTATATGCAGTATAACTCCCCGCTGGCCCCGCCCCTACTATAATTACGTCGTAAAATTGACCCGGCAATTTTCCTAACTCTCACTCATCAAGGGAAGCTCCATCTTCATCTACTACTCAGCACTAATTCACTATTCCCATATAGCAGAGAACCTGGTTCGCTACTGTAATACAATATTTTTCTAGTTTAGCACAATCGTTGCTGGTTATTATATAATTAACTCTTTGAGCAACTAAACTCATACTCACTATGGGAAGTGAAAACCACGACTTAGTTGACAAATGGTAGAAGAAACTATCATGATTCTATGTTAGCATTCGAGGAAACTTAAATGAATCACTCTCACAATCATCTGCGCAAGGAGGCTAATAAAAATAAAATGGCACAAAACTACATTGCCTCTATTCCCTTCGACCATCGATTATACCGTCAGGACATTAAAGGAAGCATTGCTCATACTAAGATGCTTGAGAAGCAAGGAATAATAACCAAAAACGATGCTGCGGCTATAATCACAGGACTCAGTTCAATCCAAAAAGAAATGGAGCAAGGAAAATTTCAGTTTAGAATTGAACGTGAAGACATACACATGAACATCGAAGCACGACTTTTCGAAGAGATAGGCGACGTAGCTGGTAAACTCCACACCGCTCGCTCCAGAAATGACCAGATAGCTCTAGATTTACGTCTTTTCGTTAAAGAAGAGATCCCAAAAACTATTGATGAGCTAAAAATCTTGCAATCTTCCCTTATTGAAGTAGCTGAGGCAAACAGGGACGTCGTTATGCCAGGTTATACCCACCTGCAGCAAGCTCAACCAGTGCTCTTGGCTCATCATCTACTAGCTTATTTTGAGATGTTTCAACGAGACAAAGAAAGATTTTGTGATTGTCTCAAACGTACCAAGATACTCCCTCTAGGTAGTGGTGCTTTAGCCGGCGTCCCTTATCCTATAAACAGGGAATTTGTTGCTCGGGAGTTGGGGTTTAGCGAAGTAAGCACTAATAGCCTTGATGCTGTTTCTGACAGGGATTTCATAATAGAATACGAATCTTGCGCTACAATCACCATGATGCACCTTTCACGATTGGCAGAGGAAATTATACTATGGTCATCATCCGAATTCAGCTTTATAGAAATCGATGAACCCTACACCACAGGCAGCAGCATTATGCCGCAAAAGAAAAACCCTGACGTAGCTGAATTAGCCAGAGGGAAAACCGGACGAGTATATGGCCATCTAACAGCTATCCTGACCACGATGAAAGCTCTACCTTTAGCTTATAATCGAGATATGCAGGAGGACAAAGAAGGGCTTTTTGACACCGTGGATACACTACATTCTACTCTAGCAATATTTGCCAAAATGCTAAAAGCAATTAAAGTCAGTGTAAAACATATTCGCGGAGCCATTAAAAAGGATTACATTTTAGCTACTGATTTGGCTGACTATCTGGTAAAGGAAGGCCTGCCTTTCCGAGAAGCACACAGCGTGATCTCCAAACTCAGCAGATATACTATAAACAAAAATAAAAACTTCCATGAGCTTAGCTTAAATGAGTATCACGATTTTTCTCCGTGCTTCAAGGAAGACGTATATGACATCACCTTAAACTCATCTATCGCTGCTCGAAATGTTATTGGGGGCACATCTCTACAGCAAGTGGAAACTTCATTAACCAGAGCAAGAGAGATTTTAAATAGAGAATCTCGTTCCGAGGGATAAAAATGAATAGTCGCATCAAAATAGCACCATCAATCCTTTCCGCCGACTTTGCCCAGCTTGGGGAACAAGTAGCTGAGGCAACAAAAGCAGGAGCTGACTACATCCACATTGATGTCATGGATGGCCATTTCGTGCCCAACATAACTATAGGTGCTCCAGTAGTAGCTTCACTCCGTAGCTGGACACACTTGCCTTTAGATGTCCATTTGATGATAGAGCAGCCTGAGCGTTATATTCCCCGATTTGCCGACTCCGGCGCTAATATCATCACCGTACATGTCGAAGCTTGTTCTCACCTCCACCAAACAATTCAATTGATTAAGAAACTTGGCATGAGGGCAGGAGTAGCTTTAAATCCAGCTAGCCCCTTGATCTTACTAGACGAAATTATGATTCAAGTTGATCTAATCGTTATTATGAGTGTTGAACCCGGTTTCGGCGGGCAAGCTTTCATCCCTGAAACATTAGATAAGATAAGCCGCTTATGCAAGATACTTAACAACAGAGAATTAGCCACTGAGATTGAAGTGGATGGAGGTATTACTGTCAATAACACTCCAAGAATAACCGTGGCTGGGGCCAATACTTTGGTACTTGGAACCAGCATATTTAAGGCTAAAGAAGGAATAAATCAGGCGTTACAGGGCATCAGGAGGGCAGTCAACTAAGAAGTGACTTTATGCTGACTGCGCAAACACCTAGTACAAATATTAACTTTCCTCTTATCACCATCAACAACGATAGTAGCTCGATGAATATTGGGCAACCAGCGCCGCTTGACACGTTTCTTAGAATGACTTACGCTATTTCCGAATTGGACTCTTTTACCACAAATATCACACTTCACAAGAAATCTCTACCCTTCCTTTACTACAAGCCTTATTTCGGCTATTATACCAGCGCACACCACATTAGGCAAAAGAGGGAATATGCAAACTAGTTTAGCCAATGGCCAAACATTGAAAGAAATGTTCGCCGCCGGGACTGCATGGCTAGAGAAAAACGTTTCGGTAATCAATGCTATAAATGTTTTCCCTGTTCCTGATGGTGATACCGGAACCAACATGTTACTTACCATGCATTCAGCCATAGAAGAGGCAAACCAGAACACAGATAGCAGCGCCTCTTCAATAGCCAAATCAATAGCCCATGGCGCTTTGATGGGAGCTCGAGGTAATTCAGGAGTTATCCTGTCACAATTCTGGCGAGGCATAGCCAAGGGACTGGACGGCAAAAACTCCTTCAATGGCAGAGATTTTGCCCTAGCACTAACTGAGGCTTCACAAATTGCCTATGAAGGAATCGTCCATCCGGTAGAAGGCACTATGCTAACAGTGCTTCGAGATGCTGCTAGAGCCGCCGAAGAAACTACCAAAACAAATTTTGAAAGTCTACTATCAGCAATGGAAAGCGCCACTAATGAGGCTAAAGATTCAGTAGCTCGAACTCCTGATTTATTGCCAGTATTACAAGAGGCAGGAGTGGTAGACGCCGGTGGGCAAGGCCTATATATATTACTGGATGGTGCCCTTCATTTCCTTAAGAAAAAAACAGATGAACTACAATGCCAAGAACCTGAATTAATTGCAATTAGCCCATCATTAACTCCTAAGCTGACACCCACGACTGAGATAGAAACACCATATGGATATTGCATAGAATTTTTACTGGAGGGGCAAAAACTCAACGCAGATAACGTCGGAAAAAAATTAAGGAGGAAGGGCCAATCCGTAATTGTCGCCGGTGGTAGTTCCATGCTCAAGATTCATATACACAGCCTTAACCCGGGCGAAGTTCTTGATTATGCTACCCATTTAGGTACATTACATCAAATAAAAATTGATAATATGGATGACGAGTATGCAGAATTCATCAAGGCGCAGAAAAAGAGAACACCCAAAATAGGCACCGCCATAGTAGTAGTCACCTCAGGCGACGGCCTCTTTGAGGTATTCAATAGTTTGGGAGCCACAATTATTGTTCTCGGAGGACAGACAATGAACCCCAGCGTGCGTGAGCTACTGCAAGCTGTAGAATCAGCCCCTTCAGATAATGTTATTTTATTGCCCAATAATAAAAACATCATCCTAACAGCCTCTCAAGTTGAATCTTTATCCCCAAAGAAAGTGAAGGTAATCCATACTAAGACTGTTCCCCAAGGCATCGCAGCACTTCTCGCGTTCAACTATGAAATGAACCTAGAGGAAAATTCACAAAACATGGAACAAGCAATATCATCAGTACAAACCATAGAAATCACCAGAGCAGTGCGCGGAACACAAATCAACGGTCAGAAAATAAAGGAAGGACAGTTTATTGCTATCCTAAATGATGAAAATTTAATAGTTAGTAGCAACGACACAAATGATATATCAGATATAATTTTCGAATCTCTAACGAAAGCAGATATTGAAAAGACAGAAATGATAACAATTTATTACGGAGCCGAAGCTCAATCTGCTGAAGCTGAGAATATAGCACGGAAGATTCGTAATAAATACCAAACAGAGGTTGAAGTAATTCGCGGCAATCAACCTCACTACAACTACATAATCTCACTGGAATAAGCCCAAGCTCCCTGAAATTCTCTTCTCCAGACATCTCCATTCTTGAAGCAAGAATGTGTTATTCTATAAGTGCTATTTCATAATAACTTAGTGGCAGTTTTACAGCATGGAAAGTATTAACTCGCTGAGGAGAGTTCTTGAATTAGAGCACAAGAAAGGCTACACCGACAAAGCGGTACTCGGTGGCCTAGATAGATACTTTCACCAACAAGCCAAGGGAATCAGGCAAAGCATAAACAATCAGCAACTCTTAGCTGAATTCGACGAGCTAAACTTAGCTAATTCCAATTATAGCTCCTGTAATGCAGCTCAACGTAGGAAATGGATCATGTGCATCTTCGATTGGATAAATGAGTTAGAAAAAGCGAAGCAAGATACCTTCAAATCCTCCCTCCGTTCAAGAACGAAGACCAATGTAAAAGCAAAAACAGTCAAATCCTATTCCCAGAAGAAAAATGATGCATTAGATTCGCCTATAACTACTATCAAGGGTATTGCACCAACCACAGCTAGTAAGTTCGCTCGACTAAATGTAAAGACCGTACATGATTTACTTTATTTCTTTCCTCGAAGATATATAGACTACAGCCAGAGAAAATTCATCTCTGAACTTGAAGAAGGGAAAGAACAAACCATCATAGGTATAATATGGCAAGTTAGGATAGCTACTTTCGCCACTCGACGAGGCACTGAAGCAATCGTGGGGGATGAAACAGGAAACATCAGAGTAGTTTGGTTCAATCAACCTTATCTAGCTAAAAAATTTTTCACTAATGCTAAAGTAGCAATCAGCGGCATTGTATGTTCATTCAAAGGACGAAAAGTTTTTGAATCTCCCGAATGGGAAATATTTGAGGAAAAAGAACTAATCCACACTGGCCGTCTGGTCCCCATTTATCCGCTCACACAAGGTTTGTACCCCCGACAAGTGAGAAAATGGACAAAAGAAGTTGTCGATGGTTGGATATGGCAAGTAAGTGATTTCCTCCCTTCAGAAATAAAAACCAGATGCCAATTATTAGACCTCCCAGAGGCAATTACTCAAATTCACTACCCTATCGATCACTCGATGGCACAAAGGGCAAAAGAGAGGTTAGCTTTCGATGAATTATTTTTGCTTCAATTAGGCGTGTTAGCCAGAAAGCGGGATTGGCAGAAAAACGAACCATCCAATAGCTTGAATATATATCAGGAAGTTATTAATACATTCTTGCATTGTTTGCCCTTCACTTTGACAGGGGCACAAGAACGAGTCTTAGGGGAGATTCTAAACGACCTCAATCAACCCAGAGCTATGTCACGTCTTCTCCAAGGTGAAGTAGGTAGCGGCAAAACTATAGTCGCTACTTTGGCTTTATTAATAGCAGCAGCTAACAACTATCAAGGAGTGCTAATGGCACCTACCGAAGTATTGGCCGAACAACATTTCAACAGCATCTGTAATTATTTATCCAAAGCCAGTGTCCAGAGAGAAGAGATAAACAATAATACTAAACGTTATACAGGATTCCTATCACAACCACTTACTATAGCACTGCTCATTGGCAGCCTCACTGATAGAGCGAAGAGGGATTTGCATTGCAAAATTAAGCAAGGAAAAATTGACATTGTAATTGGCACCCACTCCATCATTCAAAAAGGAGTAGAATTCTATAAGCTGGGATTAGCAATTATAGATGAACAACAACGTTTTGGTGTTCTACAACGCCAGGAACTGCGCCAAAAGGGATTCAATCCTCACATATTAGCTATGACTGCCACACCCATTCCCCGAACCATGGCACTAACACTTTATGGCGACCTTGACCTTTCAACCATTGACGAACTACCACCAGGGCGGCAGGAAGTGAAAACAAGACTCCTTGAACCACAATACATAAAAAAAGCCTACAATTTTCTGCGAAGTCAAATCAACAAGGGCAATCAAGCCTTCACTATTTGTCCTTTGATTGAAGAATCAGATGTACTTTCGGCAAAAGCCGCCATAACTGAATACAAACATCTATCGAAAGAGGTTTTCCCGGATTTGAAATTAGGCTTACTCCATGGTCAAATGCCCTCTGCTGACAAGGAAATGGCGATACGGCGTTTCCAGGAAGGGAAACTTGACATATTAGTGTCAACTTCAGTGGTAGAAGTTGGAATTGATATACCCAACGCTACAGTCATATTAGTGGAAAGTGCTGATCGTTTTGGTCTAGCACAACTTCACCAACTTAGAGGACGAGTCGGAAGAAATAAAAAGCAAAGTTATTGTATACTCATTCCAGAAAAACTTTCCCCTGAAATAAGAAATCGACTCCAGTTGATGGAAAAAATTCATGATGGTTTTGCCTTAGCTCAAAAAGACCTCGAATTAAGAGGCCCTGGAGAATTCTTCGGCACGCATCAAAGTGGCTTGCCTGACCTTAAGGTAGCAAAACTATCGAATTTACATCTCCTAGAATTAGCCCGCCAAGAGGCAATAAACCTCTTCGAAAAGGAAAAAATTTGGAGGCAACCTGAATACCACCTTCTGAGACAACGCTTATCTACAGTATGGCCAAAAGAGGTTGAATGGAGTTAATGGTTAAGAAAAAATTAGTTACATGTCTACAACAAGCAATAATTAAAGCTCAACAAGAGAACAATCTGGCCTCCGTAACACTGCCTGAGGTGATCATTGAACACCCTCAAGACCCAAAACATGGAGATTTTGCCTCAGGTCTTCCCCTAAAGCTAGCTCGAACAATGAAACTGCCTCCTCTAACGATAGCTAAAAGAATAACTGAGTACATATTGCCTCCTCCAGAAATTGACAAATTCTCTGTCGCTTCGCCGGGTTTCATTAACTTCACTTTGAGCAATGACTGGTTAGTCAAACAAATAGATTCAATTTTAACAGCTGGCAAATCATACGCTAATCTCACTTTAGGCAAAGGCAAGCAAATTCAAATTGAGTTCGTTAGCGTCAATCCCACTGGGCCTCTCCATGTAGGACATGGGCGCGGTGCTGTCTTAGGTAGTACTCTGGCTAATACTCTCGCTGCCGCCGGTTATTCTGTGGAAAAGGAATACCTGCTAAACGATGCTGGTAACCAAATAAACGTCTTTGGTCAATCTCTTTATGCCCGCTATCAACAATATCTAGGTAACGAAATTAGTGTGCCAACTGATGGTTATCTGGGCAATTACATAATTGACCTGGCAAAGGAAATTATGCAGAAGGAAGGTAAAGAATTTTTGACGTTGCCACAAGATGAGGCAGCCTCGCAATTAGGTGAAATTGGGGTCAGGAAAATGACAGAGGAGATTAAACAGGATCTCCAATTAATAAACGTTGAATTTGATACCTGGTTTAGCGAAAAAAGCCTCTACCGCAATAAGCAATACCAACGAGCAATGAAATTATTACAAAAAGGAGGTTATATACTTAAGAAAGACAACGCCATCTGGTTTGAGTCCAGTCTATTAGGCGAAGATAAAGATAACGTACTGGTACGTAGCGATGGTTCTCCAACTTACTTCGCCTCCGATATCGCTTACCATTACAACAAGTTTCTCGAGCGAAAATTCAACACCGTAATTGATATTTGGGGTGCTGACCATCAAGGACACGTTCCACGAATGAAAGCTGCAATCAAAGCCTTAGGCAAAGATCCAGAACAGCTCAAAATAGTAATTTGTCAATTGGTTACATTGCGACGTGGCAAAGAAACAATCAAGATATCTAAACGTAGTGGAGATATTATCACCTTAAATGAACTAGTTAGTGAGGTGGGGGCGGATGCTTGCCGATTTTTCTTTCTTTCCCGTTCCGCTGATAGCCAGATGGATTTCGATATAGAATTAGCTAAAAAACAATCAACAGATAACCCTGTTTACTATATCCAATATGCTCACGCCCGAATTGCCAGTATTCTCCATCTAGCTAAACAAATGAAAATCGATTATGGTCAGGGCGATGTTTCTTTACTCACTACTGAAGCTGAATTGGCCCTAATTCGCCGCTTAATTCTCCTACCCGAAATAATAGAGATAGTATCAAATACACTGCAACCTCATCGCTTACCCTACTATGCTCAAAATTTGGCCACTGCTTTTCACAGTTTTTACAAGCAGTGCAGAGTAGTTTCTAAAGATGAGGAATTAAGTAAAGCACGGCTCAAATTAGTCAATGCAACCCAGATTGCTCTAGCCAAGGTTCTTTCTCTGATGGGTATGGCCTCCCCTGAAAAGATGTAAAGGTTTTTGGAACAAGAGCATTGCATTCCGTTGCACTCAATTGATTTACCTAAGTGTCACAATCTTGAGCTGCGGAGGCTGAGATACATAGGTAACACTAATGGTATGGTTAGTGATGACATTAACCTAACATAAGGAGTTACCGAAATGAGGAAATGGAGTGAACCCCTGGAACTGGGCACTTTGGGTTAGGAGGATTTGGCAAGGTGAAAATACTTTATAATGGAG
>JAGGZD010000077.1 GCA_021162245.1 Dehalococcoidia bacterium | reverse complement strand
CCCTCGACATTATCACTAGGCGGCTGCGTTCCCTTTGATTCATGACTAATGCTCCTCCTTCCATTTAGACACCTCCTTGCAAGATGCCTATTTTCTACTATTTTTCTCCGAAAGAGGACATTTCTATTGAGCTATCTAGAGGACATTATCATAGAGTTTCAACATAGCTACAATGCTTGACTACAAAACATTTATCAGCAATAATTACTACCACCAAAATTTTCAGGGAAACACAGTAGCAATTTTAGCATACCGAAGCATAGTTAAAGAGATAAACGACAAACCAGAAGCGTCTGTAGAGCAAAATATTGTATACATTGAGGTTAGTTTACCTGAATTTCTGGCAAAAGCAAGCAAAGACAAATTAAAAAAGGAAGTTTACAAGTGAAAGTAGCGGTGCTAATCACAGAAAAATTGTAAACACAAGGAGGGTCAAAAAGGAATGAGCAAACCCAGGACACATTTCTTATCAATAGAGCAACTAGAAGCTATACACAATAGCTCTTTGAAGGTGCTGGAGAATACAGGCATCAGGGTTCTGAGCCAGCAGGCCCTCGATATCTTAAAAAAGGCTGGAGCGAAAGTAGATTACGATAGAAATCACGTAACTATTCCCAGAAGTTTAGTTGAGGAAGCCTTAAAGAGAGCACCAAAGACCATTCCATACTGCGCCAGAAACCCCAAAAATGACCTTATACTGGATAAAAAGGAGACTCATTTTACTACGGGAGGAAGCCCGGCGTGTATCACGGACTGGGAAACAGGTGAGCGCAGAGCATCAACGAAGGATGATCTTGCTCGCTGGACAAGAGTAGCAGATTACCTTGACAATGTTCACCTCGTATGGGGATCTCTAATTCCCACCGACATACCCGCCCCTATACAGGGTTTAACTTCACTTGTTAACGTCCTCCGAAACACAGAAAAGCATGTTGAAGGAGAAGCGCTGGATGCCAGAGACGCACGTTACCAGATTGAAATTGCAGCCACCATCATCGGTGGGGCAGAACAACTTAAGAGAAGGCCTATTATTTCAGCCATTCAGTGTCCCATCTCCCCTCTGACATACGATAAAGGCATAACAGAGGGAGCAATAGAATATGGCAAAGCAGGCGTCCCTGTTGTTATCTTCCCCATGCCATTGGCAAGTGAAACAGCTCCTGCCACACTGGCAGGAACTGTGGTCGTTAGTAATGCCGAGAACCTGGCAAATCTGGTTATACTAGAATTTGCCAACCCTGGAGCACCTGTGCTCTACGGCAGCGCCGCTGCGATTGCAAATCTCAAAACAGGGGAATATTCTCCGGGCTCTCCCGAGCGTGCCTTGATACACATGGCGCTGGCTCAATTAGTCGAGCGATATAAGCTTCCCTGCGAGTTATGTTCAGGGAATTCCGACTGCAAGGTTCCAGATGCACAGGCTGGCTTTGAGAGAGCTATGACCATAACCACAGCTCTGTTGATGGGGGGGATAGATGTCATTGATGGGGTGGGAGCGATAGATGCCTCCAATGCCATGTCGCCAGAACTTCTGGTCATTGACAACGAAATCATAGCTGCAATTCGCAGGCTGGCCCGCGGCTTCGAAGTAAACGATGATACCTTAGCCCTGGATATCATCAACAAAGTTGGCCCTGGTGGCATATTTCTGGGACAGAAGCACACACTGGAGCATTACAAACAGGAATTCTGGTTGCCACAACTCAGTGACAAAGACACCTTTAACACATGGCAGAAAAAGGGCTCAAAAACAATGGCCGAGGTGGCCAGAGATAAGGTTCATGAAATACTAGCTACACATAAACCTGAACCACTTTCCGACAGCGCTGAAGAGGAGATATCTAGGATACTTAAAAGAGCCAGTGTAGAGTTGCTGGGTAAAAATAATTTTTAATATAAAAAGGGGGAGTAAATGAAAAAAATATTAATTATAGGAGCTGGAGCACAAGGGGGTGCATGCGCATCAATTCTGTCCAGAGACAACGATGTTTCAAGAATAGTACTAGGTGATTTGAACTTAGATTTGGCTAACAAAGTTAAGGACAAAATAAAAAGCGACAAGATCAGTACCACAAAGGTCAATGCTGGAAAGATTGAGGACATCGAGAAAGCAGCTAAAGGAGTAGATGTTATCATCAATTTAACCCTGTGTCGCTTTAATCCCAATATCATGGAAGCTGCCCTGAATAGCGGAGCACATTATGTGGATACAGCTTTCGATGACCCCATCTGGACACAGCTAACAAAACCAGAGCCTCTAGAAATCAGCAGCAAATTTAAGACCGCTGGACTAACAGCGCTGATTGGATGTGGAGGTGCTCCAGGTGTAGTCAACGTGTTGACACGGTACATCTGCGACAAGTTAGATACCATAGATGAGATAGCCGTTAAAGTAGGCGACAAGTTCCTTGGAGAGCACGAAAACGTAGTGAGAACATGGGAGCCAACTTGGTGCCCTGAAATAGCGCTCACAGATTATGTCGATGAGCCTACCGTGTTCGAAAATGGCAAATATATAAAATATCCTGCTTTTAGCGGACTGGAGGAATATGCTTTTCCAGAACCAGTTGGGAAAGTATTGATCGGTTACCATCACCATGAAGAAGCTGTAACATTACCTCATTTCATCGGCAAAGGAGTGAAAAATGTAGGCTTTAAGTATCCCATCGATCTGGCAGCCGCTGCTTTTGTTAAAATGGGATTTGCTAGCTCAAGCCCCATAGAAGTGAAAGGCAGTAAAGTTGCGCCGATGGATGTCTTGATGAAGTTGGTACACCGCCCAAGCGACACATTTCTTGCTGAAGATGAAAATACTGCCAAGTTACCTCCCCGATATGCCCACCCATACCTGGTGGAAGTAAGCGGAGAGAAAAAAGGAACAATCACGAGATACAAGATATGGTGGCCTTCCAGCCTCTTCTCCACTGTTGAAGAAAAACAAGAACTATACAGAAAATTTGGAACGACAAAAGTCTCTGTAGCTCTACCATCAATCGTAGGCGCAAAAATGTGCACTGAAAGCAATACAAAAAGAGGAGTAATTTCCCCCGAGTGCCTTGACCCAATCAGATTCCTGAATACAATGACTGCTACGGGTTGGTCGTTAAAGTTCGATGAGGTATGCTCAAAGCAAGTGGCCATCTCATAGGACATTAATAATTCAATTTGCTAGTTTTACAAATAAATATCTTAAGGTTAGAATAGATGTGGTTTTGGGCGGTTAGCTCAGTGGTGAGAGCGCTTGCTTCACACGCAAGAGGTCACTGGTTCAAATCCAGTACTGCCCACCATAGAAAGGAGATGAAGAAATGGCATCCGGTAATGGTAGCAGAGGCGGCTTACTTAGCGCTGGTGGTATTTTAAGCATAATAGTCGGGGTATGTGAAATAATTACCGGAGGATTATCAATTGTAGCAATAGGAATTGGCACATCCTTTTTGCACTCACAATGCCATCTCCTTCCAAACATTATAAAGGACTATGGTATCGCCATACTCCCAACCTGGTTAATTATTGCAGGCATAGTCATTATTGTTCTGGGCATAATAGCTTTAATTGGTGGCATTTCAGCTATAAAAAGGGGGAATTTTGGCTTATCCCTGGCTGGAGCTATTTGTGCCCTCCTACCTCTAAATATCCTGGGAATATTAGCTGTTATCTTTGTTTCCCTCGGAAAAGGAGAATTTAACACAGAATATTCAGAATATTAAAGCCGAAGTGGCGGAATGGCAGACGCGCTACGTTCAGGACGTAGTGTCCCTACGGACATGAGGGTTCAACTCCCTCCTTCGGCACCATGCGCCTGTGGCTCAGTTGGATAGAGCGCAGCCCTGCGGAGGCTGAGGTCGTGGGTTCAAATCCCACCAGGCGTACCATGTTGGGCGGTTAGCTCAGTGGTTAGAGCGCCTGTTTTACACACAGGAGGTCAGAGGTTCAAGTCCTCTACTGCCCACCATCAATTTACGAACGAAGGAACAAAAAACTTCACAACTTTTCTGCTTAACAAAGAGGAAAAGTCTCCATTTGAAACTTACCCTGACTTTCCCTAAACAAAGAATAAACTCACCGGTTACCTTCAATTCCCTCCTTTTTAGGGTTACTATACGTCGCTAAACTCTACTCAACTTTGTTCCACAATACAGCATATTATTGACAATTCACGAGTATTGTAATATTTCACCTTCTTTCCCAGCGTTAATTTCTTAGCTATGAAGTTATTTTATGACACAAAAATGGCTTTTGGACCTCAGATGACACTTGGGTAAACAACGTTAGATGTGATAAGGAAATATGCATCACTAAAGTTGGTCAATTCTAATAAGTCTACTTACCAGAAGCTAACAGAATAATGCTTTTGTCCTTTGTCCAAATAGGCCACTACACAAATTCGAATTCGTCTCCATGGGAAGAATGATACTCAATGTAATACATGCATCTCCATATTGCAGAATTAGAGCTAGATACTTCTATTTCTATTTTGACTTCAAACATTGGTGGCCTAGTCTGGGTATTAAAGAATCCATAATCTGGACTATCAGCACCATGAAATGCTACCAGTGCACATTTTGACTCATTGGGCGAAATGGCCAGGCTGAGGTAGGATGGATTTAATGGACACCAAAGTTGGGTAAAATAGACAGATGGGGTGTCAAATTGAAAGGTATCCCACAAGGAAGGTACACCCGGGAATTCTGCCAGGAAGCGGTGAAACTGGTAGTAGAAGATAAGGTATCATGTCGTGAAGCAGCCCAAAGACTGTCCCTGGCTCCGTCAACACTTGCTTATTG
>JAGGZD010000132.1 GCA_021162245.1 Dehalococcoidia bacterium | reverse complement strand
GTCCCAATCATAAACGAGTTGCCTCTCCTCTTAGGCTCATCTTGCGTTAGAATTCGATACCCTCTTCAGGCTCATCTTATATTGGAAGAGACTTCGGTTTGCAAGAATTCCCAGAAAGCTCTATAATATGGCCTTCCAAAATGTATAGCTTACTGAAAGGTGAAGTGTGCAGAGTTGACTAACGAAGGTGTTCTAGTTATTGGTGCTGGCATAGCTGGAATAACTTCAGCGTTGGAATTGGCTAATGCTGGAGTGGATGTATATTTAGTAGAAAAGGAAGCAACGGTCGGGGGCCGTAGCGCTTCCTTTTGTTGTAAAGCAACTGACGTTTGCACAAAGTGTTCTGCTTGTGTAGTGCCGCAAAAAATCAAAGAAGCCACGACCCATCCCCGGATTTCGATATCAACTAATTCCACGGTTCGAAAAGTCAGCGGGGAAACTGGTAATTTTAGCGTCGAGGTAATTCGGAAACTACCCTGTATTGATACGGAAAAGTGTATAGCGTGTGGACTTTGTGCCCAAAACTGCCCTGCTGAGCCTAAGGCGATTTACCCACCCTCTGCGGAAGCAGTTCCTTTTTCCTACATTCTTGATGAAAAACTGTGTATACGCTTTAGTGGGGGGAGTTGCAAAATCTGCCGCGAAACTTGCCCTACAGGCGCTATAAAATTTGACCGTAAGCCGCAAAAACAGGAGTTAAAAGTTGGCGCTATTATTGTTGCTACAGGTTTTGATGTTTTTGATGCTAAAGAGAAAGGCTCTTTGGGCTATGGTAGATATCCTGACGTCTTGACTGGCCTCGACTTAGAGAATATTTTTCTTCGTGAGGGGCACCTTAAGCTTCCCTCTAATGGGAAAGACCCTGAAAAAGTGGCTTTTATTCAATGCGTAGGTTCAAGGGATGAGAATCATGGCTACTGCTCCCAAGTATGCTGCAAATATGCTATGAGGTTTGCGCGACTTATCAAGTATCAGAATCCTGATATTGAGGTGACTATTTTCTATATTGACCTTCAAACCGCTGGGAAGGGTTTTGCTGAATTTTACGAAGAATGTAAAGAGGACATACAGTTTGTTCCAGGAGTGCCAGTCGAAATTTTAGAGACGTCCTCTAATAAACTTGAGGTGAAGTCTGAGAATATTTTGCAGGGGAAGGCTTGTCGACAGATTTTTGACATGGTGGTTCTTTCTGTTGGCATTTCTCCCAAAAAGGATTCCTGGGATTTAGCTAGGATTTTGGGCATAAACCTATCTGATTATGGTTTCTTTGACTCGAAGGAGGCCATCGGCTCTAACGAAACGAACAGAGAGGGAATTTTCCTTGCTGGAACCTGTCAGGGTCCCAGAGATATCCCTGATTCGGTTGCCCATGGGATGGCAGCGGCGTCAAGAGTAATACAGCTGTTAGGTGTGCGAGGACATTAATGGAAACAAGGATAGGCATTTTTATCTGTGATTGTGGCGGAAGCATAAAGAATATTGATTTTTCTACTATCAAAGATAAGATAGCAAAAATTCCGCATGTCGTTATGGTCAACTTGGCCTCTAATCTCTGCCTTGATGAGGGGAAAGAAGAGTTACTCTCGCGTATCAAGAGCGACAATATAAACAGAGTAGTTATAGCTGCCTGTTCACCCGAGTTTAAGGAACATATTTTTCAACAGCTATTAGAAAAGGCTGGACTGAATGGTCATCTTCTCTCCATGGCGAACATTAGAGAACAATGTGCATGGGTTCACGAAGGGGATGTTACCGGAAAGGCGCTAGAGCTTATAAGAATGGCAGCAAATGAAGCTTTGCTGCTCGAACCCCTGGAGAAAAGGGAATTCGCTGTGAAAGAAGAGGTGCTGGTGGTGGGTGGAGGAGTTTTGGGAATAAATTCGGCTCTTCAGCTTTCTCGGGTTGGCTTGCAGACAATATTGTTGGAAAGAGAAGTGGATTTGGGGGGAGAGAATAGAGAATTTGAAGCTCTCTGGGGTACTGATATGAGCTCGATGGTAAAAGCAGTAGAAGCAGACGAAAATATTGAAATTATTACTTCTGCTGAGATTATGGAGATAGAAGGAGAGGTAGGAGATTTTAGTGTGAGGATAATGAAAGGGGCGGAGGAAATCAGCCGAAGTTTTGGTGCCATAGTGTTCGCTACTGGGCATAGAGTTGAGGATATTGCTCCTGGCCTCCAGCTTAAAGACAATGCTAATGTTATTTCCCAACATGGATTTGCCCAGATGCTTCAAGCTTCGACCACTGAGCCAGGCCCCAAAACTGTAGGCTTTGTATTAGGTTTCTCTGACGGGAATTCTCGTTTTTCCACACTGGCTACACTGAATAATGCTTTAGCATGTAGACAGAAATGGGACAGTGAAGTCTATATTTTTTGTAAGAATGTGGAAGTTGATAGTGAGGGGGTGGAAAACCTTTATAGGACAACAAGGGAGCGTGGTGTAGTATTTGTGAAATATGGAGATTTTCCCAAGTTCTCAATAGAGAAAGGCGTGGTGAAAGTCGAGGCCAAAGATATTTTTGCTGGAGAGGAGATTAGCCTTACCTGTGATCTTTTGGTAACCGATGAGATACTTCTCCCCGCAGAAGGGACCGAAGCTTTAAGCTCTCTGTTAAGTATGAAGATGGACGCCCGAGGATTTCATCAGGACGAGAATGTATACTTTTACCCTGTTGCCTCAAACAGAAAGGGGATATTTTTTGTTGGGGATTGCCGAGGTAATCTAGATCCTAATCGGGCACTGGCAGATGTTTCCAGTGCTGTCATGAGTGCCTACGAGCTTTTGTCCTCGGGGAAAGTTGTAGCGGAGGTAGAGAGAGTCAAGGTGGATCCTCAAAAATGTCGGACGTGCCTTACGTGCATTCGTGTTTGTCCCCATGGCGCTATTCAACTTGTTCGAATGAGTAATGGAGACACGGATGGTGAAAATGAAGTGGCTAAGATTTCTGACCCGGCTTGTGATGGATGTGGTATTTGTGCTGCCATTTGCCCTGCAAAGGCGATAAAATTCGAAGGATATAGTGATAAACAAATCCTTGCCCAAGTTGAAATGATAGGAGCGTCATGAGCAACAAGATCATAGCTTTCTGTTGCGAGCATTCCGCTTACCTTGCTGCTGATTTAGCAGGAAAACAAGGGCTTCATTACCCAGAGAATGTGAGGCTTATCCGTGTTCCCTGCGCCGGACGGGTGGATGTGACTCACATTTTGAAGGCTTTTGAAAAAGGCGCTGCAGCGGTGTTAGTAGTGGGGTGTGAAGAAGGTGCTTGCCAGCATAGCACAGGGAACACAAGGGCAAAAGAGAGGGTGAACTATTCTCAGACGCTGTTGCAGGAAATTGGTATGGATAACAGACGTGTGGAGATGGTCAATGTTGCTCCTGGTGCGCCACACAAATTTGTCAGGATAATAAAAGAGATGAATGAAAAAATAAAAGAGGTAGGAGAGGCAAAATGATAGTTGCTGAGAGAAAACCTATGGAAGAAATCAAGCAGATGGTGGCTCCTTACAAGAAATTGCTTTTGGTGGGATGTGGAACTTGTGTTACCGTTTGCTGGGCTGGTGGAGAGAAGGAAGTGGGAATACTCGCTTCGCAACTTCGACTTGCCCGGCAGGCAGAGGGAAAGGAGATTTCCATTATTGAGGCTACAGTTGAGAGGCAATGTGAAAAAGAGATGGTAAGTGAACTGAGAGACAAAGTTAAGCAGGTTGAGGCAGTTCTTTCTCTGGCTTGTGGGGCTGGTGTCCAAACGATGGCTGGAATGTTTGAAGAAACTCCGGTTTTCCCTGCGCTTAACACCACTTTTGTTGGAATGCCTGAACAAGAGGGGATATGGACGGAGATGTGTGGTCTTTGCGGGGATTGCTTTCTGGATCGAACGGGGGGGATTTGCCCTATGGTGCGTTGTGCCAAGGGGCTTCTCAATGGCCCCTGTGGTGGTACAAGACGAGGGGGTAAGTGTGAAGTAGATCCAGAGAAAGATTGTGCATGGGTTCTCATCTATCGCAGACTGGAAAAACAAGGAAGGCTTGATTTAATGAAGAAATATTACCCGCCGAAGAATTTCAGGGCAGTAAAGAGGCCTGGAAAAATTCAAGCGGTGAAAGCTTAGAAGGAGAGTGGAGAATGGCAGTATCTTTTAAAGAAACTCTCAAAACGAAAGATTTTATCGTAACTGCTGAAGCGGCTCCAGTAAAAGGCTCTAATGTATCGAAGATGATTGAGGATATCGAACTTCTCAAAGATAAAGTGGATGCTTTGAATGTGACTGATAATCAAAGCTCGGTTATGCGCTATCCTTCTTTGGGGACTTGTCTCTTGGTTAAAGAACATGGTGGGGAGCCGGTGCTTCAGATAACATGCCGTGATCGCAATCGCCTTGCAATCCAGGCGGATCTTCTTTTTGCTTACTCCAGGGGAATAGATAATGTCCTTTGCCTCACTGGTGATTCCATTGATGTTGGTGACCATAAAGAGGCAAAGCCGGTTTTTGATCTTGATTCGGTGCAGCTTATCCACTTGGTCCACATTATGAATTCAGGCAAGGACCTTGTTGGCAATGAACTAGATGGTGCCGTTGATTTTTGTGTTGGGGCATCAGCGACTCCTTCTTCTGATCCACTTGAACCACAGCTTGTTAAAGTGGGGAAGAAACTTGATGGAGGGATATCATTCATCCAAACACAGGCAGTTTACGATTTTGATGAACTTAGAAGCTTTGTGAAGGTTATTCGTGGAATGGATAGCAAAGTGAAGATCCTCGCTGGGATAGTGCCTGTTGTGGGAGCAAGAATGGCTGCTTATATGAATGAGAATGTGCCGGGCATTTTTGTTCCTCAGTATCTTATTGATGAACTGTCCCAAACTCCTAA
Organism: Dehalococcoidia bacterium; assembly: GCA_021162245.1. Taxonomy (GTDB): domain Bacteria; phylum Chloroflexota; class Dehalococcoidia; order GIF9; family AB-539-J10; genus JAGMDB01. Next base: position 11,623 of record JAGGZD010000132.1, on the reverse strand, counting down.
AGGGAAAGGGGTTTCCAAGGGAATAGAAATAGCTGCCAGAATGATAAAGCAAATAAAGGAAGAGAAAATTTGTGATGGGGTTCATATCATGTTCATTGGGCGTGAAAGTAGAATTCCTGAGATTCTGGAAGGTGCTGGGCTACTGTGAAAAATTAAGGAGGGGGAAATGGCTATAGTTTTAAACGAGCTGGACAGCAAATTCAAATATGAGGTAGCTGAAGAACCCGGGGGAGAAAACCTCAAGCGTTGCTTTGCCTGTGGTATTTGTACCGCAAGTTGCCCCGTATCTGATATCGACTCTGAGTACAACCCTCGAAAGATAATTCATATGGTTCTCCTGGGGATGAAAAAGGAAGTGCTTTCTTCCAATTTGCTCTGGCTTTGCACTCAGTGTTACACCTGTCAGGAACACTGTCCGCAAAACGTGAAATTCTCTGATGTAGTGAAGGCTCTGCGTAACATGGCTGTGAGGGAAGGATATGTCCACCCTTCTTTTGCAGAGCGAGTAAGGGAAATTGACGTTTTCTCTCAGAAATTGCGGCACAGGATGGTGTTATCTGTTGTGGATAAGAAAGCTGAGGAGATAAAAGTAGACCTGGCAAAACTTGCGGAAGAGGCAGTGGGGAAAGAGAAAGTAGAAATTTAAGAGAGTGAAATTATGGAATCTAAGAATGGGCCTTTAGGAGCAGTGCTGGTGGTTGGGGGAGGTATTGGTGGAATTCAGGCAGCGCTCGATTTAGCCGAATCCGGGTACAAAGTCTACCTGGTGGAAAAATCTCCGGCTATTGGTGGGGCGATGGCACAGCTTGACAAAACGTTCCCAACACTGGATTGTTCAATGTGTATTCTTTCCCCCAAACTTATTGAATGTGGGAGACATCCTAATATTGAGTTGCTTTCCTATTCAGAAGTCTTAAGTGTTCAGGGAGACCCAGGAAAATTCAAAGTGAAAATTAAGAAAAAGGCAAGGTCTGTTGATTCTGATAAATGTACTGGTTGTGGCATCTGTTGCGATACTTGCCCTGTGCAATATAAGCCTCAGCCTGGAAGGGAAAGATAACATGGCTGCAGCGGAACTCGATAAAATTGATGAAATCATAGATAGATATGCAGGCAAGGAAGGAATGTTGATCCAGTTACTGCTGGATATACAGAATGAGCTGAAGTGGATTTCGCAGGAAGCCATGGAACGGATAAGTAAGAGGAACAATATTCCGATAGGGCATATATATCGTGTGGTCAGTTTCTATAAGGCAATGAGTCTGAACCCAAAGGGGAAACATATAGTGAGTGTATGTTTAGGCACTGCTTGCCATGTGCGAGGCGGGCTAGGGATCATGGATAAAGCAAAAGAGTTTTTGGACATGAAAACGGAGGGAACAACTCCAGATAGGAAGTTTACTTTAGAAAGGGTTAACTGCCTCGGCTGCTGTGCTTTGGGTCCGGTGGTCGTAGTTGATGGTGAGTATCATGGCAAAATGACGCCATCTAAGATGGAGGAGACTTTAAAGAGATATGATTAGGAGAAGGTTATGCCGAAGTTAGATTCAGGCGCCGAATTGGAGAAATTAAGGCAAAATATTCTATCGGGAAGAGACCCTGGTAAACCTTGTATTGCTATATGTGCCGGCACTGGTTGTCTTGCTCTTGGCTGTGGCAATGTTATTGCAACATTTAAAGACGAAGTCAAGAAACAGAAGTTGGAAGACAAGGTTGATATACGAGAGACGGGATGCCCTGGATTTTGTGAAAATGGAACTGTAGTTGCTATTTACCCTGATGGCATACTCTATGTGAAGGTGAAACCAGAAGACGTTGCTGAAGTTATCGCAGAAACAATCATTAAGAAAAAAGTGGTTGAAAGGTTGCTTTGGGTGGATCCTTCTACGAAGAAAAAGGTGATTCACGAAAAAGATGTTCCTTTCTACAAATACCAGAAGCGTATTTTGATTGGCAATAACTCCAAGCTTGATCCTAAGAGTATTGGTGATTACATTGCCCTTGGTGGCTATAGCGCATTAGCCAAGGCGCTTTTCCACATGACTCCTGAGCAGGTTTTGGATGAGGTAAAAAAATCGGGTCTCAGAGGCAGGGGTGGAGGAGGGTTCCCTACGTGGAGGAAGTGGGAGAGCGTGCGTAATGTTTCCGTAGACCCTAAGTATGTAATAGTCAACTGTGATGAGGGGGACCCTGGAGCTTTTATGAATAGAGCTCTTATGGAGGGGAATCCCCATAGTGTACTTGAGGGGTTGGCTATTGGTGCTTATGCTATGGGTTCTCATGATGGCTTTATCTATGTCCGTGCTGAGTATCCTCTGGCTGTAGAAAATGTTGGCATCGCTATCAGGCAAGCTGAGGAGTATGGTCTTTTAGGGGAGAACATTCTTGGTTCTGGCTTTAATTGCAAGGTTGAGGTGCATCGAGGTGCAGGGGCTTTTGTCTCTGGGGAGTCGAGTGCCTTGATGACAGCGATAGAAGGCAGAGTGGGTGAGCCCAGGCCAAAGTATGTACATACCTCCGAGAAGGGTGTATGGGATAAGCCTAGTTGTTTGAATAACGTGGAAACCTGGGCAAATATACCTCTTATTATTAATAATGGTGCTGGTTGGTTTTCTTCGATTGGGACTGAAGGGAGTAAAGGAACTAAGATATTTGCCTTGGTTGGTAAAGTGCATAACACTGGATTAGTGGAAGTTCCTATGGGTATTACTCTGCGGGATATCATTTACAAGATTGGTGGTGGTGTCCTGGGAAACAAGAAATTTAAGGCAGTTCAAACTGGTGGCCCGTCAGGGGGCTGTATTCCCGAACAGTTTCTTGATTCACCTATAGATTATGATGAACTTACTAAACTGGGTTCGATGATGGGTTCTGGCGGCATGATTGTTATGGATGAGGATAATTGTATGGTTGACACCGCTAGGTATTTCCTTGACTTTCTTGCTGATGAATCCTGTGGCAAATGTACCCCCTGTCGAGAGGGTATCAGGCAGATGTTAGAAATTCTGGATGATATTTGCAAAGGAAAGGGTAGGGAAGGAGACATTAAACTTCTGGAAGAATTAGCTGAGACAGTTAAAGATACTTCGCTTTGTGCACTTGGAGCTACTGCACCTAACCCGGTTTTAACTACACTTCGCTATTTTAGAGAAGAATATGAAGCACATATCGAACAAAAGAAATGTCCTGCTTTGGCTTGTAAAGAACTAATTTCATATTATATAGACCCAAGTAAATGCAAGGCTTGTATGATTTGCCTGAGAAGTTGCCCCATGGGTGCTATCGATGGGGGCAAAGGGAAAATCCATGTAATTGACCAGAGCAAGTGCAGCAAGTGCAATACATGCTTCGAAGTGTGCCCACCTCGCTTTGGCGCTGTAATCAAAGTGTCTGGAGAACCTGTTCCTCCACCGCCTTCGGAAGAAGACAGGATTATTGACAGGGTTAAGTAGGAGAATATGATGGAAGGGAAAGAGATCGCTTTGAAAATTGATGGCAGGCAAGTAAGTGCGAAGAAGGGAATGACACTTCTAGAAGCAGCCAGGAGTGTTGGCATTAATATACCTACACTCTGTTATCACCCAGCTCTAACTCCTTTTGGCGCCTGCCGAATTTGCAGCGTGGAAGTTACTCGAAAGGGAAAATCGAGAGTAGTTGCTTCCTGCGTTTATCCTGTTGAGGAAGGGCTGGTGGTTAAAACTAGAAGCGATAGGATAATGAGAGAGCGCAAGATGCTTCTTGAGCTTTTGCTTGCTCGTGCACCCAAGGCTAAAGCAATACAGGACCTAGCCCACGAATATGGTGTTGGGGAAACAAGATTCAAGACAGAGGATGAGGATAACCTTTGTATCCTTTGTGGTTTGTGTGCTCGGGTTTGTGAAGAAAGGATGGGGAGAAGTGCCATTACCTTTGTTGGGAGGGGAATTGACAAAAAGATAGATACACCATTCCATATTCAGACAGAAGATTGCATGGCTTGCGGGGCCTGTGCTTCTGTATGTCCTACAGGAGCAATCAAACTTGAGGATATCACCAAACACAGAATTTTGCCGATTCCTTCGGAGTTTGATCAAGGTCTAGATGGGCGATCACCAATTTATATCTCCTATCCTCAGGGAGTGCCTAATGTCCCAGTGATAGACCGGGATAAGTGTGTCCATTTTCTTACTGGGGAATGTGGTATTTGCCAGGAAGTTTGCCCTGCTGGGGCAATTGATTATGAACAGGAAGATGAAATTACTGAGATAGAAGTTGGGGCGATTACATTGTGCCCTGGGTTCGATGAATTTGACCCCACCTCCCTCTTTAATTATGGATACAGCAAGTACCCTAATGTGGTGACCAGTATAGAGTTTGAAAGGATGCTGAGTGCCTCGGGCCCGTTCGAGGGGAAACTTGTGAGACCATCAGACAGGAAGCCTCCTCAGAGAATTGCATGGATTCAATGTGTGGGTTCCAGAGATGAGAGCTTGGGGTATGGGTATTGTTCTTCTGTTTGTTGTACCTATGCTATAAAAGAAGCTATCGTTGCTAAAGAGCATGTTCCTTTTGAAGTGAAAGAAACTATCTTCTTCATGGATATAAGAACTCAAGGGAAAGACTTTGACAGATTCTACGAGCGTGGAAAGGGAGAGGAAATAGAATTTGTGCGGGCAAAGGTCTATGGAGTTGAAGAGGTAGATGGCACAGGAAATCTGAATCTCAAATATTCAGGTGATGATGGCAAACCAAGTCTCCGTGAGTTCGATCTGGTTGTTCTGTCTGTAGGGCTGCGTCCTTCTGTAGAGAGTGTTGCTTTAGCAAGGCGACTTGGCATTCAGCTTAACAAATATGGATTTTGCAACACTGGTGTATTCTCCCCTGTAGAGACTTCTAAGCCCGGAATTTTCGTCGCTGGTGCTTTTTCTGGCCCAAGGGATATTCCAGAGACAGTGATGCAGGCGAGTGGGGCGGCAGGAAGTGCCGCTGCTTTGCTTGCTCCAGCGCGCAATACGCTTACTACAGTTAAAGAATTTCCCCCTGAAAAAGATATCACAGGAGAAGAGCCCAGAATTGGTGTATTTGTATGTCATTGCGGCATCAATATTGGGGGGTATGTGGACGTGCCTCAAGTTACCGAATATACCAAGACTCTTCCTAATGTGGTCTATGCTGAGGACAACCTTTATACTTGCTCTCAAGATACTCAGGAGAAAATAAAGACTGCGATCAAAGACCATAGCTTAAATCGTGTTGTAGTTGCCTCCTGTACTCCAAGAACCCATGAACCTTTATTCCAGGAAACTATTAGAGAAGCAGGTTTGAATAAATATCTCTTCGAAATGGCGAATATCCGCGACCAGTGTTCCTGGGTTCATATGCACGAACCGCAGAAAGCGACTGAAAAGGCAAAAGAGTTGGTGGCAATGACGGTGGCAAAGGCGAGGCTGAAGAAGCCATTGGAAACATTGTCTATCCCTGTTACCCATTCTGCATTGGTTATCGGTGGAGGCGTGGCAGGTATGATGAGTGCTTTGATGTTGGCTGAGCAGGGTTTTGAAATTCACCTTGTTGAGAAAGATGGCAAACTTGGAGGAATGGCAAGGAGGATACATTATACTGTTGATAGTGGAGAAGTGCAGGCTTTCCTGCTTGATTTAATTAAGAAAATTGAGGAGCACCATGGGATTACAGTCCATTACAATGCGCAGGTTGTAAATGCCTATGGATATGTGGGGAACTTTACCAGCGAAGTAATGAAGCATGGAGATAAGGCGGTGGAAAAGATAGTTCATGGTGCGACTATTATCGCTACGGGTGCCCAAGAATATAAACCGAGGGAATATCTCTATGGCGAAGCTCCAAATGTGCTTACGCAACTTGAACTTGAGGAGAAAATAGTAGAGAGAAGCTCGGATATTGTTAATTGCAATAACGTGGTTATGATCCAGTGTGTAGGTTCCCGAGATGATGAGCGCCCTTATTGCAGTCGCGTGTGTTGTAACAGGGCAATCAAGAATGCTCTGATGCTCAAGGAAATAAAGCCTGATATGAACATCTATGTCCTCTACCGAGATATAAGAACCTATGGGTTTTATGAGGAGTATTATCAGGAAGCAAGACAGAAAGGAGTCATCTTCCTGCGCTATGATATAGAAGACAAACCCAGAGTGAGCCATGTACAGGATGATGGGCGAAGTCTGATAAGGATTGAGAGTAGAGACCCAATACTTGGAGAGAGAGTGCTTATTGATGCTGATATCTTAGCTTTGAGTGTGGCGATGACCCCCTCAGAAGGGGCAGAAGAAACTGCAATGCTCTACAAAGTACCTTTAAACGAGGATGGCTTCTTCTTGGAAGCACATGTGAAGCTTCGCCCGGTGGATTTCGCTACTGATGGAGTATTTGTCTGTGGACTTGCACATGCTCCAAAATCAATTGGAGAGAGTATTGCGCAGGCTAAAGCCGCTGCGTCTCGAGCTATGACCGTATTGTCCAAAGATACCATTATGGCTGAGGGCATTGTGGCTTCCGTAGATGAAGATATTTGTGCAGGCTGTGGTATTTGTGAATCCGTCTGCCCTTATGGGGCTATCGTGGTAAATAAAGAGAGGAAAATAGCTGAAGTAAATGCAGCTTTGTGTAAAGGTTGTGGCACTTGTTGCGCTGCTTGTCCTTCAGGGGCTGTCCAGCAAAGAGGTTTCACTACAGAGGAGATTTCAGCCATGTTGGAAGTTGCTTTGGGAGTTTGAAAATGGACAAAAAAGGATTTGAGCCGAAGATATTAGCTTTTTGCTGCAACTGGTGTGCTTATGCTGGTGCAGACCTTGCCGGTGTATCACGGATGCAGTATCCACCGAACATAAGGATTATCAGGGTAATGTGCTCTGGGAGAGTAGAGCCTGAGCTTGTGGTTAAGGCTTTATCCCTTGGAACAGATGGGGTGCTGGTTCTAGGTTGTCATATTGGGGATTGCCACTATATATCTGGCAACCATCGAACTGTGAAGAGAATGGCTATCCTGGAGAGAATACTGGGATATTTAGGAATTGACCCAGCCAGAGTGAAACTTGAGTGGGTTTCAGCAGCTGAGGGAGCGAGATTTGCGCAGGTGGTAAGCGATTTTACAAGTAAGATAAAAGAGTTGGGGCCAATTCCATTGCAGGAGTTGAGACCATGAGCATGATAGATAATGTACAGAATTTAGCCAGAGAGTGGCTTGATTCTAAAGAAGTTGACGCTATATTTGGGTTGAAAGAGCAGGATGGCTATATAGCTCCTTATTTGTTCACTGATGTTGGTGAGTTGTCTTGCCTCGTGATTTCGAATCAATATCGCCTTTGTTACACCTGCAGACCAGCTAAGGAAAATATATTATCACTTATGTTACAAACGGAGCCGAATGCGAAAATTGGTGTTGTGGTCAGGGGATGTGAGGAGAGGGCGCTAATTGAACTGGCTAAGAGAGGCCAAGTAGACTTGAAGAGAATCAAGATTTTGGGTGTTGCTTGCTCTAAGGAAGATGCTGAAGAATGCAGATGTGAGAAACCTTACCCTGGTAATCTCGTCCTCGGAGAAAAGGTTGAAGGCGTTTCTGGCGATGAGAATGTGAATGCTCTTTTGAGTAAGAGCTTGCCTGAGCGCCGGGCATTCTGGAAACATGAGTTTAGTAAATGCATAAAATGTTATGGCTGTCGGAATGTATGTCCAATGTGCATCTGCAAAGACTGTAAGATGGAGCAAGAGCTTTATACTGAGACGGGATGGTTACCGCCTGGGATTCCCATGTTCCATTTTATAAGGTTCTATCATATTTCGGACAGATGTATTGGGTGTGGTGAATGTGAAAAGGCGTGCCCTGTTGATATTCCCTTGCTCACGATTTTTAAACTGTTACAGAAGGATGTCAAGGATCTGTTTGACTATGAAGCTGGAATGGATGTCGAACAGGAAGAACCACTGCTGACTACACTGGATGAAACACCTATGCGAGAGGAGGTAATGGATGTTGGAGTATAAGAATGTCCTCACGACATGTCCCTATTGTGGGGCCGGGTGTAACTTCTACCTGCAAGTCATGAATGGCAAACTGATAGGGGTGATGCCATGCAAATCGCATACGGTTAGCCAGGGAAAGCTATGTGTTAAAGGATGGAATGCTGCTGAATTCGTAACCAGTAAGGATAGATTGACTAAGCCGTTGATAAAGCGGGGTGGGAACTTTGCTGAGGCTTCATGGGATGAGGCTCTGGATACTATCGCTAAGAAACTGAAGGAGCATAGGGATGTTGACCCTGATTCCATTGCTGTGCTTTCGTCGGCGAAATGCACTAACGAGGAGAATTATCTCATGATGAAATTTGCCAGAGTGGTATTGGGTACAAATAGTGTTGATCATTGTGCCCGATTGTGTCATGCATCTACAGTTGTTGGCTTGGTGCAAAGCTTTGGTAGTGGAGCAATGACCAACTCAGTAAGAGAACTTGAATATGCCGATTGCATATTGGTCATTGGTTCCAATACTACAGAACAGCATCCACTTATTGCCAGGTATATATTAAGAGCAACTGAGAATGGAGCGAAACTTATAGTTATAGACCCGCGAGCTATTCCTTTAACCTATTTCGCAGATTATCATTTGAAACAAAAACCGGGAACCGATGTTGCCGTGTTCAATGGATTCATGAATGTAATTCTGAGCGATGGTTTAGAGGATAAGGAATTTATCAAGGAACGCACCGAGGGATTTGAGGAACTGAAGGAAGCAGTTAAAGAATATACACCTGAGCGTGTAGAAGAGATAACAGGCATTCCCAGAGATAAACTTATTGAGGCAGCCAGAACGTATGCCGGCGCCAAGCGTGCATCTCTTATCTATTCTATGGGAATAACCCAGCACACGACGGGAGTGGACAATGTATCATCCTCTGCTAATCTGGCGATGCTGACGGGCAATGTAGGAAAAGAGAGTACGGGGGTTAACCCACTAAGAGGGCAAAATAATGTCCAGGGTGCTTGTGATATGGGAGCATTGCCTAATGTCTATTCAGGATATCAGAGTGTGGCCGATGAAAAAGTGCGAGCAAAGTTTGGGAGTGCCTGGAATGTGGAACTACCTCAAAAGCCGGGGTTGACTGTGGTTGAGATGATGAACGAGGCAGATAAAGGCAACATAAAAGCGATGTATATCATGGGGGAAAACCCAATGATATCTGATCCGGATACCAGCCATGTCAGGAAAGGGCTGGAGAACCTTGAATTTCTCGTTGTACAGGATATATTCCTTACCGAGACTGCCCAGTTGGCTGATGTTGTACTTCCGGCGACATCTTATGCTGAAAAAGAAGGCACGTTTACTTCCACTGAGCGTCTGGTACAGATGGTGAGAAAGGCAATCGAACCTCTTGGTGACAGTAAAGCTGATTGGGAGATAATCTGTAACCTGGCTAAGATGATGGGCTCCAGGGAATTTGGATATAGCTCACCTGCTGAGATTATGGATGAGATAGCATCATTGACCCCCAGCTATGGGGGCATAGTGTATGATAGACTAAGGTCAGGTGGCTTACACTGGCCGTGTCCATCCAGGGAGCATACGGGAACGCCTTATTTGCATAAAGAGAAATTTACCCGTGCTAATGGCAAGGGCAAATTTTGGGGCATAGAATTTAAAGAGCCAGCAGAACTTCCTGATGAGGAATATCCCTTCACCTTAACCACAGGTAGAATAATGTTCCATTTCCATACGGGGACAATGACCAGGAAAACGGAATTGTTAAACAGGGAGGTTCCCACGGGGTACGTGGAAGTTGCTCCTAAGGATGCTGCCAGGTTGGGGTTGGCTAATGGGGAATTTGCGTTGGTTCAAACTCGTAGAGGCCAGATTAAGATCAAGGCATTAGTAACGGAAAGGGTGCCTGAAGGTGTAATTTTCATACCATTTCATTTCGCTGAATGCGCGGCAAATGTCTTAACGAATCCAGCGTTGGACCCGAAGGCAAAAATCCCCGAATTTAAGGTATGCGCTGCAAAACTGGAAAAGGTGAAGGTTTCATGAATTATCCTGTAGCCAAACATGGCGCTGCTTCTACGTCGCTTAAAAACTGGCGAATATCTAAGAAAGTGAGAGAGAAACTGCTTCAGAGGCCGCAGGCCTTGTTTGGGGGAGATAAACTCAACGTAATATTAATGGACATTAAAAATTAAATAAGGAGGGATTAGAAGAATGATTAGAAGTGAACTGGTTATTGTTGGGGGTAGCGCGGGAGGGCTTCAGACTGCTATCTGTGCTCAAAGGCACCAACAGTTGAAGGACATAATCGTTATTCGCCCGGAGAAAAAGATCTTGGTCCCTTGTGGCATCCCTTATATTTACGGTACGCTCGGCAATGTTGAGAAAGACATAATGCCCGATAAGCTTTTGGGTGATGCCAAACTAAAGAATGGTAAGGTGGCCTCTATTGATCGCAAGGCTAAAACGGTTGCTCTCGAGGATGGTGAGATAATTGGCTACAATAAGCTAGTACTGGCTACTGGAGCAAGCCCTGTGGAACCGCCAATCCCAGGGGCAGATAAAAAGAACGTTTGGTTCGTGAGGAAAGTTTTTGATTATCTTGAACAGCTTGCTTCCGCTATAGATAATGCAAAGCATATAGTGGTTATCGGCGGTGGTTTCATCGGGGTTGAATTTGCCGACGAGTGTCACAAACGAGGCCCTGAAGTCACTATAGTAGAGCTGTTGGATCATTGTCTGCAGTTGATTTGCCCTGAAGAGCTTTGCGTTCGTCTTGAAGATGCCCTGAGAGATAGGGGCGTCAAAATTGCCACTAGTAATGCTGTGAAATCTATTGGTGGTGTTGATAAAGTAGAGTTTGTTGAATTGGAAAATGGTGGGAAAATCGAGTGTGATATGGTAATCATAGGAATCGGAGTAAAACCGAATACCAAACTGGCCGAAGAAGCCGGTTTGGAGATTGGCCCCACTCGCGGTATTAAAGTTGATGAATTTCAGAGGACTACCGATCATAATATCTTCGCTGTTGGTGACTGTGCCGAAAAATATTCCTTCTTCAATAGCGCACCAGTTCCTCTTCGACTCGCCGCGATTGCAACGCGCGAGGGCAAAATTGCCGCGGCGAATCTTTATAGTCCCCAATGGCGGAATGTTGGAACCCTGGGCGTTTTTTCCTCGATTGTTGGAGAGACTGCTATTTCTGCGGCAGGGTTGACCGATGCCCAAGCGGCTAAGATTGGCTACCATGATATTGTTGTGGGTGAGGCTGAAGCAGCATCTAAACACCCAGGTACTATGCCTGGTGCCACGTTGATGAGGGTCAGGCTTATATTTGCTCGCAAGTCTGGCAAATTGTTGGGAGGGTGTGCTTGCTGTGCAATGACCGCAGGCGAATTCAGTAATATTCTTGCAGCTTGTATAGTAAATGGAATGACTATGGAGCAGATAGCTCTTTTCCCTATGGGCACTCATCCATGGCTTACTGCTTCTCCATTGGCTTACCAGCTGACTGATGCTGCTAGTAATGCATTACATAAGGCTAAAGGAATGGTAGCATAATCTAGCATAATAGATAAAAATTACTTTAGTGTATGCCTGTTGCTATCGATTGCACCTAGGGCAAGTCCATGT
>JAGGZD010000110.1 GCA_021162245.1 Dehalococcoidia bacterium | reverse complement strand
TTCCTGAAATAATTTTGTTTTTAATATTCCCGAAATTAATTGTTGTTTCTATAGCAGCGGGGCTGAAAGCAAATACAGTTAATGAATCCAGATGGACTTTGAATTGTTCTGTAATACCCTCAAGTATTGCAGCATCTCCAATGCTAGTTTTATTATAACTACCAAATACTCCTAATTTCATTACCTTTTTCTCATAAAGAATCAATCAAGATTTGTTTATAAACCTTATCTATTTCTCCCCCAACTACCTTACAACTAAACTTCTCTTTCACATAGTTTGAAATTTTCTCTTTAGAATAGTCATTGTAATGGTCTAACATATAATCAACAGCTTGCGCTAAAGCATAAACATCTTTAGAGGGAACCAATATGCCTCGGTCTTCATTTATTAAATCTCGCAAAACTGGAAGATTAGTAGCAATCACTGGTTTGCCACATGCCATAGCTTCAATATAAACCACTCCAAAAGTCTCATATAGGCTTGGCTGGACAAAAAAGTCGCACCTCCGCATGAATTCAGCAACTTCCTCTTTTGATTTGCGCCCATGAAATTTGACCATGTTTTCAAGCCCAAGAGTCTTTGTTAATCCCTCATATTCCTTTCTGTTTTGGCCTTCACCCACTATATCCAAGCGAAAATCCTGCCTTTCATTTTTGATTTGTTTTAAAGCTTCCAGTAAGTAAGGTATGCCTTTTTGTGGGCTAATATTAGCTACCAATAAGAGCTGCTTAATTTCATTGTAATTTTTCATATTTTGGAAAAATGGCAGGTGAAACATATCAGTGTTTACGACATTGGGTATAACCTGGAATTTGTTCTTTATACCGTAGTCTTTAATAGCATTTTCCAATGCATTGCTTACAGGGAGAATTATCCGAGCTCTATTCATGGCAAATCTGGCTCTTATTCTTCCGGATAAACCTAGAATATGTCTTGGAAAACCCGTATAGTGCTCTGTAATAACAATTGGAATTCTGTAAAGCTTGCCTAATGTAACCGCCGACACGCCGGCGGTGAAAACATGAGCATGGATAATATCTGGTCTCCAACCTTCTCTCACCAGTTTACGAAAGGCAGCTAGTATACTCCAGTAGTAGAGGAAGTTTGCACCAACCACTAGCGGTGTCATGAACAGCTTCCTTGCAATACCAGTTTTTATCTTTGAATTAGGAAGGCTTTCAGTTTTTTGTTCTCTAGCAGACGATTTGCTCACGAATTTGTGCCAAAAGTATGAAAAAACCCCACCACATTTAACCCTGATAGTTCTTATTCCCTCCTCTACCTCATCGGAAATTCGATAAAGCCCTCTGGGTTGCGGATGCTGATCCCAGTAAACGTAAAGCACTACAATGTCATTATATAGCGCAGCTGCTTTAGCATATTCTCTTACAAAAATTCCATATACAGGGTTGTCTTCTGAAGGGTACCAGGCAGGGAGGAAAAGTATTCTCAAGCGCCTTTGATTATTCTTCATTTCCATTGACACAACTGTATTGTGTGATTGGACCTTATCCCAACCACCACCCACGAGGGCAGGGGTAAACCTCGCTACTACAGTGCCCAATCATCTGTTTTGCCCCCTGATTAACGTGTAGTGGTTAGCAAGGAATATTTATTAGGCATGTACAAGATTGCCCCTGAGTTCTGGAAGTTTTCGCTTCAATCTATCCACTTAATTCTCTGTTTCCCTCAACTACGCCCACTTAAATTAGATATTTCACCATGTGTCATATAAATTACCCTACTGTCATTATATGGTACACAGGCACTTCCATGAAGTCAAGCTATAGTCTCTTCCAATACAAGATGAGACTGGAGAGACTAAAATTGTTGCTGTCAAGCGAATATGTCACCCTAATTGTTTTGCGATTTTGTCACCCCCTGTCGATATGGACTTTAAAAGGTCTTCTCCATGGATGGTCTGGGGCAGGTTTGTAGGGACGGAAAGCTCTTGACTTGGGAGTTTTACTTGCTTCAGGGTGGACAGACTTCTGGGCTCTTGCCCCACCAGGAATAAATCGAGTCGTGTTCCTTGCCCTGAGCACCGGAGCCTCCAGTGGTGCCGACTTGGTAGCCAGGCATTGTCCCTTGTAGTATACCGCCAGGCTGCCATCCATCCTTTCATGTACCTCCACCTTAGCCTTAGCATAGCTTGACCTTCCGTTGGTCGGCATTATCTACAGTCTATGCTTTTCAAAGCGTACCACATTATCTTGCCCCACCGTGCGCTGATACTTGAAGCAGAATACCTTATCAGGAATAAATCCCTCCTCAGGTTGACGATAAGCTGAGCCAGCCTGGGCAGCAGGAACAGCAAACCTCTGATTATACCGGGACAGAAAATCCCACAGCACTTTATTAGCTTCCTCAAGAGTGCTGGCTCTTGCCAGGCGGAGCTCACTAACCAGCCGATCCTGAAAAGTGCCCCATAAGCGTTCAATCCTTCCCCTGGCCTGAGGTGAATATGATGGGATAGATGCGATGCCCAGGTCTTACATTATCCGGCCAAACTGAGTTGGTTCCCTTTTCCCCTCAAGTTGCTCTTCCAGCGACTCCGGCTCTCTTTTAGACCGCTCAAATATGCCATGACGATCATGGTATAAAGCCATAGGTACACCATGGCTAGCCACAATTTGGCGTAGCAAAAGGGTATATCCCTGAGCATCTTCTTGTTCTCTGAATAAACCATAAGGGACATTGCCTGTAGCATCATCTATAGTTCCTACCAGGGTGAGCCAGGGGCCTCTGCCCTCTAGCCAATCATGACGGCTGCCATCAGTCTGCAGCAGCATGCCTTCTTGGGGATAGCGTTCCCTGCGGCTGCGATGTTTTGGTGGCCGTATTTTCCTCGGACTTCTTATCCCAGCGGCGAGGAGAATCAGTCGCACTGAGGATCGGGAGATAACGATGCCTTCTCGCTCAGCTAGAAGCTCGGTGAAGTGCTGGTTATTGCAGCCAGCATAAGTTGATTGTGCCAGTTCCAATACCCGTTTCCTCAGACTTTCATCCAAGATATTATGAGCTTCCCTTCCCCGATTGCCATGTGCCAATGCCGCGACGCCCTGCTTTCGAAATGCCACCGGAATTCTCCTTACATGGCGTAAGGAAAGATATAATACCTCGGCTGCTTCCCTCGCAGTTATTCCACCCTTCTCTACTTGGTTTAACACCATTAACCTACTCTGCTCCTTCTTGTTCAATGTCACTCTCTCTTTCATGGTGACATTTTCGCTTAACAGTTAACCAGTGACAAAATCGTATAACTTCAACAAATAACAAACGGCATATTTGACTATGTAATGACGATAATATAGACTTACCAATCGCCACATCGTAGGAAAAAAGACATGCCAAAGATTTATTTTATGGATGTTACCAATCGTGATGGTGTTCAAACTGCCCATCTCGGCCTAAGTAAACTGGAAAAAACGATGGTAAATATGTATCTCAACGATATGGGTATATTCCAGTCAGAATTTGGCTTTCCCACAACGAGACATGAATCGCTTTATCTTCAGGCCAACTTGGAATTGGCTAAAATGGGAATACTACAACCTATTCGCTTAGGCGGATGGGCAAGAGCCACTGTTACAGATATAGAAACAGCTTTTGAATTTGTTCCCGATATTCGGCATCTAAATTTATCTATATCCACATCGGATCAGATGATCAACGGTAAATTTCAAGGGAAAAAGACAAAAAATGACATCATACAAATGATGATTGATGCCGTAGAAGCGGCTAAGGCACTTGGAGCCGAAAGCATAGGCGTAAACGCTGAGGACGCTTCTCGAACCAACATAGATTTCTTAATCAAGTTCGCCACGGCAGCAAAAGAACATGGAGCCGACAGGCTTAGGTATTGTGATACCCTTGGTTATGATAACCCATTTAGTATTTACAAAACTATCAAGGCACTGGCAGAGAATGTAGATATTGCTATTGAGATCCACTGCCATAACGATTTAGGTATGGCAGTTGCCAATTCTGTTGCTGGAGCCAAGGGAGCCATAGATGGAGGCCAGGATGTTTATATCAACACTACTATCAATGGATTTGGAGAAAGAGCTGGTAATGCTGATGGACTTTCCACAATTTTAGCTATCGCCAAATCTAAAGATTTTGCTGAGAACTATTCTTCAGGTTCACCAATTGACCTAACAAAGGCATGGAAGCTAGCTAAGTTCGCCAGCTATGCCTTCGGAGTCCCTATTCCTATGAATCAACCGGCTGTTGGAGCTAATGCTTTTGCCCATGCCTCGGGCATCCACGCCGACGGCGTGTTAAAGGATCCTGAAAATTACGAACTATATGACTTCACAGAGATAGGTAGAGGAGAGCCAGAGCTTGTGGAGACTGGGCGGGAGATATGCTCTGGCCAATACAGCGGGATATCTGGCTTCAGGCACATCATGGGACAAATAGCAATACATTTCGAAAATTCTGAAGAGGCACGAGAGATTTTAGAGTTGGTAAGATATGCCAATGTGGCGACACAGAAACCACTTATTGAAGATGAGTTGCTCTTTATTGCTAAATACCCACATATTGCCAGGAAATTATTAACTCTAAAACCATCGAAGTAACATATTGTGAACTAATTCATCTGAATATCCTTTCAACTTACAAGCAAGTATTGGGCTTGCTTTCCTTTGTCCCGATAGAATCATACTTAGATAGTTTTTTGGAAATACCTAATTCTTGAGCTATTTATGTTTGGTTTTTTAGTCGTGGACATCCCTTCCTAGATTTGGTGTAATCGGTATTAATTTGTAGTGATAGAGTATTTTTTCTCACTGTTTGGGGTCGGATGGCAATAGTGGACACGAAAGCTCTCACGATGCCACTACCAGTCCTGCATAGTATTTGC
>JAGGZD010000073.1 GCA_021162245.1 Dehalococcoidia bacterium | reverse complement strand
ATCTTTGCCTGGCTATCGTGGCTTTATAGTTGCCAACTAACTATGATTGGCTGTTACTCAGACACACTCCTAGCTTAAGCTTAAGAAGGAAAAGCAAAATAGAATTTGAAGGTAGAAAGAGGTTGAAAAAATGAGAACTGTCCTAAATTCCTTATCTGAGGAGGAAATAGAGCGTACTCATGAGGCAAGCCTGAGAATTCTGAAGGAAACAGGAGTTAGAATTCTCAGTGAGAAAGTGCGAAGACTGCTTGCTGAGAATGGGGTAGAGGTGAACGGTGACATTGTAAAGATACCGAGATCTCTTACAGAGGAGGCTATCAAGAAAACTCCAAAGGAGATGATGCTGTGCGCACGAGAGCCAAAATGTGACCTTAAAATCCCCACAAGTGAATTCCGCCTTCTATCCACAACTGATTTTTCACCATTTATAACTACAAATCTTGAAACTGGGGAGAGGAGAAAATCAGTAAGCTCTGACGTGAAAGATTTTGCCGTAGTAGCTGATTATCTTGATACAGTTGATTTCTTCTGGCCCAGTGTGCTTCCTGGTGAGGCATCACCGTCACTTCAGGAGTTTTATTCTTTAGCTATTGCATTTGAAAATAACAGAAAACATATTCAATGTTCCTGTATAACTGAAAAAACGGCCAAATGGTAAATCAGGCTAGCAAATGCTATTGTTGGGGGGAAAGAAGAACTGAGAAGGAGACCCATTTTTTTTCAACGATTAATTGCCTTGTTGCCCCCATAAGCTTTGAAGAAGGTGCAAGTGAAGCTATGGTTACATTGTACATTGGCGAAGGCAGGAATTCCCACTGCACCTATGACTATGGTCTTAGCTGCTGCAACTGCTCCGGCAACACTGGCTGGTACTCTGGCAATGGGAAATGCTGAAGAACTTGCTGCTCTGGCCATTGTTGAGTGTGCTAACCCTGGTGCGCCTATGATCTATACTTCAGAAGCTGCACCAGCAAATATGAGGACGGGGGAAATGAACTACAACGCACCTCAATATTTAGTGATTTCAGCAGCAAGCGCTCAGATGGCGAGATTCTACAAGATTCCCAGCTTAGCAGCAGACGTTATGTTAGGAGAAGCGCCTACTGATATTCTATCTTTTGAACGTAATGTATTGCGAACTGCTATGTGGTTTATGTGCAAGGCGGACATTTCCCCTTCGTTGGGATGTCGCGATGTGGCAATGAGTGCTTCGTTGGACCAGTTAATCCTTGATGCCGAGGCTTGTGAGCATGCTCGCGCCTATTTGCGCAAATTCGAGTTGAATGATGATACCTTAGCGCTGGATTTCATTCGTAAAATCGGCCACGGCGGACATTTTTTGGGCGAAAGACACACCGTAGATCATTTCAAACAAGAAGTGTGGAGTAGAGAACTTTCTGATACTTTCATTCTTGACCCAGAGGAAAATGGCTCTTTCATTGAGAGAGCGAAAGCAAAAGTAAAGGAGATACTTGCTACACATACACCTACTCCTGTTGATGAAAGTGTTCACAAGGAGATGGAGCAGATTCTTCGAGATGCAGAGAAAGATATAGAAGGGGGATATAGAAGTGAATAAACCCAGTTTAAATTTCTTATCGGAAGAGGAAGTGGAGAAAATTCATGATGCTACATTAGAGGTTCTGAGGAACACTGGCATCAAAATTGGGAGCAAAAAAGCGCTTGCTATCCTGGAGGAAGCAGGGGCAAAAGTTGATTATGAGGAAAGTAAAGCGCTGATCCCGGTGGGCTTAGTTGAAGAGGCATTGAAAAGAGCTCCAAAAACCATAAAGTATTGCGCCAGAAACCCGAAATACGATGTTCTACTTAATAAAAAGGAAACTCATTTCATAACAGATGGAATCGATATACCTTTTATTAGGGATTGGGAGACTGGTGAGCGTAGGAATTCAACGAACGAAGATCTCGCTCGGTGGACGAGGCTGTCAGATTATCTGGATAATATTCATTTTGTCTGGGTAACACTGGCTGCTGGTGACGTATCGCCGAAGATGCAATCTCTAACTCAGCTTGTTACTACTCTAAACAACACAGAAAAACATGTGGAATATGAAGCGCATAATGCCATGGAAGCTCAGTACATGATAGAAATTGCGTCAATTATTGCTGGTGGCAGAGAGAAACTCAGAGAAAACCCTATTATCTCAGCAGTTCAGTGCCCTGCCAGCCCGCTTATGTTTGATCAGGGAACAATAGAAGCAACTATGGAGTTTGCTCGAGCTGGTATTCCCGTTGTTTATATGGATATGCCTTTGGCTATGGAAACATGCCCTGCCACTCTGGCGGGGACAATAGTTATCATCAACGCCGAAAATCTGGCAGGATTGGTCATCTCTGAATTTACTAAATCTGGGGCACCGGTAGTGTATTCGACTTGTGCCAGTATCGCTGACCCTTTATCAGGAGCGGCGATTGAATCTTCGGGGAGTAGCCTTCTTTACCTTGCCAGCACTCAAATTGCTCATTATTATGGGTTGCCGTGCGAAATATGTGGTTCTGGCTCTATGTCTAAGATGGTGGATGCGCAGGCTGGTTACGAAATGGCTATGAGTATTAATCAGAATCTGCCGTCAGGTGCTGACATTATTTGTGGCTTGGGGGATTTGGAGGTTGGTCTCTGTGTATCTCCAGAGAAATTAGTTATTGATAATGAAATTGTAGGCGAATCCTCCAGATTTGTTCGTGGCTTTGGAATAGATGATGAGAGCTTAGCACTGGATGTTATTCATAAAGTTGGCCCCGGAGGTCACTTTCTAGCTGAAAAACACACCCTGAAGCATTTTAAGGAGCTTGGACACCCCCAGCTCAGTAATATGAATACCTTTGAGACTTGGAAAGAGGAAGGTTCTAAGTCAATATATGGTGTGGCTAAGGAAAGAGTGAAAGAAATTTTGGCAATGCATAAACCTGAACCTATTCCCGCGGCTACTGAAGAGGAAATATCTAAAATTCTAAAAAGAGCCAGAGCAGAAATGCTAAAGAACAATTAGAGTTCAAATTTAATTTTGATAAGGAGAAGGTTATAGAAGATGAGCAAATCTAAGATAAGTTTTTTTGTCGCAAAATAAGACAGAAGCTATTCATCATGCATCACTGGAGGTTCTGGAGAGCACGGGTGTTGAAGTTATGAGTAGTAAAGCACTTGATATCCTGAAGGAAGCTGGGGCGAAAGTTGATTACAGCGAAAAACATGCAGCCATTCCTCGAGATTTGGTTGAAGAGGCATTAAAAAGAGCTCCAAAAACCATAAAATATTGCGCCAGGGACCCGGAGAATGATTCTATGTTGGATGGCAGCGGGCCACATTTTACAACGGATGGATATGCGCCTTTCGTAAGAGATTTTGAAACTGGTGAACGTAGAATGTCAGTGAGGGAAGACCTTGTGTGCTGGACTAAGATAGCAGATTATCTCAATAATATTCATGTGGTTTGAGCGTCGGTGTGTCCCAACGATGTGCCAGCACCTATGCAAAAAACAGTGGAAGTGGTTACTTGCCTGAGTAACACAGGGAAACATTTTCAAGGGGAAGCACTGAATGCGAGGGAAGCTCGCTACCAAATTGAGATTGCGGCTGCTATTGTTGGTGGTAAGGAAGAACTCAGAAAAAGGCCCATTATTTCAGCGGTCCAATGCACTATTGCTCCTCTTGCATTTGAGGAGGGGTCTGTAGAGGCTGTTATAGAGTTTGCTAGGGCTGGTATTCCTGTCGCTCCTCTACTTATGTCTTTAATGGGTGAAACAGGGCCAGCTACTGTAGCAGGGACTTTAGTCGTTAGCAATGCTGAAAATTTGGCAAGCTTGGTCATCTCTGAATTTGCGAGTTCTGGAGCACCTGTAGTGTATTCAACTGCAGCCGGTGGCATAGATGTTAGAAGTGGGGGCGCCGCAGAAGGTGCGCCGGAATATGGCATTATACAAATGGCTTCTGCACAATTGGCTCGTTGCTACAACCTTCCATCTTTGATATGTGGAGGATGTTCTGATTCCAAACTTCCAGATATCCAGGCTGGTTTTGAACGGGCTATGACTCTTACGACATCTATACTGACAGGCGCAGATATTATCACTGGCTTGGGTGGGTTAAATTCGGCAAATGCTATGTCGCCAGAACTCCTGGTCATAGATAACGAAATTGTAGAGGCGATTTTAAGAATGGCTCGAGGATTTGCGGTAAATGATGATACTCTGGCGGTGGATATTATTCATAAAGTTGGCCCTGGCGGCCACTTTCTGGGGCAAAAGCATACCTTGGAACATTACAGGGCAGAAACGTGGATACCAAAGATTAGTGACAGAAGAGATTTTGAAACTTGGGTAAAGATGGGCTCTAAACCAATGGACAAGGTGGCTAACGAGAAAGTAAAGGAAATCCTGGCTACACATAAGCCTGTGCCTATTCCTGGGCATGTTGAAAAGGAAATAGCTGGGATTTTGAATAGAGCCGAAGCAGAATTGCTCAAGAAAAACTAAAATTTCCCGCAAAACAAAATTAATAGAAAGGGGTATAACTGAGGAAAAGTTATCTTTACATTCAAGGTTTTAGTGCTGAGGAGTTGGGGGTTCGTGTAGAGTCAAGAAGAAAGGCAATTAAATAAAAACTTGATATATGAACCAGATTCCGAAGCCAATTAGCGTTGAGGCGCAAGTGCTGAACACGATTTTTTGCACCTTTGGGGTCCACCATTTTCTTGATCTAAAGGTACCTGCTGAGAGGAATTCACACCAACCTAAATCACAAAGCCAGTGTACTACACTGAAGAGAAGAATGCCGATAAACCCAAAATCACTGACGCCAATTATTAGAGTCATTCCTATAGTCAGCCACCACATATAAAAACCAGGGTTGGTGCCTGTAAGAACTATCCCAGTGATTAAAGAGCTAGCTGGCAAACCACCTATCTCGCCTTGTGCATTAGTGGCAGTTCGGAACATGCGAAAACCCAGGTAAAATAACATTACTGCCCCTACGATGTACGTGGTTTTTATTACCTGTGTAGAGTTGATAAAGTAGCCGAGCCCCAGGTAAAGTGCTGCTATGAGTGGAATTTCAATGATGGCATGTCCTATTGCAATTAGAATACCAGCGTTTCTGTTGCTGTAGCCCTTGGCTATTGTGGCGGCAGTAAGAGGGCCAGGCATCATTGCACCAGTGAGTGAGATAGTAGCTGCTGATAACAAAAATAAACCCAAGGTTTCTCCATATGGGATAGCGTGTAGCAAGCGCGGATTTGGGCTAGATTTCCTCTTCTTCTTCCTCTTCAGCGCTTATGTACTCCCTGTATTGCGGGAGCACTGCATTTGCTTTGTCTTGTCGGCGTTTAGTTTGCCCGGATAAAGTGTTAATCGCTTCCTTTAACTCTGCGAGTGTATCAGCTGGTTGTGTTGGAGGAGTGACTATGCCAGCTATGCTGGCTTTCCACAGGTTGGCAATCTCAACACCCGTTATTGGCGATGGCAAAATTACCATAAGTGGTTTGTTTACTAACTTGTTGAAGCGGTGGCAAACGACTAGATGCTTCACAGTGATAAATGGGTCTTCGCCTTTATTGATAAACACGCCGTCTATATCGAGGTCATTGATAGCATTAACCAGGCCTTGATCAAGATAAGGCTCTATTAATAAAAATTTACCCGCTTTTTCCTCTCGTAGCACTGCTGATGATGCCTGCATATCAAAAACCACAAAATCGCAACCTGAATTAATAACTTTGCTTACTCTCTTTTCGGTTATTCCCCTGATAAGCACTCCTAGAGGGATATCTCCCATAGCTGTGATTGTTTTTTTTAGATTCCCAGGCTTAAAGCTTGAATTCAATATCAACCCAGCATCTGCGTTGCTTCTAACTGCATTAGTGACTTCTGCGGTGTCTATTCCAGATAATCCAGCCACGAACAACATTGGTGGGTTTTTTGATTTGCTGGCAGCTACTTGGAAACCTATCGCTGGTGCTGGAGATTTGGTCAATTTGTGTAATTTATCAACAAATTTACTCATTGTGCCTCAAAGCCAGCGGTCGGAGTCGAACCGACGACCTGCGGTTTACGAAACCGCTGCTCTACCTCTGAGCTACACTGGCATGTCATTGTGAAACCTCCCACCCTGACGTTTCTTTGACGTTCGAGCTACCTTGGGCGGCAACACCTCGTCGAGCAACGCCATCATGTCCGTCTGCAAGACGCTTATTATATGGGAATAGGTATCCATAGTAAAGGCTAGCGAGTCATGGCCTAACGCCTCACTGATAACCTTTGGCTCGCACCACGAAGGAGAGCGAGGCTGGCGAAGGCACGCCGAATTAGGGGGCTACCTCATTCCACTCTATGGTATATCAGCAAAAGCTGCTGTAGGGGCGTAAGCAACTCCTATCATACTTGGGCCAGTATGAGCACCGAGCACGAGAGACATGGGGCCGACCGGTAGCCACGTACAATCAAATCGTTCATCCACCAGGTCGTGTAAGATTGACGCCCCTTCAGGATTGTGTGCATGAAGTACCTGAACACGTAGAGAACTGCCTGGTGAATGCTTGCGAGCAATTAAGTCAACCAATCCTTTGATTGCTTGATTAAAAGTTCGTGCCTGGCCGAGTTGTACGTAAGTGCCGCCCTTTTTCTCAACGCCAATTAGTGGTTTGATATTGAGCAATGAGGCTACAATACCTTTAAGGTGGCTTATTCGTCCACCGTGAATCAGATATTTGAGTTCTTTGAGAGTGTATATGCTCTCACTAGCATTTCCAATGCTTTCCATCAATGATAGAATTTGCTCTTCCGTCCAGCCGGCTTTTATCGCTCTAGCAGCTGCTTCAACCTGCCAGCCAGCCGCGGCAGATAAGGTTTTGGTGTCAACATGAGTAATTTTGGCCTCCGGCACGAGCTTTGCTGCTGCCTGAGCCGCACTGAATGTACCACTCAAACCTGAGGACATATGTATGGATATAATATCGGGGTCGGTAGCCGCAATGCGCTTATAAACTTCAGAAAAACTACCGACCGATGGTTGGGAGGTGCTGGGGAAGAGTTGAGTAGTTTCCAGCAGGCGATAGAATTCATCCGGTACGATGTCCACACCTTCGCGGTAAGTTTTCCCTTCCAGAGTTACTATGAGGGGAACAACGTTAATATTCAACTCAGCCAATCGCTCAGGAGACAGGCCAAGATCGACTCCACTATCGGTTACAATTTTCATTTATGCTACATACTAAGGAAAGGATGCTTTTTAACTCGGAGCTATATCTCTAATATTATGACCAACATTCCTCATACCGACTCGTCATGGGGGATCCCAGCCTTTATTGTTTCGTCACCAATGGTATAACCATGCCGCATAGCTGTCAACCTCACACAAGACTGGGTAGCCCTGAGCTACCTTAGTGGCAGCAGCCAGCGGCGAATGAACTACTGGTTTTCCTTACTGAGCACGTATAGCAAGGTAAATGAGGAGAGTTGAGAAGGACAGTTGCGGATAACAGGGGAAAATGGTCAGGTGGTAGGAGGCTCTCTATCATCACTTGGTGCCCGACTACGAAAACACAATTTAAAAGGAATATCACCTCCACTTTCTGATAATGACGCTAATGGGTATAAACTTTTACTAATCTGGAAAGAAATCGTATTAGAGCAGACTAGCTAATAAATGATATGGTAGTATAACGTTTAATAGTTATGAAATAAATAAAAGAGGCGTGTAATATGATTAAATACGGCGTTAGAATATATCCCTTGGATAGTAAGGTTATTCTAGTAAAGCAGACTATAAAAAAGGAAGGAGCGCATACCTACATAGTAGATATTACATCAGATAGTGAACATCGAGAAGCCCATGTTGAGATTGATAATGATCAAGATATAGCCGAAGCTGTAAGGGCAGCACTCAGAGGTGGGTTAAAACGTAGTATTAGGGATATATAAAAGAATCTATTGGAGGTGATATCATGGCATGCACATGTCCAGTATGTGGAAAACAAACAGCTCATGTTGGTACACTATTTTCCCACCTTCTTAACATTCATGACAGGGGTCACGAAAAATGGCTCGAATCTTACTGTGTGAAGAATAGCATTAACTTTGGCTAGTAAGTTTGCTATGATGTGTAATTACGGAATTCATTGTAGATGATAGGTGTTAGTTGCTTGAGGGAATGTTGTATAGAATTATTAACAGAGCTGTCAGGTAATGAGGTAATAGAGATTTTGTTTTGTTGTAATGCGTAAAAATCAGCCTTGGGATCGTCATGAGGTGAAGGGCTTTTGTTATTACGCATGATGTGGTAATGCGCATCGACGTTATCTGTGTCTTTTTCTACTCTGTCACAGTAGTTTTGTTTGCTTAGTCTGGTAATTTCTATGCCGGCAATGTCACCTGGAGGTAAATCGGGCAAGTTAATATTCAACAGGATTTCTTGACATAAAACCCCATCTCTAATCTTGATAGCTAACAAAGAAGCTAACTTGGCCGCAGCATCAAAATTCAGATTCGAGTAGGCGTTCATAGAGATAGCTATAGATGATATGCCATGTAGATAACCCTGGAGGGCAGCGCCTACGGTGCCCGAGACGAAAACGTCATGTCCCATGTTAGCGCCTCTGTTGATACCGGAAACGACTAAATTTATCTCTTCAGGAAATAAAGATTGGATAGCAATAATAACACTATCAGAAGGTGTTCCTTCTACAGAGTAAGCTTCTATCCCTTCTCCCCAGTGGCTTAGTTTGTTTATTTTGATGGATTGGTGAAGGCTGATAGAAGTTCCTACTCCGCTCTGTTCCTGTTTGGGAGCTATTACTATTACTTGCCCAGCCTTTTGAAGTGACCTCGCCAGTACCTGGAGCCCTAGGGCATCTATGCCATCATCGTTGGTAACTAATATTTTCATGTAGATTAATTAATTCTATATTGTGCTTTCTAAATCAGCAACTGTCAAGAATAAGTCTCTTCCAATATAAGATGAGCCTGAAGAGGGTATCGAATTCTAACGCAAGATGAGCCTAAGAGGAGAGGCAACTCGTTTATGAT
>JAGGZD010000111.1 GCA_021162245.1 Dehalococcoidia bacterium | reverse complement strand
GATTAAGGACGAGCACATACTCTTTCAACAAATCTCAAGGTTTGTTAATATTAACCGGGTTGCCTGAAACCCTCTTATTCAGGCTCATTATTCAATTGGAATAGACTTAAATACACGTAATTCGCTTACCAGAAATATTTCAGAACTTGCCAAACTACAGTCATCAAATTCCCAGATATAATTTCAACCAAACTAACCCATTTCAGTCCCATATAGTCAGTCTATTTTGTTGCCGCATATGAGCCTGTAGGGTATACTTAGGGTTTGAGATCAAATAGCAATGGCAATAAAACGCGATTATTACGAGGTATTGGGGTTAACACGGAACGCCACTGATGCGGAAATTAGGAGCGCATTTCGTAAGCTGGCTTTTCAATATCATCCTGACCACAACAAGAACCCAGAGGCAGAGAGTAAATTCAAGGAGATAAATGAAGCTTATCAGATACTTTCCAACCCTGATAAGAGAAATTACTACGACCACTATGGCAAAGTAGACGTTGAAGGATTACATGGTTTTACTGATTTCAGTTTCGGTGGGCTGGGCGATATTTTCGAATCTTTCTTCGGAGGTTTTGGTGAATCCAACAGGACTGCCCAGCGCACACCACAAAAAGGGGATTCGCTGCAGACTCGCCTCACCCTCTCTTTTGAGGAAGCTATAAATGGCTGCCAGAAAGAGATTAATTTGCAACGTATTGAGAATTGTCCCTCATGTCACGGCATTGGCGCCAAACAGGGGGCTAGCCCCCAGACTTGCCCTGATTGTCACGGCACAGGGCAGGTAACAAGGGTACAACGAAGTATTTTTGGCCGCTTTAGCCAGATAGGCATTTGCTCCCGATGTGGAGGCAACGGCACCATAATAACCGACCCGTGCCCTCAATGCCATGGAAAAGGAAAGATAAAAACGAAACGTAAACTAACATTGGATATTCCTGCAGGGGTAGACGATGGATACCAGATGCGTCTGAGCGATGAAGGAAATGCCGGTTTATATGGAGGCAGGCCCGGTGATCTCTACATCCATCTTTCAGTAAAACCACACCATCTATTCCATAGAGACGGAGTAGATATCCTGTATGAATTGCCCATTAACTTCGCTCAGGCAACGCTGGGTGATGAGATAGAAATCCCTAGCTTAGAAGGGAAAACAACCATGAAAATACCACCGTACACCCAGAATGGAAAGGTTTTCCGACTTAAAGGCAAAGGAGTACCAAGGCTTAACAGCAAGGGGAAGGGTGATTTGGTTGTTAAAGTTGCGGTAGTTACACCACAACACTTGAATGAAAAACAGCGACGCCTTTTCGAAGAGTTAGCCCATACACTACCTCAGGCGAAGTTATTCTAGGGTATCTGCTGTTACAGGTTCATGACGATTCGCAGCAAACCCACTCAAATTAGCCACTGCCTCAGCAGCAGGGAGATTATCAAAAAGAACCCTGTAAACGAGATCGACAATAGGCACTTTCAAATTCATTTCCTGGCTTAAGCGATGGACTGCTTTTGCTGCATAAACCCCTTCAGCGACCTGCATCATGGAAGCAGCTATATCCTCCAAAGGCCTCCCTTTAGCTATTTCATATCCAACGTAATGGTTGCGACTCAAGGTACTGGCACAGGTAGCTATTAAGTCACCCAGACCAGCCAAGCCATAGAAAGTCTCCGCTTCGGCTCCCAGGGACACCGACAAAGAAGTAATTTCAGCCCAGCACCAGGTGATAAAAGCAGCTTTGGCATTGTCTCCCAGTTCCAACCCATCAACCATCCCTGCACCCAGGGCTACGATATTCTTCAGAGAACCACACAGTTCAACGCCAATAATATCCTCAGTGGCAAATAGAGGGAATTTTGCAGAGCTCATCAAATCACGCGCCCTCTCAGCCACAGCTATATCGTGCGCAGCAATCATGGAAGCGGCAGGCAAGCCCTGTGCGATTTCCTTGGCTAAGTTAGGACCAGATAGAGCACAAATTTGCTGTCTTAGAGAAGGATCGATTTCCTCTGCCATTACCTGAGACATTCGCTCACCACTATCCACTTCCAGTCCTTTGGCAGCGCTCACCAGTAACATTGAGTCAGTCAGGTAGTTTTTAGCACAAACAACATTTTGTCTTAAACTTTGCGAAGGAACCACCCATGCCACTAAATCAGCTCCATCCACTGCATCTTCGATATGGCTGGTAAGAAGATAACCACGCTCTGCCTGCTCTAATTCCTCGATTTCACTTTCACTGCGCACCCAAAGTTTTACTGCTACCCCATTATTGCTCAGCAGAGCAGCTAAAGTGTTACCCCAGGTAGTATTACCTATAATGGTAGCTTTAGTCATAATTCAAAGTCACCTGCTTTATCTATCCACTTCACCACAACTGGCGCTCTGTGCCCTGTCGCAGACGCTTTACGTTATCACGATGTTGATAAACAATCAAGGCTATACCTGCTAATCCATAAGCCAGGTAAATGCGAGAGAAATCATTAATGAGTGTCAAGGGCACCATCAAGCACCAAACAGCCAGCACAGCAAGCATAGAGCTCTGCGACATACGCCTGCTACGCAATGCCGATATAGTCAGAATCTCAATCCCAAATATAGCCACCGGGGGATAGATAGCAATCAATGTGCCAAAATAAGCAGTTACGCCTCTGCCACCCTTAAATTTAGCAAATACAGGCCAGTTATGCCCCGCTACAGCTGCCAATCCCGCGGTAACTTGAACTATCTGTTGAAAAGATATACTGCCCATAGCCAAGAATTCATCCCTCATGATCAGCCCAACCAGCATAACTGCTCCGGCAGCTTTAGCTCCATCAAGAATTATAGTTAAAATACCAAATTTAGTCCCTGCGACTCGCATCACATTAGTAGCGCCTGTTTTGCCACTTCCATACTTCCTCACATCGACACCAGCTTTCAGTTTACATATAATCAAACCAAATGGAATAGAGCCAATAAGATACGCAATGATTATCACACCAGCTAACCTGACACCTATCATGTTTTTACCCTCTTTTTTCTTCCGCCTCTCTGGCCAACTCTGGTAAAAATCAACCGTAAAGGAGAGCCACAAAAACTAAATTTCTGCCGCAGCTTATTATCCAGGTAACGTCGGTAGGAAAACTGAGCCAGGCTGGGGTCATTAACCAGCAACACAAAAGATGCAGGGTTACGTTCATCCTGATAAGCCTTAGTAATACGCAATTGCCTCGAGCCCACATGGGGTGGAGGATGGCTATTTACCGCCTGTTTCACCACCATATCAATTGCAGTATCTGCGTAGCGTTTTTGACTTTCCTGCCATACATGCCACGCTTGAGGTAAAACTTTATTAATATTCTGCCCCAATTTAGCAGAGATATAAACGGTAGGAACGTAAGACATAAAATTAATCCGCTGCTTCATATACCACTTGAATTCCTTCCTCTGTTCCTCAGGAATAACATCCCATTTATTAATCACCAACACCATACCTTTCCCAGCTTCCATAATATATCCAGCAATATGCATATCGTGTGCAGTGATGAATTCACCAGCATCGACCAGAAGCAAGGCAATATCACAACGATTAATAGCCTGAAGAGAACGAATCAGGCTGTAATAGTCAACTCCTGTGCAGACATGACTGTGTCGCCTGATGCCAGCAGTATCAATAAGCTGTATCCTTTTATCACCCCAGCAAAGCATAGCATCGAGAGCATCACGTGTTGTCCCCGGAGACTCATGTACAACAGCTCTCTCATCTCTGAGCAGCGCATTCAACAGGGTGGACTTACCCACATTGGGCCGCCCCACAACAGCCAATTTAGCATTCGCCGACTCCACAGAGCCAGAAGCCAACGGAGGAAGCAAAGTTAATACGGCATCCATTAACTCCCCTATTCCCCTGTTATGATAGGCACTAATACTTATAGTTGTGCCAATACCCATATGGTAAAAATCAGCCGCCAGACTCGCCTGTTTAACAGAATCCACCTTGTTTACTGCCAGGATTATAGGTTTGTTAGTGGCACGCAGCAAGTCAGCTATCTCTTCATCAGCAGAAATAAGTCCCTCTCTGGCATCGGTAAGGAAAATAATGGCATCAGCCTGATCGATAGCAAGTTCCACCTGTTGTTTAACTGCTTCATCTAAACCCGCCTGCGGTTTTGCCTGCCAGCCAGCAGTATCAACTAAGGTTAAGTCTCTTCCATGCCACGAAGTAGAAGCAAAAACACGATCCCTGGTAATCCCGGGAAAATCATCAACAACAGCTAAGCGTTTGCCCATCAGGCGATTAAGTAAAGTGGATTTACCAACGTTAGCTCTACCTACAATAGCTACAATTGGAGCTGGCATTTATTCGCTACCCCCGATTGCTTGACGAAAGCAACTTGGCCAGCAGCGCCTTTTGCAGATGAAGTCTGTTTTCTGCCTGAGCGAAAACCACTGAGTGAGGGTTATCCAGCAATCCCGGGGAAATTTCCTCACCATGATGAGCTGGTAAAGGGTGCATAAATAAAACATCCTTCTTAGCCAGTGATAGTAATTTCTCATTTACTTGATAATCAGAAAAAATACGACGCCGCTCTTCTGCTTCGGTTTCCTGCCCCATGCTAGTCCACACATCAGTATACACTACATCAACATCTTTAACTGCTGCCCTGGGGTCACCAGTTAATTCAATCCGGCTGCCGCTGGAAGCAGCAAGCTTCCTGGCCTGGCTCAGCATCTCTTTCTTAATTTCATAACCAGACGGGGATGCAATATGGAAATTCACGCCAGTAAGTGAGGCGGCAAGCAGCAAACTGTTGGCTACGTTGTTGCCATCGCCAACAAACGCCAGCGTTAAATTTGCAAGTCTGCCTTTATTTTCATATATAGTAAGGGAATCAGCAAGCGCCTGGCAGGGGTGTTCCAAGTCAGAAAGTGCATTAACAATAGGCACAGAAGAATACTCAGTCAGAGTAATCAAGGTCTGATGGGAAAAGGTACGAGCGACAATACCATCAACGTAGCGACACAGGACCCGGGCTACGTCAGAGCCTGATTCTCGCTTACCAATACCCACTTCGGCCGGAGATAAATAGACAGGATGTCCACCCAGTTGCTCCATGGCTATATCGAAACTAACTTTGGTTCGCAGAGAAGGTTTCTCAAACAGAAGTGCTACAGACTTACCTGAAAGAACACGAGGCGTGTTTCCTCGCTTCATAAGCGAAGCTTGCTTTATGAGCTGTTCAACTTCATCGCCGTTAAGGTCTGCTACCGAAAGAAAGTGTTTTACTTCCATTGTCGAAAAAGTATATCACCCTATAAAATAGTGCACAAGCTTCAATCTCTTCCAATTCCAATACAGAATAGACTCGAAAGATCAGGGCAACCCATTAATAATTGAAGCATATGAGCAGCCATGCCCTCTTGGAGACAGAAAACATCCTAGCCAAAAATACTCGAGGTGAAACAAAAGATCTATCTGAACTGGTACAGCAAATTTTGCAGCTATATGATTGACGATTAACTGGTAAACACCAATTGTCCCTATTTTACTTAAACATGCTAGAGAAGCCATACAACTATTCCCTGCACAGCCTCCCTGGCATATCGCAACTGACGCTACGCCAGCCTACATATCACACTTAAACTTTCTTATTCTCTACCTCACCTCTCTTTTCTCCATTTGTGAAGCTCAGGCCTTTATGCCAAGCTCAACAAGCTTTTCCTTTTCTAGGGTACCTGTCTTCTTATCCCATCCTCTAAGCTGATAATAATCATCCATTAGCGCATCGAACGGCAGAGCTCTATCCTTCCGAAAACCACTTTTTGCCGATTCAAACATACGTTTGGGCATTTTGTCATACTCCCTGCCCTTACCATCTCTGATATTCATGAGCCTTTGCAGGTTAAAACTACGTTCCCCCGCTCTTATTAGCTGCTCTATAGACCAATGCAATCCGGTTATTGCATTAAAGGCATTGAGTAAATCGGTCAGCGTCATGCCACAATAAAGCATAAATAAACATAGAGAAACTGAATTCACCATGGTAGAAAGGTCCTGGCATTTAACAGCTAAAAATGCCTTATCCTGGGCATCCCAAAATTCAACCTTCCCTGGGAAACCAAGTTCGGGCACCGTGTATAAACCAAACTGCACATCGCCAGGGAGTCCTTTACAGTGGCATGCTCCACGAGTGCAAGTAGCATAATTCGGCCCCATGCTCCAGGAAGTACGTGGATCGTGACAGGGGAAGTCCAGGCCCCTGACATGGACAACTATTTCTTCTGCTCCTTTCCCAATCTTCTTTGCTGCCTCCAAAGCACCATCGGCAAGGAAAGCACCAAATCCCTCTCTCGAACCTATTTGTTTAACCAACTCTATCTGGAGGTCTCCATCTCCCCATTTGAGTTCCAGTCCTTTTGTATCTTCTTTCGTAATCAAGCCACGTTCGTAGCACTCTGTAGCGAATCCTATAGCTGCACCCACTGATATACAATCCATTCCAAGTCTATTGCAATAATCATTGGCTTTTGCCACAGCCTTTAAATCGCTAACCAGATTCGACATGCCGAGCATTCCTACCGATTCGTACTCCGGACCTGACCCTTCACATGCATATTTCGCAGGTTCCTCAACCTTAATGTGACGATGACAACCCACAGGACAATGTAAGCATGGCAGCGGCTTAGCATTAAGGACATCGTTATATATCGGCTGGCTAAGGCTCTTGGCTCCTTCGGCAAAAGAGTCCTGTGCCCAGTACTTTATAGGTATATTGCCATGATCATGATAGGCTTCAAGGTCTGGCGTACCATACTGACGCATACCCTCACCCATCTTTGAAACTGTCTGTACCAACTCCTTCCGCAGCTTGGCAAATGCATCCGGGTCTGCTATGGGAGGAGATTTCGTTCCAAGCACAACAACCGCTTTAAGGTTCTTTGACCCCATCACTGCCCCCAAACCACATCTCCCTGCAAAGCTGTGTCCATCCGCTACGACACAAGCCATGGCAACCAATTTCTCGCCAGCAGGGCCTATAGCTACTACCGAAGCCCGTTTTTCACCAACATCCTCTTTAACAGCTTTAGTGGCCTCATATGAATCCATTCCCCAGAACTTTCGCCCATCGCGTATTTCCACGTTCCCATCATGAATCCACAAATATACTGGAACATCTGATTTGCCCTGAATTATCAGCGCATCATATCCAGTTTTCTTAAAAATAGAGCCCCAACTTGCTCCCGCCATGCTGTTAGCATAGGTCCCGGTAAGGGGAGATTTGGCGGAGATACAGAATTTTGCATCTCCAGGTAGCCCTGTCGCCTGAAACGGGCCAACTGCGAAAATAACCCTATTCTCAGGCTCAAGAGGCCCAACATTCGCTCCAACTTCATCATATATTATTTTCCCTGCAAGCCCATCACCACCAATAAAATCCAGATAAAAGCTTTCAGGAAGTCCCTCTGTCCGTATAGTTTTTTTACTCAAATCCACGCGCAACACTTTTCCCCATATACCTTGCATAGTACACCTCCTTTTCTAAATGTTAGCAATTCTCCGTCGCAGGCAATGATAACTGTAAGCCACCATAACCGTCAAGGAATCTTTGCAAAATTGCCAAGGCTCATTAGGAGTTATTGACAACAAGTCGCTTGGTGCCTAAACTTGATGATAGAGATAGTAGAAATAGCATTGCTACTATCACCGGAAGAAAAAGATTAATTTCAGATAAAGCACTGGAGGTTAAGAACAAGTTGCCCCAGGTAAAGTGGATAGGCGATTATGTCTCAGCGAGATGATAATGAGTGATAGCTTAAAGGCGTTCAATACTTACATTCGCACTATCGAAAAAGAATTAGCGTTAGGTAACGCTACTGAGCATACCCACCGTTCCGCACTAAAATCACTGGTCGAATCATTGGGCGATGGTGTAG
>JAGGZD010000086.1 GCA_021162245.1 Dehalococcoidia bacterium | reverse complement strand
TACTGCTCACCTCTGGGGCAAGGGCACGATGCATACGCAACAGATTTTGAAGGATGAACTTGGAGTAGCAACTCGAGTAATGACCATCTGCCCAGTAGGAGAGAACAAAGTTACCTTTGCTACATTAAAGAAACATATTGACTACGAAGTACCACAGACGCAGGCCCGAGCTTACAGCGAAGAGGAAAGCTTGCTATGGATGTATAGCTGGCTGTTCAAGGCATCTGCTGGAGGCCAGCGACTGGAGAAAAAGCAAATATCTATGCCAGAATAGCGTTTTCTACGAGGAGCGAGCCAATCACTACTACGGACGGGGAAACATAGGTGCTTTCGTTGCCAACTGGCTATGCGATGAGTATGGATTGGATACGAGCGCTGTCGAGGCACTCATACTGTGGCTATCACGGTGCTATGAGGCTGAGGTCATAACAGATGCGAGCGTTGGTCTACCCCTATCCAGGCTAGGCAGCATGGAATTTATTGAATCTCTGATTAGAGAGGTGTCTATGAGAGAGGATTTCGGCGAAATTCTTGCCTCGGGAATCTCTAATGCCGCCAACTTCCTGGGACAACATTCGCGAAGTTTATTTGGGGACACGATTTATGTAGATGGCACCATTGTTGGATATTGCCCCAGGCTCTATATTGTTGATGGACTTTTTTATGCCACTGAACCCAAGGCGCCTTACTCACAAATGCATGAAGTGACTGAACCAATATGGGCATGGCTGGATTATGTGAATAAGGCTGAGGGAGCCTGGGGCAGCAGTGAGGTGGTCAAATCAATAGGGCGGAGATTCTGGGGTAGCGAAGCAGCTGCGGATTTCCATACTTATGAAGGAAAGGCGCTAGCGGCAAAGGAGATTCAGGATAGGCAACACCTTAAGGGATGCCTGATTCTGTGCAATTTCTCCTGGGCAACGGCGGAGATAGAGTATTTTGAACCGGAGATACTGAGCCAGGTAATCGGCGCAGCCACGGGCAGGAACTTGAACCTGTCGGAATTGAAACACATTGGTGAACGAGTATTCAACTTGCAAAGGGCTATTCTAATCAGGGATGGACGTCAGGGTAGGCATGGAGACACGCTGCCAGATGCCTGGGTATAGTATGCCAGTGAAAACTAGCTTCCTCAATGAAGACTGCCTGGTGCCGGATCGCAACGGACTGCCGGTGTCGAGGAAGGGAGAAGTGCTTGACAGGGATTGCTTTGAGCGCATGAAGGATAAGTATTACGAACTTCGAGGCTGGGATGTTGGTACCGGTATGCAGATGTCCGAGAAGCTGAATGAACTTGGGTTAAGCGACATTGCCACTGAGCTTTGCTCAAAGGGGCTGGCAAAATAGTATGGGCGGGGATGAATCCCTCCTGCGAAACAAACTTAAACTATCGCTGCCGTGCTGGTTATGATATATTTCTTGTAGTTTATTTCTGTGGGGGTTGGGGCTGTCCACATCATTGCCACATATCGAGGAAATTCGCCTGGGTGACCCGTGGCTAAAGGACTTTGTTGAGCTGCTGTGGCGTCTATACAGGGACGATCCCTGTTGGACTCCGCCATTGAAGACTGACCTGCTGGGAAATCGCCTTCTGGGTATGGTGGACTCCTGCGAAGGGAACACCCCTATCACCGACATGCCGAGGTAATGCACTTCCTGGCATGGCAGGATGGCGAATTGGCAGGTCGAATATCGGCTTCTTTGGTTTCTTTGAAACGATTGAGAACTATCAAGTAGCCAGGGTGTGGTTGGATAAAGCTAAATCGTGGATTGAATCTCGTGGCATGGCTACCATGCGCGGCCCAGGGGAATACTCCAATGCCACTCACGAACGACAGGGAATTCTGATAGACGGATTTCAATACCCTCCAACCATGGAACTTACCCACAATCCGCCTTTTTATGGTGAATTGCTGGAGCGATATGGCCTCCGCAAAAGCAAGGATTACCATGCGCACATAGTGGATTTGCAGACTACAGTGCCTCCTCGAATTAAGAGGGTTGCAGAGAAGGCACGACTGCGTAGGGATATAAAGACCAGGTCTTTGAACCTTAAGAAATTATCTAATGAAGTGGACCTGATAGTGAAGGTTTACAATGAGCCATGGGCCAAAAAAAACTGGGGCTTCCTTCCGCTCATGGATGAAGAGGTAATGGTATTGGCGGATTTTCTTCGACTCGTTGTAAACCCTGGCCTCATACGGTTCGCCTTTGTCAAAGGAAAACCTGCTGCGGTATTCGGCGCCTTCCCCGATCTCTACCAGGCGTTGCGGCCACGCTGGCGCTGGTATGGAGACTCGGACATAGTGCGATTGGCGAGGTTAATTTGGAAACGAGGGCACATCCCTCTGCTGAGATTGATGTTATTCGGAGTTTGTCCGGGATTTCGCAAGCTGGGCATCGATGCCATTTTACTCGCTGAAGTCAAGGAATATGCTATCAAGCGGGGCTACGAGAAATGTGAAACCCCGCTACTGCTGGAGGATAATGGCTTAATTCTCAGCCACTCAGAGTTCATGGGGGGCACTATAAAACCTGGCGTATCTATGACCTGCCGTTAACACAGAAACGGGCATCGCAACTTCCCCAACCTGTCTTCTCCACCTAAACAATTGCTAGAAAGTCGGGAAAATTACGAAAGTCTGGTTACTGAATCTTCGGCACAATCTGTTCAATAATATGAAGTAAATACCTGTGATAATAAATGGAAGAAGTACTAGGGTCCAGGAAGTCAATAAAATCTCGTCATTGCATTCATTGAGCGTGGAATCACCCTTGCCAGAGAGCTACTTTCCTGTTTCCACTACTTCCGGCATCGTCCTGATAAGAATCACCGCCACGATGGCGAATCCGGCAAGAACAATCCAAACGTTCTGATAGCTGCCCCAGTTATCGAACACCCACCCGGCCATCGGTGGCCCCAGGATTGAGCCTGCCACGCTGATGCCCATTAAAAAGCCGAATATGCTCCCAAAATTCCTCCTGCCAAACATTCCTAGTAGCAGAGGTGCTCTCAGGGCGTTATTGCCCCCGTAACCTATGCAAAAAAACACGAGGAAAGGAATAAGTAACCAGGTGTCCACTGTGGCTGCATATTCGAAACAGACAAGGCCCAAACATATCATGGCAAAGGCAATCGCGAATACTTTTCTTTTGTCAACCCTGTCCGCAATCCAGCCCATGCCAATGCGGCCTACCACGCTGCCCAACGGAATAGCCATAGCAATCATACTGGCCGTCGATCTGGTCATTCCAATACTGCCCAGATATGGCATCACGTGTATAGTCACTGCCCCGACCATCAAATGAAAACATACAAAGGCCAGCGCTATATGCTGAAATACCCTACTTTTCAAAGCTTGCCTGACACCAATACTTTCTTCGATTGATGGCAATACAGCCTGGTCGATATGGCCCGTAGTTGTCTTTGCTGCATCAGTGTCATCCCCATCAGGCAGGTAGCCATACTGCTCTGGTTTATGCCTGAACAGCAGAGATAATGGTACAATCAGGACGAATGCACCGATGGCGAGAGTTACCATGGCTGTTCTCCACTCATAGCTGTCAATCAGCCTGACTATTACCGGGATTAGCAATCCACTGAGGCCAAAGCCACAGGAGGCGATGCCGCTGGCAAGACCAATCCTCCTCTGGAACCAGTTAGCCATCGCTGTCATCAGCGCAGTCATGGAACAACAGCCTGCCCCCACAGCTATTACACTGAAGGCTGTATAGAACATTACCAGCGTTGTAGTACGACTGAGCAATAATAAGCCAAGAGAGATGATTATTCCGCCGGAGAATATCAGTCGCTTCGGTCCCCAGCGATCGATAAGTATTCCAAAAAGCGGAGCTATCAACCCGCCTTCAAGGTCACGCAACGAAGCACCCAGCGATATTTTCGTGTAGCTCCAGCCTAACTCAGCAGCCATGGGCTCAATAAAAGCGGTGAAGCCATAGAAGACAGCTGCGGCCATGTATAAGGCAATCAGCACGCAGGCGGCCACCAGCCACCAGCCAAAGAATATCTTATGTGATTTCAAAATTGAATGTGTCCCCGGATTCCCTTACAAATGTAAGGTCTCCTTCCGCTGATACCTACATGCGTCACAGGGTGGAGTGTCAATTTGCTTACGGTATTATATACTTTTCAGGCTGCGTTTTGAAGAATTTGTACTGACTGACCATATAGATTTGTGGCTGGAAATTTCTGAAAAAGAAAACCGGTAAGTCAGTGCGTGTCTTGCAACTCGGTTGCGGGAAGAAGAACAACACGGCTTCAGTTCGGGAAATTTGGTAACGAGTCGAGCGTTTATCTCTTAAACCAAATCGTTCCCAGCCGTAGCCGTGGCATAGCCCACACGACCTGGAATTATCCAGGAACTTCAAGCGTAATACGCTCGTCCCATTCAAAAATGAATACAGTCTGCTAATACCCATGTTGTCGACAATCCACAATATTGACAGCTACCGAGCAAGCATCTAGTATATGTTCACGGCAGTAGATATACACATACTATCGGGGGCCTGTGAATAACAGCAAAGGAGGTTTACTATGATTCCCAAAGAGTATGATCTGGATGGCAAGGTGGCTATTGTAACCGGAAGTGGTAGGGGGATTGGCAAGGCCATTGCACTGGTGTTCGCTGAAGCCGGTGTCGATGTAGTAGTGGCGGCCCGCACCGTGGAGCAGATTGAGGGAAC
>JAGGZD010000129.1 GCA_021162245.1 Dehalococcoidia bacterium | reverse complement strand
TTTCACTCCCTCATTAAGCCTACAAACAGTGTCAAACCTCCTAAAACCACCATGCCTTTCCTTCATTTTCTCCCGACCCACGGATTAAGGGACCAGCACATGAACTTGATTTCATTAGGAAAATAAGGTATAGTTTTGCGTTTGCAATGCAGAGATTGTGGCTAATGGAAAGAGAGTGCAGGTGAGCCGATGTTAGCTTCCCTTAACTTAATAGCTACCGTGTCTAGCTCCTCTATTCTTACAATGGATGTTAAATCCAGTGGTATTCTAGCAGGCATTCTTGTTTTGCTTACTCAGGCGATGTTATGCCTCATCAGCTTAAACTCCCGGATTGACGGTTTGCTATGCATGTGTAGACCTGGCCTTAGCAAAGGTGGGACAGGCAAAAAATATTGATCATGATTTAATAAGGAGGTTTTTATGTCTTATGATGCTACGAAGATGAAGGATTGGCAGATTGCTGAAGCAGCTGAGGACAATATGCCAACTCCTGATGAGTGGAGGGAAAAACTAAAGCTGCAAAAAGATGAAATCATCCCTTACGGGAAACTTTGCAAACTTGATTTCATGAAAATCATTGAGCGCCTCAAGGATAAACCTGATGGCAAGTATATTGAAGTGACTGCCATTACTCCCACCCCACTGGGAGAAGGTAAGAGTACTACTGCATGTGGCCTTATGGAGGGGTTGGGCAAACGAGGTAAGAATGTAGGTGGTTGTCTCCGTCAACCCTCGGGTGGGCCGACTATGAATATTAAGGGAACTGCTGCTGGTGGAGGCAACGCGTTGCTTATCCCAATGACAGAGTTTTCCATGGGCCTCACCAATGATATTAACGATATAATGAATGCGCATAACCTGGCCATGGTGGCGCTTACTGCCAGAATGCAGCATGAACGTAATTACGATGATAATGAATTAGCCAAACGTAGCAAGATGCGCCGTCTTGACATTGATCCTACGAGGGTAGAGATGGGCTGGATTCTGGATTTCTGCGCTCAGAGCCTGAGAAATATCATTATAGGCATCGGAGGTCGCATGGATGGCTTCACGATGCAATCTAAATTCGGCATAGCCGTGGGTTCTGAACTTATGGCTATATTGTCTATAGTCAAGGATTTGGCGGACCTGCGTCAAAGGATGGATAATATTACAGTAGCTTTTGATAAGAAGGGTAAGATTGTTACAACTGGTGACCTGGAGGTCGGAGGCGCTATGACTGCATGGATGCGCAATGCTATTAACCCCACTCTGTGCAGCACGGTAGAGTATCAGCCTTGTATGGTGCACGCTGGCCCATTTGCCAATATTGCTGTGGGGCAATCGTCTATTATCGCCGACCGCATTGGGCTGAAGATGTTTGACTATCATGTTACCGAGAGCGGATTTGCCGCGGATATTGGGTTCGAGAAATTCTGGAACG
This sequence comes from Dehalococcoidia bacterium, assembly GCA_021162245.1. Classification (GTDB taxonomy): domain Bacteria; phylum Chloroflexota; class Dehalococcoidia; order GIF9; family AB-539-J10; genus JAGMDB01. The sequence goes on along the minus strand of JAGGZD010000129.1, from coordinate 12,932 downwards.
TCAAATGCCGTTATAGTGGCCTTAAACCGCATGTATCGGTGCTCACTACTACTATCAGAGCGATGAAAATGCATGGTGGTGGACCTAAGGTAACGCCAGGGTTACCCCTGTCTGATGCCTATACTAAGGAAAACCTGGAATTATTGGAGAAGGGTCTTCCCAACATGATACATCACATCAAAACTATCAAGACTTCCGGTATTAATCCTGTGGTGTGCATTAATTGTTTCCATACCGACACTAAGGAAGAAATTGATATGGTTCGAAAGGCAGCAGAAGCAGCGGGAGCGCGTTGTGCCGTGTCTACTCACTGGGCTGAAGGTGGTGACGGTGCTCTGGAGCTGGCAGATGCAGTAATAGAAGCCAGCGAAGATAAGACTGATTTCAAATTCCTGTATCCTGAGGAAATGAAACTGCGGGAGCGAGTTGATAAAATTGCTAAAGTGGTTTATGGAGCCGACGGGGTGTCGTGGTCTCCCAGTGCTGAAGCTAAGGCTAAAATGCTCGAAGGCGATAGCAAATATGATGACTATGCTACCATGATGGTGAAAACTCACCTGAGTCTTTCACATGACCCGACTCTTAAGGGAGTTCCTAAGGGATGGACTCTGCCTATTCGCGACGTGTTGATTTACTCGGGTGCGAAATTCCTCTGTCCATGCGCCGGTGCTATTAGTTTGATGCCAGGAACTTGTTCCAACCCTGCGTTTAGAAGAGTGGATGTCGATACGAAGACGGGTAAAGTACAGGGATTGTTCTAGAGGGCGATAGGTTTAGTTTTGGATGACAGATAAGCTCGCATTTGCGAGCTTATCTGTCTTGAATTGAGCTTGCTTCTTATATGCGATCGGGAAATAACAAAACAAGAGTTACTGGAAGAGAGGTTGGGATGATTTAGTAACCTGTATGCCGAAGCGCTATGCGTCTTTTATTCCCTGGATGTGAAGGTAATCTATAGCGTTCTGGATAGTCTGTATCTTTTCAGCGTCCTCGTCAGCTATTTCCAGTTTTTTGTCAGCTGTGCTGAACTCTTCCTCCATGGCTGTAATGAGCTCGACTAAATCCAGTGAATCGACGTTAAGGTCATCTGCAAAGGATGTTGCTGGAGTTAAAATTTCTTCTTTAATGTCCAGTTGCTCTGCGATTAGTTTCTTTAGTCTCCCTAAAACGGTTGCCATGTTACCTCCTCGCAATTGAATTTTCTGGCTTATGATTTCCTCTTATTACGTTCGCTTATCATTGAGCCCAATACCCCATTAATCAACCTGGGGGAGGAATCACCGCCAAAGATTTTGGCTATCTCTACAGCTTCGTTTATGACTGCCTTAAACGGGGTCTTATTATTGAACAATATTTCAAAAATTGCAAGGCGCAGGATAGTTCTATCAATAATGGACATTTGTCCTACAGGAAAAGCTGGTGCAAAATGCTCAATGTGATCATCGAGCCTGGGTTTACTGCGCAGCACTCCCCGGATGAGGTGTTCGCTGAAGCTGATCATTTCCGGTGGTAATGCTTTCTCAGTTGCTAAACGCGCCAGAGCTTCCTCTGCTTTGTGCTCGGTGCACTCGAGGTCATAGAGTACCTGGAGAGCAACGATCCTGGATTTTCGTCTGGAGCCCATAAGTAATCAATTACCCTTGAGCTTTGAGTTGAGCGATATCCTCAAGTTTTGAGATGCTCATGGTTTGTACTTCGGAGTCGGTGTATCTAATTAAGCTGCTGAGCACCATGCTCGGACCAATCTCGTAAAAGGAAGTAACTCCATTCTGTATCATATATTCGATGGAATCTTGCCACTGGATGCAATGGCGAAGCTGCTTTAGGAGCTCCTCTTTTATAGAGGCGACATCGGTTAATGCACGGGCGGTGACATTGGCTATTATAGGGATACTTGGTGGATGAAATGCAAAACTTGAAATAACTTCGTTGAATTCAGCCAGAACAGGGTCCATTAAAGAGGAGTGGAAAGCGGCGCTTACATTTAGTGGAATGATGCGGCGGGCACCTTTTGCGCTGGCTAATTTTTTGGCTTTGGCTAATGGTTCAACAGCACCACTGATTACAGTCTGTATTGGGCAGTTAATGTTGGAGATGTCACATTTACTGCGAAGGCATATATCTTCAATCACCTTCAGTTCAAGCCCTATTATGGCTAACATACCTCCCGGGTTTTTCTGCCCGGCTTCATGCATTAATCTGCCTCTTTCTCGGACCAGGCTCACTGCATCACTTAAGCTGAGCACATTGGCAGCTACCAGGGCTGTATATTCACCCAGGCTATGCCCTGCAATAAAGAGAGGGGAGGGCAAATTGCCGTTACTTGCTTGTTGAGCTGTTCTCAGGTAGGCAATGCTGGTCGCCAGAACTGCCGGTTGGACGTTGGATGTTTTGGTTAACTCCTTCTCTGGTCCCTCAAAACACAGGTGCGAGAGGGGGAAGCCTAAGATTGCGTCTGCTTCATCAAAGACTTCTCTGGCCAATGGGGAAGAAGCATACAAGTCCTGCCCCATCCCAATCCGCTGAGACCCTTGTCCAGGGAAGACATAAGCTGATTTAGCCATATTTTTAGGTTAGTCTTTTTTCTTGGGTGTTTTAATTGTGATTGCTTGTCTGCCATTGTAGTTCCCGCACGTAAGGCAAACATGGTGAGCTAATTTTGGGCTATGGCATTCTGGGCAGATATCCAGAGTGGGTAAACTGGTCTGGATATGGCTGCGCCTTTTCCCCTGGCGTGATTTGGCGTACTTTTTTTTAGGCAAAGCCATGCGAACTTACCTCCTTAATTCCTGTACAGTTGGGTTGACATATTGGCTTCATGGGCAAATTTAATAAAGTATACTGGCGAATTATCTCACCTAAGTCAAGCATATTGTGATTATCGATAGTGAACTCAGTTGATTCTTCAGACAATGGTAAATCGTTGGGGATATTGGTTGTGGGAACCAGTCCTTCTTCGATGTGCAAATTTACTGGATAGATAAAGTCTTCGAGGCAACGGCTGCAAGTCAGTTCTACGTTAACGGTTAATTCGGCGCGAAGTAAAATACGTTGGCCTCCATGAATTAGAGTTATTTCCCCTTGAACTGAGTTACTGTTATCCTCGACTACTTCATCTGCGTGGTAACTATGGCTGGAGCCAACCGGTTCTCTCAACAGTTGAGCCATACTTACTATGCTTTCGAAAGGCTTTCCGTTAAGTTCTTCGATTCTCATGGTTACGCTCAGCTATGTCTGGAAATTCAGACAGACTTTAAAGTATAATAGCTAACGATGGATGTTTCAAGTGCTGCTGAGGAAATAGAGGAATTAAAGGCAGAGGTAGGTCATCGAGTAGATGCACAGCGCCAGGAGCTTATTCAACTAAGCCTTAAAATACATGATAATCCTGAGCTAGGTTTACAGGAGAAAAAGGCGGTGTCCTGGCTTATCAGTTACCTGCAGCGTAATGGATTCCAAATAAAAGAACATATTGCGGATTTACCTACAGCCTTTTATGCTACATATGGTCGTGGTAAGCCGGCTATTGCTTTGCTGGCTGAATATGATGCTCTGCCAGGGATAGGCCATGCCTGCGGGCATAATATAATTGCTGCTTCGGCTGTTGGTGCCGCAGTAGCCAGTAAATTTGCTATAGATCGTCTTGGAGGTAGCATTGTAGTTGTGGGCGCTCCGGCGGAAGAAAATTTCGGGGCTAAGATAGATATGGTCAAAGCTGGCATATTTGACGAGATAGACGTGGCCATGATGACGCATCCCGATGTCCTGAATTTGCTAACCATAGCTGCGCTTGCCTGTGCTTCGGTGGAAGTGGAATTCTTCGGAAGACCTGCGCACGCTGCTGCTCAGCCTTATGAAGGAATCAATGCCCTTGAGGCTTTGATTTTATCCTTTAACAGTATAAATTCACTGCGCCAGCACATAAAAGAAAAGGCGCGTATTCATGGCATAATCACAGATGGAGGTGATGCGCCCAATATAGTGCCTGCCCACAGCGCTGCCGAATTCCTGATACGTACCATGGACAATAATTACATTGATGAATTGAAAGAAAAGGTACTAAACTGCTTTAAAGGAGCATCTTTAGCTACTGGGGCTAGATTAGAGTATAAATGGGATGATAAGGTCTACGCCTCGATGAAAAATAATATGGTTTTAGCTCAGTTGTTCAAGCGAAACCTGGAATCGCTGGGGCGCCATGTGGAGCTTTCCACCCCTTTTGGATTTGGCAGCACAGATATGGGAAATGTAAGCCAGGTGGTGCCCAGCATACATCCTATGGTGGCTATTGCTTCTCGTGAGGTATTGATACATTCACCGGAATTCGCCTCTGCTGCTGCTTCTGAGGCTGGACATGAAGGGCTGTTAGATGCAGCCAAGTCGATGTCAATGACTGTGGTTGACATAATTGGTCAATCCGGGATGCTGGATAAAATCAGGCAAGAGTTCTGTAACAATGGTTAAGGTGTGTATCCCGCGAGCTCTACTTTATTATCAGTATTACCCCGCCTGGAAAACTTTTTTCGAAAGGCTGGGTGCAGAGGTAATAATATCACCGCCAACTAACAAAACCATATTAAATTTAGGCGTTTCAAGGGCGGTTGCCGATACTTGTTTACCAGTGAAACTTTTTTTTGGCCATGTTATGTCTATGATGGGCAAATGCGATTACATTTTTGCCCCGGCTGTCACCAGCCTGGGTAATAAAGCTTATAATTGCTCAAAAATTATTGGCTTACCTGACATGACCAGGGCTCTAATCCCGGAATGTCCTGCCATACTTGGCCCTGAAATAAATCTCGATAAGGGGCGTTATCATTTTTATCGGAATATCTACGATTTGGGGCGTTATTTTACCAGTAACCCTTTCAAAATTAAAAAAGCTGTTGAGGAATCATGGAGAAGTAATTTGGCCTATCAGGGCAAGATGTCTAGTGAGGGGCTTACGCCTGTTGAGGCTATTGATATAATGTGTCATGGCAGACAGGAGCCAGATTCTGGTCCTGCGCCATCGCTGTCACTGGCTATTGCTGTTATTGGACATCCATACGTTATTGGTGATGATTACCTTAGCCATCGGCTGATTCACCTGTTAGAATCTATGGGGGTTAAGGTTCTTGTCCCCGAAATGGTTCCTGAGGGGACGCTTTACGATGCCGCAAAAAGGCTGGTGGGTACTCCACACTGGTCATTTGAAACTGACATTATTGGTGCCGGAGAATATTACATGGAGGAAGGGGTAGATGGGGTTATTGACCTTTCTGTTTTTGGTTGTGGGCCAGATTCGATGATGGTAAACTTTGTGCAACATCGAGCCAAGGAGCTTAAGATTCCTTTCTTGCATCTTAGCGTAGATGAGCATACCAGCGATGGAGGTTTGCTTACTCGGGTGGAGGCTTTTCTTGATATGATCAAATGGAGAGAGAAAATATGCGTGTAGGCATACCTCACTTTGGCAATGTCCATGTAGCTATAGGAGCCGTAGCGGATAGATTGGGTGCTATCAGGGGGAAAGACATCATAATTCCGCCGCCAATGACTAAGAAAACGCTGGACCTGGGAGTTAAGTATTCTCCAACGGAAGCCTGCTTACCTTATAAACTTACTCTGGGCAGCTTAATTGAAGCCTGTGAGCTTGGAGCAGATACCCTGATTCAGGCAAGAGGCACTGGTATTTGCCGATTGGGTTACTATGCCAGAGGCCAGGAACTGATGCTCCATGATTTGGGCTATGATGCTCGCTTTCTGACTCTTGACATATCTCATCATAAATTTGCCAACCTTCTGCGCCTCATGAAGGACATAACCAATGATACCCGTGGCAATAAGATGTGGTTGGGTGAAGTCATTTCAGCGTTTTTTTTCGGCATTGCTAAGCTAATTGTCTTGGACAGAATGGAGAAGGTGCTGTACAGAGTAAGGGCGAGAGAATTGGATAGAGGGATGGCTAACTTGGTTTACAAAGAAGCCGTTGAGGCGACCAACGATGCGCTTAGCGTTAGAGAAGTAAGGAAGATAGCCAGGGAATACACTGGCAGGCTAAATAAGATTCCTCAGAACCCCAGGGCTGATCCTGTCAAAGTGTCTATTGTGGGTGAAATTTATGTTGTTATAGAACCTTTTGCCAATATGGATATAGAGATGGAACTGGGCAAGTTAGGGGTGGAGGTTGAACGAACGATGACTCTTTCCCGGTGGGTCAAATATAGCCTTTTTCTCAATTACCTGGGCATAAATGAATGGAGAAAGGTGCATAAGTTAGCCGGGCCTTACCTTGACCACGACGTTGGTGGCGATGGTTGGGAATCAGTGGGAGAGAAGGTGCTTCGTGCGCAGGAGGGATACGATGGAGTAGTTCATTTGGCGCCTTTTACCTGTATGCCTGAAATAGTAGCTCAGAATATTATGGCGTCGACCAGGGAAGATATTCCTGTGCTATCCGTCGCTTGCGATGAACAGATGGGTAAACAAGGTATGTTGACCAGGATTGAGGCCTTCGTGGACTTGCTTGAGTTTAGAAGGAGGAAGCGAGATGGAAGAAAAGTTTGCAATGCTGGATAAGTATATCAAGAGTAAGCAAATGATAGTATTTCTTATTTTTATGACGCTTGCTTCAATCCTGTTTTATCCTATTTTGAACTTGAGGCGAAGAAGAAGTTTAGAATTACAGGAAAGCATTAAGGCTGGCAACTGTGCTAACCTTGGAGGCTCCTGCGGAATATCCCTTGATGGGGTAGAATAAAGGGGAAATGAAGACTTATCTTGGTATCGATGTTGGCTCAGTTACTACTAAGCTGGCTTTGCTCGACGAGAGTAACGAACTTTTAGCATCCATTTACTTGCGAACTCGAGGTAATCCAGTTGATATGATAAAGCGGGGGCTGGAAGAAATAGGGAGGCAGATGCCACTTGATTCTGAGGTTTGTGGTGTGGCTACTACAGGAAGTGGGAGAACATTGGCTGGCGTTATGGTTGGTGCCGATTTGGTAAAAAATGAAATCACAGCTCATGCTGTTGCTACTATGTCATGCGTGCCTGATATACGGACTATTTTTGAGATTGGAGGACAGGATAGCAAAATTATCATAATTCGTGATGGGGTAGTGACTGATTTTGGCATGAATTCGGTATGTGCTGCTGGCACTGGCAGTTTCCTGGAGCACCAGGCTGAGCGTTTAAATATGCAAATCGAGGATTTTGGGCCTCACGCTTTGAAAAGTAGTAATCCGGCACGTATTGCCGGACGTTGTACTGTTTTTGCTGAGTCGGATATGATTCACAAACAACAGATGGGTTACCCTATTGATGATATTATCTATGGGTTATGCCAGGCACTGGTGCGCAATTATTTAAGCAATGTTGCTCTAAATAAGGAAGTTCGGCCCAGGATGGCATTTCAGGGAGGAGTTGCTTTTAATAAAGGAATAATCAGGGCGTTTAACGAAGCTTTCCAAACGGAAGTTTATGTTCCCCCCAACAATGAACTTATGGGCGCTATTGGAGCGGCGATGCTAGTGCGAGGTGAAATGGGAAATAATGGTCGCAGGACGAGATTTAAGGGATTTGGCGTTAGTGAAACAGAATTTGAGATATCTTCCTTTGTGTGCAAGGGGTGCCCTAATCTTTGCGAAATCTCTCAGATTTCTGCTGATGGCAAGGTCCTGTCCAGATGGGGAGGGCGTTGTGACAAATGGGAAAGAGTAGAAACGATCAGGTAGTTATAATTGGAGGTAGGCCTGTCGGGCTTACCGCTGGCCTGTATTGTGCCTGAGCTGGTCTTGCTAGCTTGCTTATTGAGAAAGAACCAGAATGGAGCCGAAGATAGACTTTGCTTGGGATGCTGGGGTGGCCTGGATAGAAGGTGATATGATGGGGAATCAACTCAGATTGAAAATCACGAAAGATGATACAATATTAGTGTTGCCGGTGGCAGGCGATAGTTGTTGCAGAGGATGGTGCCACCTCTGCTGTATTGGTAGAGAGATTTCTAAGCTCGTACTGAGCACTGGCGAAGGGTATATGGATTGTTCGGCCATGCAGCTCAAAATAACAATGGGGGAAGAATTATGAAAGTTGTTTTCTTAAAAAATGTTAGTGGCAAAGGGAAAGCTGGAGAAATAAAAGATGTGTCAGCAGGCTATGCCAGAAATTTTCTTATACCTCATGGTCTGGCTTTGTTTGCTACATCAGCAGCTATGAAGCAGGTGGAATTAAGGCGGCGAAAGGAAGAAAGTCAGGAAGCTCTGGAAAAAGCTAAATTGGTTGAGCTTGCAAAACAGATTGAGGGGCAGGAAATTCATCTTGAGGCTCGTGGGGGAACCGGTGATCGTCTATTTGGCGCTATCACTGCTGCAGAGATAGCCGATGAGTTAAGCCGTGTTATAGATTTCTCTCTTGACAAGAAGAAGGTAGACCTGGATAAACCTTTGCGCCAGGCAGGCAGTCACGAAGTAACTATTAAATTGGCAGGTGATTTAAAACCACAGGTTAAAGTGGTTATTGAAAAGAAGGGTTAAATATGGTCCAGGAAAAATTACCACCACAGGATGTTGAAGCGGAAGGGGCCGTAATTGCCTCTTTACTTATCGACTCCGACTCTATATTGAAGGTGGTTAGCTTCCTTAAAGACGAAGACTTCTCCTCTGAAATAAATCAACTGGTTTACCGAGCTTGTCTCTCTCTTTATCAACGGAACGAGGCTATAAATCAGATTACTGTGGCTCATGAATTGATGCGTGTGGGTAAGTTGGAGCAGGTTGGAGGCGCTGCCTATCTGAGCCACCTGATATCCACTGTGCCCACATCCTTGCACATTGAGCACTATGCGCAAATAGTATCTAACATGGCAGTTATGCGGCGATTAATTGCTGCAGCGGGGCAAATTGCTGCCGTTGGCTATGAAGCTGCTCCTGATGTTGAAGCCAGTCTCAGTAAATCTGAGGATATTCTTTTTCAGGTGCGGACGAGACGGGGGTTTCAGGATCTTATCCCAATCCGCGATGCCCTGGACCAGTACTTTGAGAAAGCTGGGCAGGCTACCACAACTGAGGAAGGGGAGAATTCTTATGTTTTGAGTGGCTTTACTGCTCTGGATGATATGCTGGGTGGATTACGGAGATCTGATTTAATTGTTCTGGCTGCCAGACCAAGCATGGGGAAAACCAGCCTGGCTCTAAATATTGCCCGAAACGTCGCTGTTACACAGAAGTCTTGTGTTGCTCTATTTAGCCTGGAAATGTCATGTGAGTCAGTGGTACAACGACTTCTGTCCAGTGAATCAGGGGTGGATTTTAAGTTTGTTCGTGGGGGGAATTTTACAGAGAGAGATGAAGCAAAGATTATGGAGGCCAGTGGCATATTGTCCGAAGCGCCTATTTATATTGACGATTCTCCTCAACTCAGAACTGTAGCCATGAGGAGCAAAGCGCGACGACTTCATTTTGAGCGCAATATCGATTTGATAATTATTGATTATATACAGTTGATACAGGGTGAAGGTAGAAATGAGATACGTGTCCAGGAGCTCAGCCGCATAACTCGTTCGCTAAAGATGCTGGCCAGAGAATTGAATACACCTGTATTGGCCATATCGCAACTTAGCCGGGCTGTGGAATGGCGACCTTCTCACGTGCCGCAACTTTCTGACCTGCGCGAGAGTGGCACCATCGAACAAGATGCTGATATCGTCCTTTTTATCTATAGAGATGATATGTACTTTAGTGAGGAAGACTGGGCCAAAATACATGATATTGAGAATGAACCATATCCCAGCGGCGTTGCTGATGTGATTATAGCCAAGCATCGCAATGGTCCTCTGGGGCAAACCAAGTTGCGTTTTCTGAATAAAGTGGTTAAGTTTAAGAGTATTGAACCTGGACTAATTGGGACTTCTTAAATAATGTTATTTTTACTGTAACGGGGAGTTTTAAAAAAGGTGTATAAAGAAAATTCCGGTTTTGTTTCTTTGCCTGATTCTCTTTTTACTCAGGTAATGCCTCAGATTCAGGATATAGCTGAACTTAAGGTAACGATGTGCGTTTCTTATTTGCCTCAGCGTAAACGACGATATCCTCCCTTTGTTACTTATGAGGAATTGCTCACCGACGGCGTCCCTGTGATTGGGATGGGAGAGGATGCGCTCCGGCCTGCCCTGGAACTGGCGCTGAAGCAAGGCAGCATTTTGCAATTGAACTTGAATGTGGATGGTAAATGGCAGGATGTTTACTTCGCTAATACGGAATCCGTGCGGGAGGCCATGGGTAAAATTAAACATGGGGAACTTCCCGTTAAAGATAACACGATACAGGTGACAGAGGCACCTAATATTTTCACTCTATACGAACAAAATATAGGTATGCTTACGCCGATGATTGTTGAAGAACTCAAAGAAGCTGCGAAGCTTTATCCAGCACAATGGATTAATGAGGCTTTTAAAGAAGCGGTTGCGATGAATAAACGCAACTGGAAATATACCGCCCGTATTCTCGAACGATGGGCTAGTGAGGGCAAAGATAGTGGAACACGTAAGCAAGATATTAAAAAGGGCAACTCCGACAAGTACATCAAAGGCAAATACGGACACCTGGTCAAAAGATAAAGCCGCCGGGAATTCAGTGAACCTTCAGAGTGAGGAAAGTGCTGAAGAGGAATCTTGTCCTATTTGTAAAGGAGCTGGCTTTGTTCATCCTATTTTGAGCTCAGGGCGGCCTGACTTCAGTCGAATAGTGCCATGCTCGTGTAATAAGGCAAGGTTACAAAGAGAGAAACTAAGCTACTTGGAAAAGCACAGTAACCTTGGCTTTCTGTCGCAGCTTAACTTTGATAATTTATCTCCTGAGGGGAAAAATAATGATGCTACTTTGCGGGAACGGTTCAGGTGTATTTACCAGGCAGCTAGGGATTTTGCTGATAACCCTGAGGGCTGGATAGTCTTTTATGGTACCAGTGGCTGTGGTAAAACTCATTTAGCCTGTGCCATTGTTAATCATCGTTTAAGTCTTGGAAAGGTAGCTTTTTATATGGGAGTTGCTGATCTTCTGGACCACCTCCGCTCTACTTTTAGCCCCACAAGTGATATTAGTTATGATGAGCTGTTTGAACAGGTGAAGAATACGCCTTTGCTTGTGCTTGACGACCTGAGTATGGAAGGTGCTACCCCATGGGCAAAGGAAAAGCTGGAGCAGCTTCTCAACCATCGTTTCAATGCCAGACTTGCAACTGTGATTACGACTGACCTGCCATTAGAGAAATTCGATGACCGCTTGCTTAGTCGTTTCAGGAATACTGAAGTTTGTCATGTACATGTAATAGAGCGGAAATCCTCATTGGAATGTTTGGATAGCTTGCAGCTAGAGTTGCTGCGGAATATGACCTTTGATAATTTTGATCCCAAGCGTGTGATTCTCCCATCTGAGGAGCGCCAGAATTTGAAACAGGCATTTCGATTGGCAGAGGATTTTGCCCGTACTCCTGAAGGATGGTTAGTATTTCAGGGAGTTAATGGTTGTGGTAAAACTCACCTGGCGGCAGCTATTGCTAATTACCGCATGGCACTGGGTAAGCCAGTTTTCTTTGTGGTTGTGCCAGATCTCCTTGACCATTTGCGCTCTACCTTTAGCCCGCAGAGTAGTATAAGTTACGATGAGTTTTTTGAGGAAATTAAGAAAAGCCCGCTGTTGATACTTGATGATTTTGGTGAGCAGTCAGCTACTCCATGGGCTCAGGAGAAGCTGTATCAATTAATTAACTATCGCTACAATGCCAGGTTGCCAATGGTGGTTACCACCTGTCTTTCACTGGATGAGATTGAGACTCGAATCAGTTCACGGATGGTGGACCCGAGGCTAAGCTGTGTATTTAATATTATTGTTCCCGATTACCGCGGCGATGTAAGCCCTAAGCGGAGGGGGAAGCGCACTGAACCTCGTTCCAGAAATTAGTCCCGAATACTGTTGTGGTAGCTCATCACATATGAAACTGCAGCGACAATGCTGATAAGCTCTTGTAGCTTTGTCGATTTGCTTGCCTTCTATGCATGCATGTATGTGATTTTCCTCCCTGCAATGGTCACAGCATCAATATGTGCATGTTCGCCCTGGCATTCCAGCGTGTATGTTAATATTGTGTATAAATCATCTTTTGTTAACAGTGGGTGTGATGCGGCCACGCAGCTCTTGATGGTGAGAATCATCGTGACGTAAACTAAAAGCCAGCTTGCTCGTTATATAAGGGTAAAGTATTATTTTGTGGAGGGAGGTTCAAATGGAGAGGCGCAAACGGCATTTAACTCTGGTGCTGGGCTTAGTTTTTCTATTAGTTAATCTTGTTGGCGGTTGCACGGCTCAACAGCCAGAAGAATACTTCGACGCTGGGCAGGAAATCGAAATAGGTGTTGGCGATGAGTTTATTGTGGCCCTCGATTCTAATCCAACAACAGGCTACCAGTGGGAGGCAGATTTCGACGAAAGCTTTCTTGAGCTGGTGTTGGATGAGTTTGAGCCTGGCGAAGCCGAGGAAGGCATGGTTGGTGCTGGTGGTGAGCAAAAGTTCACCTTTGAAGGGCTGAAAGCAGGTGAAACCGAACTAACGTTGACATACAAGAGGTCATGGGAAGAGGATTTCGCTGAGCAGAAGGTCTTTGTAGTCTCCATAACATAATGATGCTTCCATAGCTTGAAGCCTCTCTGTTTTGGCATTACGGAGATAAGCTGGAGATGCTCCACATTCCTATAATTGTTCAGGGGTACCCTTGTGATAATTGGATAAGCATCTGGGTGCGTCGCTATAATCTTGTGAGCCGGTACAGAAGACGTGTCAAATCATTTAACGAGCTAACCCAACTTCGGGTCGTTGAATCATATAAGATCTTACCGAATGAGGCGATAATCTTTTGAGTGGGTTAATTTGCCGGTCTTTATCCTTTCCCGCATAAG
>JAGGZD010000017.1 GCA_021162245.1 Dehalococcoidia bacterium | reverse complement strand
TCTCTCCATTGCCTGGCTTAACCTCCTTTATAGCGCTAGCCAGAGCATATCTTAAATACCTTCGGTTCGATTTTATATGATTTAACAACCTACCCTTCGGTTCGATTTTAGATGATTCAATTCGGACTGTTGCCTATGCCTCCCAAACAGAGTATACTTGGAAGAGTGGCTACTAATCATCCGTAGCCCAGCGTTACCCATATACTCAGCCAGTACATGTGATAGGGTAATTAAGACGTAGTATGAAAGATGAAGATATGACACAAAACGTCAACCACGTCAACCTATAGACAAAGTGGTAGTTTCATGAGGTAACCTGAAAAGGAGGCCTTGAAAATGAAAGTTGAAGCAACGACCAAAAAGGAACTCATAAAAGAGCTACAGCAGCCCCACAGACAAACGGCCAAGCTGGGGAAATCGAAGCTCGAGCGCAAGCAGGCGGAGGAGACTTTAAAGAATAGTGAGGCCAAATTTAAAGAACTATTCAATACCATGACAAGTGGGGTTGCAGTTTACGAAGCGATAGACAATGGAGAAGACTTTGTATTTAAGGACTTTAACCACGCGGCAGAGATAATAGAGAATGTCAGGGGTGGAGATGTTCTTGGGAAGCGTATATCAGAAGCATTCCCAGGAGTAGAGGAATTTGGCTTACTTAAAGTATTGCAGCGGGTTTGGAGAACAGGAAAAGCGGAATACTTCCCCGAGATGTTTTATCAGGATGAGCGTCACAGAGGGTGGCGAGAGAACTGGATTTACAAATTGCCTAGAGGAGAGATAGTAGCCGTATACAATGACATCACCGAGCGCAAGCAATTAGAGACAGAGAAAAAGGAACTGGAGCGTGAAGCCCAACTATCCAGCCAACTGGCAACTGTCGGGGCAATGGCTTCGGGAATTGCCCACGAGATAAATAATCCCTTAACCAGCGTCATCGGCTTTTCCCAGCTACTAATGACACGAGATATCCCCGAAGACATCAAGTCTGATATAGCGATCATCAATGACGGTGCCCAGCGGGTAGCCAGTATCGTAAAGGGATTGCTTTCCTTTGCCCGCCAGCACCAGCCCGAGCGAAGCTATACCGATATCAACGAAATTATAGAAACTACCCTCGCCCTGCGGGCTTATGAATTAAAAACAAATAGTATAAACGTTATCAAACAACTCGCCTCTGATTTACCCCTGACCATGGCTGACAGCAATCAATTACAGCAGGTATTCCTCAATCTAATCATCAATGCCGAAACAGAGATGAAACTAACCTCCGATAAGCACAAACTTACAGTGAAGACAGAAATAGCAGGCAACACCATCAGAATATCCTTTAAAGACAACGGCCCAGGGATAAGCAGCGAAAACCTGGAGAAGATATTTAACCCCTTCTTTACTACTAAGGAAGTGGGAAAAGGGACAGGACTGGGCTTAAGCATCTGCCACGGAATTATCAGCGAGCACAATGGTCGGATATACGCCGAGAGCGACAGAGGCAAAGGGGCAACATTTACTGTGGAACTACCCATCGTGAGCGAAGAAAGTCAACCCGCATTATCTGAACCAGAAGCTGAAGAGCCTGAAAAAGTTAGCGGAGCTAAGATATTGGTGGTGGATGATGAGATGGGAGTCCTGCAATATTTAAGCCATCTATTGTCCAAAGAAGGATACCAGATAGAGACTGTGGATAATGCCAGTGATGCCCTGGAAATGATCCGAAGAGAGACATATAACCTCATTCTCACAGATATCAAGATGCCCGACATGAGCGGCATTGAGTTTTACCAGCGCATGCAGAAGTTGACTCAATCTTTAGCAGGAAGGGTGGTATTTATTGCCGGCAATGTTACAGAAGAAGATGTACAGTCTTTCTCGAACAAGCACAAAGTGCCATGCATTTCTAAACCTTTCGCTAGCAAAAAGCTTTTGAAAACGATAGCTCGTTTATTGGCAGAAAGAACGCAGAGCTTCGACCGTAACACAGGCTGAACCGCTGGACGATATCAGGCTACTGCAACCGATTACCCACACCATCTCATGATAACTAGAGCTAAGGCCTTGGTCAGAGTTGCCAACTGATTGATATCCACATATTCATCGCTTGCATGAGCTGTCCTGTCGTCAGGCCCAATAGAGATGGTTGGGATCCTCAAGTGCCTTATGAGGGTAACTGCATCAGTCACGCTACCCATTCCAGATGGTTTTGCTTCAATACCTAACTCGCGGACCGCTTCTATGCCCATTTTAACTATTGGCTCGTTGTGAGCAAAAAAAACCGCTGTCATTTGCTTTTCAACTTCTCCAGTTCCTCGAAAACACCTGTCAATTCCTGCCTGGCTTTCCTGAGGGTACTGTCCATGGATTTTATCAACGAAGCTGCCTCCATAGCATCATTTGAAAGCTTGTCCACAGGTGTTTCAGGCCGGTCAAGCCGTTGCAGTATTTCATCAAGCCGTTCCTCTTTTTCTTCATAGGTCATGTTTTCAATTTTCCGTTTCATTTCCTGTATCCTCCGTTTTCTGAACAATACTCCGTACATAGCCATCTATAAACTGAGTCTCGATTACTTCACTCCCCTGTAGTTGCGCAATGCTCCGCACGATTTCACTGCGAAGATTTCTGGTAATCGTATATCCCTTCCTGAGAATCTGCTCAGGCATCAGCATCAAGAGTTGCCGTTCCCGCTCAGCAAGACGCCTCTGCCACTCAGCAAGTATTTTCAAATATCTCGGCAGGGTAATATGCTTACAAGTCGCTATTAAACGTCTACTACTTACATTCAATGACCAGTCACAAAGACGACGGAGCTCCTGATTTGCATTATCTAGAAATATCTCCTTACTACTAAAACGCTCTTCGAATTGCGAGCTTACCCTCAAGGTACCGTTAGAAAACCGCTGTTGTACAAGCTCCTGTTGTTTTCTGAACCCATTACAAGCACCCAGTATCATCCTGGATAATTCACGACCAGACAATTCCAGTCGTCGATCAACAGTATTCTGTAGGCGTTCAGAAGCAAATTCAAGGCTGTGTAGCAATTCTTGAAGAGTATTGACCAGAGCCTCAGCAACTGCGGTTGGTGTTTTAAAGCTCGAATGTGCAACAACATCCAGGACACCTGTATCAATCTCATGTCCCATCCCTACCCACACAGGTATCGGACAGTTGATGATAGAGCGAGCGATTCGTTCGTTGTCGAACCATGCCAGATCAAGTTGAGAACCTCCTCCTCGCACGATGCAGATAACATCAACTTTTGTCTTTGTCAGAAATCTGACTGCTGAAACCGTTTCGCTTTCGGTACTCTCTCCCTGCATGGTACAATCAGCAACTATCACTTTAAAGGAAAATGGGGAGTTAAAAAGCGTTTTTGTAAAATCGTTGTAGGCAGCTGATTCCTCTCTGGTAATCAACCCTATTCGCAATGGAGCAACTGCCAGGTAAGTTTCAGCATTCTTCTTAAGTACATTTTCCTTTGATAGCTTTTCAATAATTTGCCTGCGGTTAAGGTCTATTTGCGATTCGCCAAACGAAGGGTCAATATCATAAATGTTTAGATTGAGTCCGTACACTTCGTGATAGCGTACGGCACAAAGGACACAAACTTCGCTGTTGTCCTGCAAAGCATCTGGCATACCAGCCCTGCGTAGTTTATTGAGGATTTTGCTGTACTCCGGCTGCCAGATAATCGCCCTGATTTGCGCAGTCTTGCTTCCCAGTTCGTCTACATCAATCAGCTCGCAATAGTAATTTCTGTAAGTGGCAGAACTCTTGGGTACGATTAAGTGAGCTCTAATCCAGAATTCCCGGCTGGATAAATCCAGTAGAGATTGCTTGATCAGAGACGTTATTTCCTGTAACCGATATACCTTGTTTTCAGGCTCTAGATGAAAATATGATTCCATGGCAGTTAGTGATCCCCGATTTACATACGTGTATTATACCACCCTGGATATCAGGCATTGTCCGCCAAGACAAGTTGCATGATAAGAGAAGTAACATGGCATTACCCTTATGCTCAGTCAGCACACTGTGCGTATCAAATCATTTAACGAGCTAACCCAACTTCGGGTCGTTGAATCATATAAGATTTTACCGAATGAGGCGATAATTTTTTGAGTGGGTTAACCTGCTGGATTCCTCTTTTCTCCTCGTATGCCTTGCACAAGGCTCAGGCATATACCTGAATACAGCATCCTGTTGCCCGGGCTGGTAATTATATTTGACATCCTAGTTTGATTGCTGCCAACTGGAGTTGAATTCCCTGAGCCTGTTTACTTTCTAAGATAATCAATAGCGTCCACTGTACAAACCTCTCTACACCTGTTACACAGGTAACATTCCCGTTTCGAATCGTCTCTGCCGGCTTCACCGGTTGGACAAATCTCCTCGCAGTTGCTGCACTCAATGCACTTATCATTCCGCCTCAGCTTAAATATGCTTTTGATAGCAGCAAGCGATAATAACAATCCGTATGGGCAGAAAAGACGGCAAAATGGCCTGTATATGAAAACTGAGATTAGCAACAAGGCGGCAAAAACATAAAAGAAAGGCGATTTAGTATTTACATGAAAGAAATCCTCAAATCCAAGATAAGGTAAAACAGCTATTGAAAAGGCTATGCCAAGAACAATAAAGGCGATAAAGAAAATCAAGTGGAAGATAAATTGCAGGGTCTTGTTGGTAATTCTTAATTTCTTTGCTGGTATTTTATAGGCTAATTCCTGTATCGCCCCTACAGGGCAGATAAAGCCACAGAACAACCTCCCGAATACAAGTGTAAACACTATGAACAATAGCAGGCCAGCAAATACCATGGGCAAGGGGGAGCCACGCCCACCAGCTTTTCCGAGAACAAGCATCTGCAACTGATGCGGCATCATAGGTGCAAATATCCAGAAACCCATAAAGGTAGAGAGGATAAGAAACAGATATCCAATCCTTTTGTCAAATTTACCCTTGCGAAACAGATGCGCCAGAATAAACAGAGCAATTACAGCATATACCATTCCCAGCAATTTCAGTTCAATGCCATGTGCCATATCTACACCTCTCATGGATTATTATTACCTCTGCATTATAACTCGACAGCTCCATGAAATCATACCATGAGTGTTGGCCATCTATATCAGCCTCCGCAGAATCCGCAGACGGATATCAGGCTGTCGCAGCACAAAGACAGTGTCAGACTCGCCCTGTATTAACTATCGATGTCCACCCTCCGGCTTATCTTGTATTAGAAGAGGTAGCCCCTTGCCTGGCTTAGCCCTGTGTAGTATGTTGGAAGAGTACTTATTAAAATCCATAACCCGGCATTACTTTTATGCCCAGCCAGCACACTGTGTTGACTGTTGCCCCGATAGAAATTACAATTGCCCTGACAAAATGGAGCAGAAGTCTGTTTGGTTGCAAACAGTACAGAAAGGCAAGACAAGAAAGTTTGGCTCAAGCAGACAGGACGCCATGACAATTCACGAGAGAACCTTCGCAGATAAGGCAAAAAATTAAAAATACGAGAATGAACATTCTCTTTTCGCAAACACCGTGAAGTGGGGTCACCCCCTTATGAATGATGCAGCGATTGTAATAATTGATTACGGCGCAGGAAATCTGCGTAGCGTCGCTAACGCTATCACAAAGTTAGGTTATCAAGCAAAAGTAACGAGCAATACTGACGATGTGCTTAATGCTGCTGCAGTTATCCTCCCTGGTGTTGGTGCTGCAGGAGATACTATGGATAGCCTGGAGAAATTGGGGATGTCTAAGGTCATCCGCCAACTCATTTATGAGAAACGACCACTTTTTGCCGTCTGTGTTGGTTTGCAAATCTTATTCTCAGGAACTGAAGAACAAGGTTGGCATGAATGCATGGGAGTGATTCCTGGAATTGTAAGAAGGCTGCCCTCAGGGCTTAAAATTCCACACATGGGTTGGAATCAAGTAAAACAGATGGTTACTCACCCTCTTTTTGATGGTATACCCAATGAAACAAATTTTTACTTCGTCCACAGCTATTACGCTAACCCTGATGATATATCAGTCACGGCAGGCACAACAAATTATGGCATACCTATATGCAGCGTGGTAATTAAGGATAACTTGATAGCAACCCAATTTCACCCTGAGAAGAGTGGCAAATATGGATTGAAAATGTATTCCAATTACCTGAAGGCAGCACTAGGCGAGAGGTAAGCACATGTTAGTGAACAATCATTTTCTTTTATGGATGCATAATGTTAACTAAAAGGATTATTCCCTGTCTCGATGTTACTCAAGGACGAGTGGTTAAGGGCTTAAGCTTTACTCACCTGAGTGATGCTGGTGATCCTGTGGAGCTTGCAGCATTTTATTATCGAGAGGGGGCTGATGAGCTTGTCTTTCTGGATATTGGCGCTACCCCTGAAGGACGTGATCTTATGACAGACGTGGTCAAGCATGTATCAGAGCAAGTTTTCATTCCACTCGCCGTTGGTGGTGGACTACGCAGCATTAGTGACATGCGGCACACCTTAGAAGCAGGTGCCGATAAGATAACTATTAATACTGCTGCTGTACTCACTCCTGAGCTTATCAGCCAGGGAGCACAGAAATTTGGCTCTCAGTGCATCGTGGTAGCTATCGATGCCAAGAGAATAAATAGCGAAAATAAGCCCGAATGGGAGGTTTGTACTCATGGGGGGCGAAAACCAACGGGCATTGATGCCATTGAATGGGCTAGACGAGTTGTTACTCTTGGTGCTGGAGAACTGCTGCTAACCAGTTGGAATGCTGATGGTCAACGAGCTGGATATGACTTAGAATTGACACGTGCCATCAGTGAGGCAGTATCGGTGCCTGTAATTGCCAGCGGTGGGGCTGGTAACCTGGAGCATCTTTACGAAGCCCTGACTATAGGCAAAGCTGATGCTGCTCTCGCCGCCAGTATTTTTCATTATCGGATTTATTCAATTTGCCAGGCAAAGAACTATCTAGCTGAAAGAGGAATTCCAGTAAGGAGATAAGAGAGAGAGTGCCGAGGACAATATGGTAAGAAGCCGCGAGGAAAACTACATCGATTACTATCATTATTGAAACTGAGAGAGGCCATAATGGGTACCCATCCAACGTGGAGGCTGAGATACATAGGTAACACTAATGGTATGGTTAGTAATGACATTAACCTAACATAAGGAGTTACCGAAATGAGGAAAACAAACAGCTATTATTTCTTTAAAAGAAAGCCCATTATCTTGAAGAGCAGGTATGAGCGCTGGAGAGGGGTAGCAG
>JAGGZD010000043.1 GCA_021162245.1 Dehalococcoidia bacterium | reverse complement strand
TGGCTTTATAGTTGCCAACTAACTATGATTGGCTGTTACTCAGACACGCTCCTAGTAGTCCTGCGGAATTCTTTAACCTCTCATTGGATAGAGTTTACATTGTGCTAGAATAGTGGGGATGTTCTATATTCTTTATGGTCAGGATGACTTCTCCATTAATCAGGCTGTTGATAGGATTAGAGCGGATTTAGGTGAACCGCAAACGCTGTCAGTTAGTGCAACCAGGCTGGATGGGCAGAAGCTATCATTGAGAGAACTTGAAGAAAACTGTGGGGCCGCTCCTTTCTTATCCTCATACCGTTTGGTTATAGTTGATGGTTTACTGGGGAAATTTGAACCGAAGCTAGATAAGAAGCGTCTTAGCAAACGTGCTGTTAGCAAATCCACAAGTGGATTGGGGGAATGGGAAGAGTTAGCTCCATATATTAAGCAAATGCCATCAACTACTGTGCTCATACTCATTGATGGCAAACTAGGTGCTAATAATCCTCTGATGGGAAAGCTTTCACCATTAGCTCGGATAAGTGTTTTCCCGTTGCTGCGAGGTAAGAAGTTAGCAGATTGGGTGCGACAACGAGTAACAGAGGAGGGTGGTAGTATTACTTCTGGGGCGGTGGACTTGCTTGTGGAGCTGATAGGTGGAAATCTATGGACAATGAATAATGAAATTGTGAAGTTGCTCACTTATGTTTCAACGTGTTCCATCAAAGAAGGTGATGTCAGACAATTGGTAGGTTATGCTCATGAAGTTAATGTCTTTGCTCTGGCAGATGCGATTGTTGAAGGTCGTATTGAAACAGCTCAAAAGATACTCCATCACTTTTATCAAGAAGGTGCTCCAGCGACCTATATCTTAGCTATGATTACCAGGCAATTCCGTTTAATAGCGCAAATCAGGGAATTGAGCTCAAAGTTATCTCGGCAGCAGATTCAAGGTAAGTTAAGATTAAATTCTTTCGTTGTGAGTAGGACACTCAGCCAGGCTAATTTGTATGACTTGGAACATATAAAAAGAGCTTACGGTAGGCTTTTGGAAACTGACCTGGTTGTTAAAACTGGTAAATATAATGACCAGCTAGCTCTTGAGCTTTTAGTGGCTGAGCTTGGTATTTCGTAGGTTTAATATAGCTATCTTCCTGCTTAGCGTATTTGGTAGCTTTGCCCTACGTTGGTGACTATGCTAACATATTTGATATTCTGACTTAATTACTTGCTAAGCTAACATCCTCTGAAGTTAGAAAAGGTAATTACAGGTGACTAGTGACGAAATAAGGCAATCTTTTCTGAAGTTCTTTGAGAACAAAGGACATAAGATTGTTCCTGGAATATCTTTAATTCCCCACGGAGACCCTACTTTACTGCTGACCAGTGCTGGAATGGTGCAATTCAAACCCTATTTTCTGGGGCTGGAGAAACCTCCCAGTTTGCGGTTAACTTCCTGTCAGAAGTGTTTTCGTGCTACTGATATAGACGTAGTTGGTGATGGCAAGCATCTTACTTTTTTTGAGATGCTGGGGAATTTCAGTGTTGGTGATTATTTTAAGAAAGAAACTATTTCCTGGTCATGGCAATTTGTTACGGAGCAGCTGAAGTTACCAAAAGAGCGGCTCTGGGTAACTATTTACCTTGATGATGAAGAGGCTTTTGCCTGTTGGCGTCAAATTGGAGTGCCTGCTGACAGGATATTGCGTTTTGGGGATGAAGATAATTTCTGGGGCCCGGCTGGCGATTCAGGACCTTGCGGACCGTGTAGCGAAATATACTATGACATGGGCGAAAAAATTGGCTGTGGTAGACCTGAGTGTAAACCTAATTGCGATTGTGATCGCTTCTCTGAAATATGGAATTTGGTATTTACTCAGTATAATCAGCACCCTGATGGTAGTCGCACTTCTCTTCCCAAGCCAAATATTGATACAGGAATGGGGTTAGAGAGGATTGTAGCAGCTGTACAGGGTAAACCATCAATTTATGAAACGGAGCTCTTTTCACCATTGATACAGCGGGTTTGCCAACTAACTGGTAAACATTATGCTGCCAATGATAAAGATGATAATGCAATTAGAATTATTGCCGAACATACTCGTGGCATCACATTCCTAATTGCTGATGGGGTATTACCATCTAACGAAGGGAGAGGATATGTCCTGCGACGACTATTGCGACGTGCCTCCCTTTTTGGCAGGAAGTTGGGTCTAGATAAACCTTTTCTTCATGGTTTTGCTGAACTTGTTATTGATAATATGGGTTATGTATATCCTGAATTGCCGGCTAAGCGAGACTTAATTTGCAAAGTTACAGAAGAGGAAGAAAATAAATTGATTGCTACTCTGAATGCAGGCCTTGTTTTGGTGGAAGGGGCTATTGATGCAGTTTTAACAGAGGGAATGGGAAGCTTGTCGGGAGAGCAGGTGTTCAAGTTTTATGATACCTATGGCTTCCCACCAGAGATGACTGCTGAAATTGCTAAGGAGCGAGGCCTAACTATAGATTGGGAAAGTTTTGAAGCTGAAATGGGGAAACAGAGAGAGAGAGCTAGGACAAGCCAAAAACTTAGTGTTGGTGGTGGGATTATTGATCTGAAAGGTGAACTCAGAACGAAGCTTATAAAAGTACCAACTTGTTTTGTTGGATATGGAACAAACACCTGCCAATCTAAAATTCTTGAATTAAGGATACAAGGACAGCCTAAGGAAACTGCCTCTCAAGGTGATGAAGTTGACATAATAGTTGACAGGACTCCTTTTTATGGTGAGATGGGAGGACAAACGGGGGATAGTGGTGAAATGAACAGCAACAAAGGAAAAGTTGTTATAGCTGATGCTACTAGAATCGCTGGTGATGCGATAGCTCACCGGGGGAGAGTTGCGGAGGGCAGAATTTCTGTTGGTGATGAGGTAGAGGCTAGAGTTAATGTATCCCGCCGTCTGGATATCGCTCGTAATCATACTGCTACCCATCTTCTTCAAGCTGCTTTAAGGCAGATATTGGGCGAGCGTGTTTCTCAAAGAGGTTCGTTAGTGGAACCAGATAGGCTCAGGTTTGACTTCTCATGGATGGCAACGATCACTGCAGAGCAGTACAGGGAAATTCAAAGATGGGTTAATGAAAAAGTACGCCAAAATTTGCCGGTGAAAACGAAAGTTACCTCCTACAGGCAGGCTATTGCTGAGGGTGCTATTGCTTTATTCGAAGAGAAGTATGGTGACCAAGTTCGCGTGGTTGAAATTGGTGAATTACCGATAAGCAAGGAGCTTTGTGGTGGTACTCATGTCAAGTTAACGGGCGAAATTGGCTCCTTTCTTGCAGTTGGCGAAAGTAGCGTCGGCGCTGGCCTGCGGCGTATTGAAGCTGTGACTGGGAGAACTGCTGAATTGGTATTGGAGAAACGCCTTGGTATTTTGCACAATATGGCTGAAGAGATAGGGAGCACGATTGAAGGAATACCTGATAAAGTAAGGACACTCAACAAGGAACTGGAAATAGAACATAAGAGGTCATTGTTATTGGAAAGGGAACTGTCGCACAGAATGGCGGAATCTTTGTTTAAGCAAACAAAGGAGGTTAGCGGGATAAGAATTTTGACTGATAAAGTGCCACTGCTGACTATGCCTGTCCTCAGGGAGATGGGTGATGTGTTGCGGGAGAAAATTGGAAGTGGGATAGTAGTTTTAGCTACGATTAGCAAAGGGAAGCCTAATTTCGTGGCTATGGTTACTCCTGATCTGGTAGCTAAGGGATTCCATGCTGGGGATATTGTTAAGCAGGTGGCGAAAGTGGTTGGAGGAGGAGGAGGAGGTAAGGCAACTACAGCTGAAGCTGGCGGCAAAGATGTAGCTAAACTTGATGAAGCCCTGGATTTGGTAAGTGAACTGGTCAGGAAGAAGACGCTGCCCTGAGCAGGGCGGTGTATAGGTCACCTTCACATAATCTCTTGTGTTATACAAGAGGAATTTCATGAAAGGTGATGTGAGGCAGGAAATGCGTAGCCTGGGATTAGATGTGGGAGATAAAAGAACAGGAGTGGCGATAAGTGGCCCGCGTGGACTTTTGGCTATTCCCTTAACTGTGATTGCTAAAGGTGAAAATGCCGCCATAGACGATATTATTAAGCTTGTTGAGCAACACAAAATAAAGCGTATTGTGGTTGGCTTGCCTCGCTTATTGAATGGTGGGCTTGGGCACCAAGCCAATAGGGTAAAAGCCTTTACTGAAGAGCTATCGTTACGGATAGAGCAGAGTGGTATTGGTCAAATTGGCATAGAGTTATGGGATGAACGATTTTCCACTGTAGCTGCTGAGCGGTTGATGGCTGAGGCAGGTACCAAGAGAAAAAAAAGGAATCAGCATCGAGATGCCATAGCGGCTTCATTTATTCTGCAGGGATTTCTGGATAGCGGATATTCTGAACAAAACGAAGGGGCCTGTTAATGGCAAAATTTATTGGCCTTATTGGTAACCCCGCCAAACATTCCATTTCTCCATATTTCCAACAAGCGGCGTTGGATTACTACCATTTTGATATTCGTTATGAAACCTGGGAAACAAATCCGGCAAAACTTGAGGCTGCGGTGGCTGGATTAAGAGAGCCTCAAAACCTGGGAGCCAATGTAACTGTGCCTTATAAGGAAGCGGTTTTACCTTTACTGGATGAAGTTGATGACATGGCAGGTTCGATTGGTGCTGTCAATACCATAGTCAAGAGGGACGATACACTTTTAGGTTTCAACACTGATGCTCATGGTTTTATTCGGGGCTTACGGCAGGAAAGGCAGTTTAATCCTGAAGGTAAACGGGTGGTGGTTCTTGGTGCAGGTGGAGTTGCGAGGGCGGTATGTTTTGCCTTGCTGCGGGAAAAAGTAAGCTCGCTTATTATTATTAACCGGACGCCCGTTCGAGCTAGCACATTAGCGAGCAGCTTGGAAAGCTATATGACTGAAGCTGGGTTGAAAACGGAGCTCACTACTTTGCCCTGGCAAAGCCTAACCTCGGCTGGAGCTTTTGCCCGTTGCCACTTAATGGTTAATTGTACCACTATGGGGATGAAACATAGCTCCTATGAAGGAAAATCACCCTTGAGTATTGAGATGATACCAAAGGGTGCCTTGGTTTATGACCTGGTGTATAATCCTTATCCAACACCACTGCTGCAGCTAGCTCAAAAAGCGGGAGCAAATATCCTTGGTGGATTGGCTATGCTAGTATATCAGGGAGCAGCCTCTTTCGAGCTATGGATGGGCAAGAAAGCTCCGGTTGATGTAATGTTGGATAGGGCGAAGAAGGCACTGATTGGAGGGGAGAAATGAGAAAAAAAAAGATGATACTTGTTGCGCTGGCTGTGTTATTGCTGGCTGTAATGTTGGTTCCTGCTGGCTGTGTAGCAGTAATGCCATCAGGAGGTAAAGTGGCAGTGATTTCTCTCAGTGGGACTATTACCAATGGAGGAAGCTATTCATTCTTGGGGTCAACTATCACTCCTGGTTCAGTGCGTGAGCAACTGTATAAAGCGGAAAAAGATGCTGCGGTGAAGGCAATAGTTCTCCGTGTGGATAGTCCTGGCGGGCAAGTGGTCCCCAGTGAGGAGATTTCAGCAATGGTGGAGGAAGCCAAAGAGTCGAAACCTGTTGTGGTTAGCATGGGAAGCATGGCTGCCTCTGGGGGCTATTATATTTCGGCTAAAGCGGATAAAATCGTGGCTTTCCCAGGGACGGCTACTGGTAGTATTGGTGTTATCTCGCAGATTCCTAACCTTAAAGGCCTTTACGAAAAATTGGGGATTGAGATGCAGACGTTTACAGGCGGGAAGTATAAGGACATGTATTCAGGACTTCGAGAACTGACTCCAGAGGAAAAAGAGATCATGCAGCAAATGGTAGATGTATATTATGAGCAATTTGTTGATGTGGTAGCTGAAGGTAGGGAGTTGGATAAAGAAGAAGTCAGAGATTTAGCTACGGGGCAACTTTATACCGGAGCTGAAGCAAAAGAGTTGGGATTGGTTGATGAACTGGGGGGACTGGATACAGCTATAAACTTGGCATCGGAGCTAGCTGGTGTTACATCTCCCGAGGTGGAGTATTATAAACCTCCAGACAAATCCTTGCTGGAATCGCTTCTGGGAATCAGTCTGGATAGCCTGGCTTATGCCATACAGATGAGGTTGTTGGGGTTGGATGGACAGGATATGGTTTTGCTGCAGGTTCTAAATTATGCCTATCCTGAGCCTCAATATCTTATTTCATTTACTCCTCTTCCTTGAAAGGGGAGTCTAGACAAGGCTGAATGATGATAATGGGACAATTTCGCTTTACTACTGCTGGGGAATCCCACGGGAAGGGATTGGTGACTATAGTTGAGGGAATGGTAGCTGGCCTTCCTATGAAAGCTGAATATATAAATAAAGAACTTGAACGTCGTCAGGCAGGATATGGACGTGGCCTTCGTATGAAGATAGAGAAAGACAAAGCGGAAATTATCTCGGGAGTCCGTTGTGGATTAACTATGGGTAGTCCTATTGCTCTTCTTATTCCTAACCTGGATTGGCAAAACTGTCAGGAAATAATGAGCGTTACACCTGTAGAAAAAGAGCTTGAATCTATAACTCAGCCTCGTCCCGGGCATGCTGATTTAGCTGGGGTGACTAAGTATAACCTCAAGGATATCAGGCCCATAATGGAAAGAGCCAGTGCTCGGGAAACGGCTGCCAGGGTAGCTGCTGGAGCTATAGCTAAAAGTTTTTTGCAAAAGTTTGGGATTGTTATTCATAGCCATACTTTGGCTATTGGTGAACATTGCTTGGAAAATGATAAAACCATAGATTGGGAACAGGTGGAAACTTCACCTGTTCATTGTGCTGACGTTGGAGTGGGGAGAAGAATGATGGCAGCTATAGATAAAGCCAAAGCAGATGGAGATACATTAGGAGGTGTTTTTGAGCTTGTGGCTATCGGGGCGCCTGTTGGCTTAGGCAGCCATGTTAGCTGGGACCGTCGCCTCGATAGCAGAATTGCTCAAGCGATAATGAGCATCAATGCTATAAAAGGAGTGGAAATTGGCCATGGATTTGCATTGGCGAAACTCAAGGGCTCTCAAGTTCATGATATTATTGAGCCTAACCCTTCTTTCGCTACTGCGGAAAATGAAGTGACGAAGAAATCCCTTCCATGGCGTCGTGCCACTAATCGCGCTGGTGGCATTGAAGGCGGTATGAGCAATGGCGAAGAAATAATAATCAGAGCTGCGGTTAAACCTATTGCTACGCTGACTAATCCTTTGCCATCTCTAGACCTTAGTAATGGTGAAGTGGTTACAGCTCACCATGAGCGCAGTGATGTGTGTGTGCTTCCTGCTGCTGGAGTTATTGGTGAAGCAATGCTGGCTATTGTCTTAGCCGACGCTTGTCTGGAGAAATTTGGTGGAGATAGTCTAAATGAGACTATATCGAACCATAATAATTACTTAAGGCATATTCCTTCTTGGCAAAAGTGAAATATCAATCATCTAATATTATCCTCACGGGCTTTTCGGGCACAGGCAAGTCTTTAGTGGCCAAAGAAATAGCTCAGCGGTTAAATTGGGATTTCGTTGATACCGATGTTGAGATCGTCAAACTGGCTGGCAAGCCGATTTCTGAAATTTTCCAGTGGGATGGAGAGAGTAAATTTAGAGGGCTGGAGCGACAGGTAATAGAGAAGGCCTGCCAGCAGAAGCGATTGGTTGTGGCTATCGGTGGTGGCGCTATTATTAACCTTCGCAACTATGAATTACTAACCAAGAGTGGATTTATTTTTTGCCTTGAAGCCAAACCAGAAACAATTTACCAGCGTCTATTTCAGAATGGTACTTACGACTCTAGAGCTGAAGTTCGTCCTCTTCTGACTGTCGAAAATCCTCTGGAGAGTATCAGGCGACTTAAGGCCTCCAGGCAGTCTTACTATGCTAATGTGGATTGGACGATTCATACTGATACATTGAACATTAGCCAGGTGGCCAAGGAAGTAATAAAAGGGTGGAAGTTACTTTGCTCTGTCTGCAATGATACCGATAAAGATGTTGCTTGTTGGGTGAGAACTGCTACTCAAGATTACCCTGTTTTCGTTGGTTGTGGCCTGTTGAACAAGTTGGGGGAAAAAGTAGAAGAGCTTGGTTCCTCTGGCAGAGTTGCCATAATTAGTGATGAAACTGTGTTCTCCGTTTATGGCCATAGAACTGAGGAAGTTTTACGGGAAGTTGGTCTAATAGCTAATTCTTTTGTAGTGCCATCAGGTGAAGAGAATAAAACTATTGATTCTGCCATTAAGATTTATGATTTTCTGGTGGAGAAGCAGATAGAAAGAGGAGATATTCTCATTGCCCTGGGTGGTGGCATGGTGGGTGATTTAGCAGGTTTTGTGGCTGCTACTTTTTTGCGGGGCATATCCTGGGTGCAGGTGCCAACCAGTTTAGTGGCTATGGTTGATGCTAGTATCGGTGGCAAAGTGGGCGTCAATCATTCTCTAGGGAAGAATCTCATTGGTACTTTCTATCAACCCAGTTTTGTCTTGGCTGATTGCGGCACGCTTACTAGTTTACCACAACGGGAGTTAACTTCAGGATGGGCTGAAGTTATAAAATATGGTCTCATAATGGATGAAGGTTTTCTCGGATTCCTGGAGACTAATGTAAATAAACTTACTGAGTTGGAATTGGCTACAGTGCATCAGGCTATTGTCCGTAGTGCTATTATAAAGTCTCAAATTGTGAGTGAAGATGAGAAGGAAGTGGGCAAGCGTATCATCCTGAACTATGGACACACTATTGCTCATGGCCTTGAGGCAGCTAGCCAATACAGGCAGTTTCTTCATGGTGAGGCGGTGGCTATTGGTATGATGGGGGCAGCTAAGCTTAGTCAGAAGCTGGAACTTCTATCTGTGAAATCGGTTGAGTGGCAGCAGTCGCTATTACAGAGATTTGGTTTGGCTGTTAGTTTTGCCGGACTAGATTTGGTGGATATAATAGAAGCGATGAAGCTGGATAAGAAAGTCAAGGCAAAAGATATTCGTTGGGTGTTATTGCAGAACATAGGCAGTGCGACAATTCGCAGTAATGTACCTCAACAGGATGTGTTGAGTGTTCTTCAAGAATTATTGGACTCGTAATGCTATATTGTAGGGGATTCCGAGTTGTGTTTACCCATATGCTTTGTGATTGTATCTAACCTGGTTGCTTTCTAGAGGGGGGCATACCATTAGTTTGTCTATAGCTTAGCTCAAGCTCATCATCTCTGACAAAGATTCACGTCGCATTATGCTCATGGTTTAGCGCTATTGATAGGATCCCCACTCTTGGTTAATTAATATTATAAAAGAGTTAAACAATTTTATTAAGTTATATCATATTGTTTGACATGAGACTTCAATGAGCTTATAATAAATCGATATAGAAAAACTTGAGGAATATGGATATGGCGAGGGAAAATTATTACCGAATTCTAGGTATCAGTAAGGATGCTACTCAGAAAGATATAAAGAAAGCTTATCGGCGTTTGGCTCGCAGATTCCACCCAGACCTCAATCCTGGAGATAAATCTGCTGAGGCTAGGTTTAAAAATATAAACGAAGCTTATGAGGTTCTTTCTGACGTTGAGAAGCGAAAGAAGTACGATAGTTTTGGTGATCAATGGCAGTATGCTGAGCAATTTGCTAAATCGAGACAAAGGAGAACTGGGCAGAATACTGGTGAAGCAAGAACTGTCTTTGAATTTGGTGACTTAAGTGATGTTTTTGGCGATCTATTCGGCAATGTTCGCTCAAAATCTGGTGGTGGGCATTACCCGCGCCATGGCTTGGACATAGAATATTCTGTTGATGTAACTTTAGAAGAGGCTTATCATGGATGTAAACGTATTGTCCAACTCAGAGGGGAGAAACTTTGTGTTGCATGTGGTGGTACAGGTAGAATTGGTAATCGTATGTGTACTATTTGTAATGGCTCAGGTGAGGTAGTAGATTTGAAGCGCCTTGAAGTTAAAATACCACCGGGAGTTAAAGATGGTTCAAGAATCCGTGTGGCAGGGCAGGGGAAAACTGGTTATGGTGGAGCGAAAGGTGACCTCTATTTTGTAGTGAAGGTCCTGCCACATCATGTTTTTGAACGCAGAGAAGATGACCTTTATGCTGAGGTGGATGTGCCATTGGTGACTGCTGTACTTGGTGGTGAAGTGCAGGTGGCTGGCTTGAGTGGTAAACTAATTCTTAGAATACCGCCGGAAACTCAGAATGGTAAGGTTTTTCGTTTAGTGAAAAAAGGCATGCCTCACATGAACAATTCTGGCTATGGCGATATGTTTGCTAAAGTTAAAGTTGTTCTGCCGACACACTTAACTGAACAGGAGAAGCAGCTTTTTAGACAATTACAATCTTCTGGATCTGGTGAAGCTAGGTGATGCGATGACTTCAAGTTGGGAACCAAGGTATATTATAGGTGTTGCTGCCAGAATGGTAGGTGTAGAAGCCCATACTTTGCGTTATTATGAGAAGCTGGGATTGATACAACCACATCGTTCGGAGGGCAATATACGTTTTTATTCACAGGATGATGTTGACCGGTTACGCTATGTTAAGACGCTGATGTGTGATTTAGGAGTTAATTTTGCAGGGGTGGAGGTTGCTTTGCACTTGATGCAAAAAATGAAAGAGATGCAATGTAAAATCGAGGAAATGGAAACTAAGCTTGAGCGCTTGATGAAAACTAACATGGAATCTGATATAGAATGGTGGGAGGAATAAGATTATGACGCCAGATAAATTTACTGAACGGGCACAAGAAATAATAACAGCATCGCAGGAACTAGTTCGTCACTTTCATCACAATCAGTGGGATGTGGAGCATATCTTACTAGCTTTGTTGGAGCAGAAAGGAGGTGTGACTCAGGATATATTGGGGGAATTGAAAGTGGATGTTGAATCAATGAAAAAGCGAGTGGAAGAAACATTAGAGAATTTTCCCAAGGTAGCTTATGAGGATGTGCAAATTTATGCTACTCCTCGAATTCCGCGTCTTATGCGGAGTGCTCGTCAGGAGGCTGATAGACTAAAGGATGAATTTGTGAGCACTGAACATCTGTTGATTGCTATTGCTGGTGAGACTAGAGGTGAGGCTGCCGCAATTTTAACCGAATTTGGTGTCAATCAAGAAGGAATTTATCAAGCCTTGCATAAAATCCGTGGTGCTCATCGAGTTACTGACCAACACGCAGAAAGTAAATACCGCTCTCTGGAAAAATATTGCCATGACCTTACCGCCTTGGCTAGTGAAGGTAAACTTGATCCTGTAATTGGCAGGGAGGAAGAAGTTAGGCGTGTAATACAGATACTCTCGCGGCGCACTAAAAATAATCCTGTGCTTATTGGTGAAGCAGGTGTGGGCAAGACGGCTATTGTTGAGGGTTTAGCTGAGAAGGTTGCGTCTGAAGATGCTCCGGATTCTCTTAAAGAGAAAAAGGTAGTTGCACTGGATATGGGGGCGCTAGTGGCGGGTAGCAAGTTTCGAGGGGAATTTGAAGAGAGGTTAAAAGCGGTCTTGGATGAAGTTCGTCAGGCGAGTGGAGAAGTTATCTTGTTTATTGATGAGCTTCATACTGTAGTAGGGGCGGGGGCTGCTGAAGGTGCGATTGATGCTAGTAATATGCTAAAGCCAGCATTGGCCAGAGGGGAACTGCAGTGTATTGGAGCTACTACACTTGACGAATATCGGAAGCATATTGAAAAGGATGCAGCACTGGCGAGAAGATTCCAGCCTGTTTTTATTGGTGAACCTGGCGTGGATACAACTGTAGAGATGCTCAGGGGGCTTCGCCCTAGATATGAAGCTCATCACAAGATAAAGATTTCTGATTCTGCTCTGGTAGCTGCTGCCAAGCTGTCGCAACGATATATTTCGGACAGATTCTTGCCTGATAAAGCAGTGGACCTTATTGATGAGGCAGCCAGCAAACTGCGTATTGATATGGAAAGCGCTCCAGAAGAGGTTAAGAAACTGGATAGGGAAATAAGACATCTGCGTGATGAGGAAGATGCTGCTTCACAACGGCAGGATTATCAGAAAGCAGCTGAGCTAAAAGCAAAGGTATTGAAATTGGAACAAGAGTACAATAATGCCAAACTCCAATGGCAGCAAGAAAAGAAAATCGATACCGTAGTGGATGATGAGGGCGTAGCTCAATTGGTTTCCCAGTGGACAGGCATTCCTACATCTCGAATGCTTGAAGCTGAAACGGATAAATTAGTTCACATGGAGGAAAGGCTCCATGAAAGGGTAGTGAATCAGAGCGAGGCAGTAACGACCGTCTCGGAGGCTATTCGGCGTGGTCGAGCTGGCCTTAAAGATCCCAAACGCCCTATCGGCAGTTTTATTTTTCTTGGCCCTACAGGAGTGGGGAAGACTGAGCTAGCTCGAGCTTTGTCGCAATTTCTCTTTGATGATGAAGATGCGATGGTGAGGTTAGATATGTCGGAATATATGGAGAAACATACTGTGTCAAGGCTTGTTGGTGCGCCGCCTGGCTATGTAGGATATGAGGAGGGTGGTCAGTTAACAGAGGCAGTGAGGCGTCGTCCTTATAGGGTCATTCTTTTGGATGAAGTGGAGAAAGCGCACCCTGATGTATTTAACATACTATTGCAGCTATTGGAGGATGGGAGGCTTACAGATGGGCATGGCAGGACTGTGGACTTCAAGAACACTGTAGTAATTATGACCAGTAATTTAGGTGCTAAGGAATTCCAGCGCCAAACTATCGGATTTGGCCATGGGAATGAAACTGACGAGCAAAAGATGAGGCAGACTATAGAAAGTGCTTTGAAGCAGACTTTTCGCCCTGAGTTGCTTAATAGAATAGACGATGTCATCATTTTCCACCCGTTAACTGAGGAACACTTAAAGAGTATTGTTGAGCTGCTCATTCGAGAAGTGGAAAGGAGATTGGCTGAGCGGAATATTAAACTTGCAGTTGATGATGGAGCTAGAGCCTGGCTGGTAAAAAAGGGCTATGATCCAGTATATGGAGCTCGCCCTCTGCGGCGTGCTATTCAGAGGCATGTGGAAAATCCTTTATCGACCATGATATTACAGGGTGAGTGTAAAGAAGGGGATACTATAGTTGTTGGCCTACAGAAGGACAAGTTGAATTTTACTGCAACGAAGGTCACTAAGCAGAAAAAATAGATTGGTTCATTTAGTCATTGGCTGCTATGAACAAAGCAAATAATCTTATTACCTGGTGTGCGGGAGCTGCGAAAACTCCTGAATGCTTTATTTATTCTTTTACGCTTTTCTAAATTTCAGCTTAGGGAGATAAAAATAATCTTGTGTTGGGAGAAACTGATGTTAATTGTGCATACATTTTTTCCTGTATAATAAAGGCTTGTGAAAAAATGGCTAACTAAGCGAGAAGCTTTAATAGGTGGAGTTTCCACCGCAATCACTATAGTTCTCTGTATCGTTATTATTCACCATCGTGGTTATCTAGAACAAATTCAGAGTTGGGGTTACTTGGGGTGTTTTATTGTCAACGTTTTTGCTAGTGGGACTTTAGTTATGCCTGGCCTGGGTATGATGTTCACGTTCACCTTAGGGGGGGTATTAAATCCTGCCATAGTTGGTGCCGTAGCCGGGATTGGTGAAGCTACTGGGGCTGTTGGTGCTTATTTTACTGGTTATGGGGGTAGAGGCTTAGATCGGAATTGTAATAACGGTCTTTATAGACGGTTTACCCATATCTTGCATCGTCATGGTTCTAAGGCAGTTTTTTTTATGGCATCTATCTTGAATCCCATCTATTACCCCTTTGCTGTCTTTATGGGCATGCTCCGTTTTGGGTTAACCAGATTTTTTCTCCTGACTTGGGCAGGAAGGACGGTGAAAAATCTTATTCTGGCTTATGTAGGCTATTTTGGATTGCGGTCTGTATTGCGGTGGCTGGGACTGAGTTTCTAATTTGAGTTTACCTTTATCTTTTGTTATATTGTTCAAGCTGGTGGGGCTGTAGCTCAATTGGGAGAGCGTTTGACTGGCAGTCAAAAGGTAGAGGGTCCGAATCCCTCCAGCTCCACCAAAAGAACTAATAAGGCTAATGATAGCTCAAATTACCTTTCGGCTACTCACAATTCCAATACGCGATTAGCTGTTCCGTTACACCGTTTGATTGAAGGGTTTCTTACTATCCTGCAATGTCGAAAACAAATCTCTGGCTACCATTTCCTTCTACAAGAACATAATCGACAAGTTCCAATGGTTTCTTAATAAATATGGCATTGATGGGATGAATGCAATGACTATTAGAAAGTTCCTTGGATATTTGAAAGATTCTCCTAACAGATGGGATAGTAAGAATAAACGTGCCAACAGACCAGTATGTGCCTATACGGTAGATAGATACTATACTGAAACTTCTCTGATTCTTCATGGCAAGATTTCCCCTTCCCTCCATTATAAAGTATTTTCACCTTGCCAAATCCTCCTAACCCAAAGTGTCCAGTTCCAGGGGTTCACTCCACTCAGGGATGGTAGCTTCTTTCAATTTTGACTTGTGTTCAGTAAGCCAACCTGAGATTGTTTTGAAGATTTCATCAAAGAGCAAGTAATCCAATTTATGATTTTATAGACCAATAGCTTATTTATATCCTGGCAGGTGAAAGTGCTCAAACGTATCAGGAGATAATTGTAGCGAACATAATTTGAATGACCAAGTGTGAAGAAGCGGGTGTGGAGCCTGGAAGATTGCTAACTCGGCTTAGCACCTACATGTCAAGTTGCCGTAGGGTGCTATGATGATGTGTGTTAGTGTGTGGTCTCTCGCGCCTCTGCAGGTTTTACCAATAGTAGTGGAGTGTTTCCATGGTGTAATACACGGTCAGTGGTACTGCCTAGAAATAGTCGGCTAAAACCTGAATATCCGTGTGTGGACATAACAATCAAATTAGCGTTGATTTTGCTGGCAATTTCGGTAATCTTTTCTGCAGCATCACCAACTGCAATTTCACATTTTGCAGTAATTTGCTTACTTTTTAATCTATTTCTTATTTCTTCCAGATAATTGTTAGCTTTTGTCTTTAGTTGCTCGATTTCTGCATTGCTGTATGAAACTTGTGTGACTGTCCTCCCAGTAGGGATATAGTAGGCTGAAGGTACTACTTGGAGCAAAGTAATTTCTGGGATGACTTTCGTGGGTGTTTCTGTAGCGAGTGTTTCTACATGAGGCAGGATAGACTCACCTAATTTTGAGCCGTCTAAGGGTGTGAGTATGTTGTTCATTATTCCTTTCTCACGTGTTGCTAAGAGTGTTCCCGCCCTTATGAGTAGCACTGGTTTACTCGTTTCTCTAATTATTTTGTCAGCTGTACTTCCGAGAAGCCAGCGTCTTATCCCAAACTTGCCGTGAGTTACCATAGCGATAAGGTTAATATTTTCTTTCTTACTGTAATCAATAATTTCCCTGTTCGCTTTTCCACTTAGGGTGATAGGTTCTACTTTGGCTTTCTCGCCAAGCTGCTCTTTTATAGTCTTGGCTACTTGCTGAACGTATGCCTCGTATTCGTGAAAGATAGAGCTTGACTTTGGAGAATAAACACGTAGTAAGATGATTTGTGAGTCGAATCTTTCTCCTAATTCTGCTACATAAGGCAAAATTAACTCACCTAGAGTAGAGCCATCTAGAGGAGCAAGTATTCTTTTATACATTTCCTTGCTTCATAATATATCATAGCTATGATAAAAGCAAAATTGTATTTTGTGCTATAAGGTGGTGCTTTTAATTTGCCTTAAATTGGGCTAAAATCTCACAGATATGCTTCTAAATTATAATCCCCAGGAAATCGAAAAGAAATGGCAGGCGAGATGGGCTGCTGACCATATTTATGAAGCTACGGAAAATAGTAATCGTCCAAAATTTTATGCATTGACTATGCTTCCTTATACTTCTGGTGACCTTCATATTGGGCACTGGTATGCTATGGCTCCTTCAGACGTATACGCCAGGTTTAAGAGAATGCAAGGATACAATGTGCTTCACCCTATGGGATTTGATGCTTTTGGATTACCTGCAGAGAACGCTGCTATCAAACATGGGATACACCCTCATGTTTGGACAATGAGAAATATTGAACATATGCGGGATCAACTTAAACGCATAGGGGCAATCTATGACTGGAATCGGGAGATGATTACTTGCCTGCCTGAGTATTATAGGTGGACACAGTGGTTTTTTCTAAAATTCTATCATGCGGGCTTGGCTTACCGTGCCAAAGCACCAGTCAACTGGTGCCCTGAGTGTCAGACGGTGTTAGCCAATGAACAGGTATTGGGTGAAGGATGCTGTGAGCGCTGTGGTAGTCAGGTGACAAAAAAAGACTTGGAACAGTGGTTTTTTAGAATTACCAGATTTGCCGATGAGCTTCTTGATTTTAGCCATTTAGATTGGCCAGAACGCATAAAGACAATGCAGAGAAACTGGATTGGTCGGAGTGAAGGTGCTGAGGTTTCCTTTAAATTGGAACGGGAGGATATAAAACCTGAGGGGATAAAAGTGTTCACTACTCGCCCTGATACTATTTTTGGTGTGAGTTTCTTTCTCCTTGCTCCTGAACATCCCTTAGTTTCTCAGTTGGTTGCTCCGGAGCGAAGAGATGAGGTAGAGAGATACGTTGCCTGGTGTCGACGTCAAAGTGAATATGAGCGGACAGCCGTCGGCAAAGAGAAAACAGGAGTCTTTTTGGGAAGCTATGTCATTAACAGATTGAATGGGGAAAAAATACCCATCTGGATTACTGACTACGTCTCGTTGTCATATGGTACTGGTGCCGTGATGGGTGTCCCGGCTCATGATGAGCGGGATTTTGAATTCGCTAAGAAATTTAATCTTCCTGTTCGAACTGTTATTACTCCTCCCGGTTGCTCGAGCAAAAAACCAATGGAAGAAGTATATAGTGAAACAGGCATAATGGTAAATTCCGGGGAGTTTGATGGTTTGCCCAGTGAGCAAGGATACAACGCAATTTGTGATTTACTGGAGAGTAGAGGATGGGGTAAGCGCACTGTTACTTATCGCATCCGCGATTGGCTTGTCTCGCGGCAGAGGTATTGGGGAGCACCTATTCCTATGATTTATTGTAATAAATGTGGCATTGTCCCTGTGGCTGAGGAGGATTTACCAATACTGCTTCCTTCCGATGCGGAATTCAAACCTACTGGAGAATCTCCTCTAAAATACTGTCAATCTTTTGTTAATACTACTTGCCCCAGGTGTTCTGGGCCAGCGCGACGGGAAGTCGATACTATGGATACATTTATGTGCTCCAATTGGTATTTCTTGCGATACACTAGTCCCAAAAGTGATGGTGCCCCTTTTGAAACTGAAAAGCTGAAGTATTGGATGCCTGTGGATTTGTATACTGGGGGCGCTGAGCATGCTGTCATGCACCTTCTTTATTCTCGTTTTTTTATTAAGGCAATTAAATATATGGGACTGGTCGATTTCGATGAACCATTTACTCGCCTTTTTAACCAAGGAACGATTATCTATCTCGGTGATAAGATGAGTAAATCTAGGGGCAATGTAGTCGCTCCAGACAAATATGTATCTGAGTTAGGAGCCGATGCTGTTCGTGCCTACCTCATGTTTGTCGGACCTTGGGAGTTGGGAGGGGAGTGGAGCGATAGTGGCTTTGTAGGCATAAGCAGATGGTTAAACCGAGTGTGGAATTTGGTGGGAATGGACTATGTGAGTCAGGTAACTGAACTAGCGGTGGAGAAAGAGTTCCTTAATGTCACTCATAGAACAATTAAGAAAGTAAGTGAAGATCTGGAGAGATTCCATTTCAATACTATGTTAGCTAGTTTGATGGAGTTTACTAATTACCTTTCGAAAATACAGGAATCAGGGAATGTGTCAGTATTGCTATGGCAACAGGCTATTACATATCTACTGCTACTCCTGGCTCCCACAGCTCCCCATATTGCTGAGGAGCTGTGGGCTAAGACTGGCCACACTTATAGCATTCATAACCGACCTTGGCCAGAATGGGATGAAGAGTTAGTTAGGGAAGAGAAAATCACCTTGGTTATTGAAGTGAATGGTAAATTGCGGGATAAATTACTTGTGCCTGTTTCCATAAGTGAAATTGAAGCTAAGGAATTGGCGCTGGGACAGGAAAAAGTGAAAGCTCATATTGAGGGAAAGAAGATTAGCAGAGTTATCTATGTTCCTGGGCGGGTAGTGAATATTGTAGCGAAATGAGGAGAGAAAAATGAGAATAGCTTTTATTGGTGGTGGCACTATGGGGGGGGCGATGATAAGATGCCTTCTCAGTAAAAAGATTGTTACCCCTGAAGATATTGTAGTTAGTGATGTGAGTCAATCACGACGAGACTCAATAAAGAGAGAATGTGGAGTAAAGGTTTTAGTTAATAACAAAAAAGCAGTCAAAGAAGCTGACTTGGTTGTTTTGGCGGTAAAGCCGCAAGAATTGCTTCAGGTGATGGAGGGGATAACAAATCTCGCACCGCAGCAAGTTATATTATCTATAGTGGCTGGTGCCAGTTTGGACGTTTTGTGTCGTGGGTTAAACCACCATTGTATAGTTCGAGCTATGCCCAACATGCCAGTTCAAATAGGTGAGGGAATGATTGTATGGACAGTGACTAACGATGTTAGTCAAGAGCAGAAGGGAATGGCACAATCTGTCCTTGGCGCTCTGGGTGAGGAACTCTATGTTGAGGATGAGAAGTATCTGGACATGGCTACAGCTTTAAGTGGGAGTGGCCCCGCTTACGTGTTTCTTTTCATCGAAGTACTCATCGATGCTGGAGTCCATATTGGTTTGCCTCGCAGCATAGCCAGAAAACTGGTAATACAGACAGTAATTGGTTCTAGTGTCGCTGTCCGAGAAATGGGCAAGCACCCTGCTGAGTTAAGAAGTGTGGTGACTTCGCCTGGAGGCACGACTACCGAAGCTCTTCTTCAATTGGAGAGAGGAGGTTTCCGTTCCGTTCTTCTTGAAGCTGTCACCGCTGCTTATAGTAAATCCAAGCATCTTTAGAAAGGCCACAGATTATGATAGACCCGCTTTTTGAATACCGTAATTGCCCTAATTGTGGGAGCGGCGATTTTGTTGTGTTATTTGATTCTAATATGGAACTGGATGATTTCCATGAAGGCATAGAAACTGTATATATGTTACCGGGTGAAAAATATGGGAGGCATGTGCAATGTAGAAATTGTCAGTTCGTGTACGTGAACCCTATTAAAAGGGAGAGTAGAATCAACGAAGACTATGCTAAAAGGAAGAGCATGGATGCCTCTATTATTCGTGAGAATCGTTTACGCGCTTCCAAATCACAGGTGGAATTGATCAAAAAATATAAGGATGGTGCGTATCTTTTAGATATAGGTTGTGGTGAGGGTTTTTTTCTGTTTAATGCTTCCAAGGCTGGCTTCAATGTTAAAGGAGTTGAATTATCTCAGGATGCTGTACTATATGCGAAGAGAGAATTTGCTTTAGATGTGGAAGCAAGTACTTTTACAGAACGGCAATTTCCTGAAAATTATTTTGATGTGGTTACGCTGTGGCAAGTCTTGGAGCACGTGCCACAGCCGCTTGTGTTTCTTAAGGAAGCTTATAGGGTACTTAAACCAGGGGGAGTGTTGGTGGCATCAACTCCGGATTTCAATGGAGTGCCATCGAGGATTTTGCGTAAGAAGTGGTGGAATATAAGAAGGCTACATATTAACCAATTTACTCCCAAGACATCTGTCAATATTTTTGAAAATGCTGGATTTAGAGATATAGATTCTACCTCTTATGTAGAGTCTATTAGTTTGCTTATGCTCCTTATACCAATATTAAGATACCTGAAAGTATATGAATCACTACGAGCTTCGCTCCACCCTGGCTCTATTATGGGTAGAACCCTAAACAGAATAATATTAATATACCCTGCGAGATTTGATAATTGTATAACGGTTGGGTTCAAATAAGGTGCTAGTTAGCTTCTGGAGTTTTACCAGGATTCTGCTTCTGCCATTTCTCCAATAATTGTTCGCGTGTTTCTTTATGATCTGGATCAGGAATACAGCAATCCACCGGGCAAACCTCGGCGCATTTAGGTGATTCAAACCAGCCCACACATTCTGTGCATTTATTCGGGTCTACAATGTAAGTTTCTTCGCCCTCGCTGATTGCTTCATTCTTACATTCTGTTTCGCAAGCACCACAACTAATACACTCATCAGTAATTTTGTATGCCATCTTTGCATAGCCTCCTTAAAAATTTAATGTTTTATTTTAACACTTAGTTTCATTTTCCAAAACTTTGGTAACTTGTGCTGAGAATTTTTCCTTTAAGGCGTTGGCAACGTAATCGGGAATCATGTCTTTAAGGCAACCTCCTAGTCTTGCTACTTCTTTGATTAAGCTAGAGCTGAGGAATTGATATTCAGAGCTTGTCATTAAACAAATTAACTCTATATCTGGAGACAGTTTTTTATTCATTAGCGCCATTTCGAATTCCCGCTCGAAATCAGAGCTTGCCCTCAATCCTCGAATCATAACTGTTCCATTTACACTATGAATAAAATCGGCAGTGAGCCCAGAATAGGGCTTAACGTGTACGCCAGGTAGATTAGCTATCACTCTACTTACCATGGCCACTCTTTCTGCTACGGAGAAAAGCACTTGTTTATTAGGTTTGTCATAAACGCCAATGATTAGCTTATCAAAGATACTTGCTGCTCGTTTGATAATATCGGCATGCCCGCTCGTGATGGGGTCAAAGGTCCCTGGATATACTGCTATTGTCATGGGTTAGCCTTTTTTTGGTAGATAGAGATAAATGTATCACCAAAACGTCGTTGTTTAGCTAAGTATAATTCATTGTAATCAGAGCTTAGGGGGAAACGATTTGCGTGGCAAACTACAATCGTGGAATTTTTCTCTATTAATTCTGAGTTAGCCAGGGTAGTCAGTAAGTTAGTTGTATAGGGGTCGGAGTAAGGTGGATCCATGAGAATGATATTGTAATTGTTATTAAGAAAGGCAATCGATTTGCTTGCGCTGCAACAATAAACATGGGCTTTGTCTGACAGTTTTGTTTTGTCCAGGTTGTGTTTAATTACGATGCAACATTTTCTGCTTCGGTCAACAAAATCAACCCATGTTGCTTTGCGGCTTAGAGCTTCGATACCTAGAGCACCGCTGCCAGCATACAAATCGAGAACGCGATCCCAACAGCTGACATTGTGTTCCAAGATAGAGAAAATAGCTTCCTTTGCTAAATTAGTTGTGGGCCGAACCCACTGTGTTGAAGGAGCCCTTAGTTGAATTCCTTTAGCCTGACCACTGATAACTCTCATTTAATATGCATATTGTATTATTATTTGCTAGTTGTTTCAAGCAAATTATACGAACGATTAGATAGTTTGACTCATGGTAGGGCATAATCGTATAATTAGCTTTGGGAAATAAATACTTGATGTGGAGATCTTAGTATGGCTACTGGATTTGAGAGATTCTCTGAGGGGGCTCGTAAAGTACTGGCGCGAGCTCAGGAGGAGGCCAAACGTTTAAGTCATAGTTACATTGATACTGAGCATATATTGTTGGGGTTAGTGGCGGATGAATCTGGGGGAGCAGCCAAAGTCCTAGTTAAACTTGGTATTCCCTTGAATAAAGTGCAGGCAGCAGTGGAATTCGTAGTTGGCAAGGGAGAGAAAGAAGTTACTGGGACAATTAGCCT
The DNA here is from genome assembly GCA_021162245.1 of Dehalococcoidia bacterium. Taxonomy (GTDB): domain Bacteria; phylum Chloroflexota; class Dehalococcoidia; order GIF9; family AB-539-J10; genus JAGMDB01. The sequence continues at coordinate 5,369 of JAGGZD010000043.1, read as the reverse complement.
TGCTCCTAGAGCTAAGAGAATTATCGAACTTGCCGTTGATGAAGCGCGAAGGTTAAATTCTAACTACATAGGAACTGAACATCTCCTGCTTGGTTTATTACATGGTGATGAAGGAGTAGCTGCTAAGGTCCTAGGTAATTTTGGTATTACCTTGGAGCAGGCTCGTGATGAAGTCAAGAAGGGCATGAAACACGATACAACTCGTGCTCGCTCCGCTCGTAGTTCTTCGCGTACCCCTATATTGGACCAGCTTGGAACAGATCTAACTGCTCTGGCTAAAGCAGACAAACTTGACCCTGTGATCGGACGTAGTAAGGAGATTGAGAGAGTGGTGCAAATACTGAGCCGACGTACCAAGAATAACCCAGCACTTGTGGGCGAACCTGGCGTTGGCAAAACAGCTATTGTTGAGGGACTGGCTCAGCGCATAATGGCAGGGGGAGTCCCTGAGGTATTACAAGGCAAAAGAATAATTGCCTTAGATATTGGTGCTCTGGTGGCTGGAACGAAGTATCGTGGCGAGTTTGAGGAAAGATTGAAAAAAGTTATAGAGGAGGACAAAGCTGCTGGGAATTGCATCCTATTTATTGATGAAATGCAAACTATTGTGGGGGCTGGGGCGGCTGAGGGTGCTGTTGATGCCTCCAATATATTAAAACCTTCACTGGCACGTGGCGAGGTGCAGTGTATCGGTGCTACTACTTTGAATGATTATCGTAAGTATGTAGAGAAAGATCCGGCTTTGGAGAGGAGATTTCAGACGGTTTTGGTGGCTGAACCGACCATTGAAGAAACCTTGGATATTTTGCGAGGTATCAAGCACAGGTATGAGGAATTTCATCGTTTGATTATAAGCGATGAAGCTTTGCAGGCAGCTGCTTCTTTGGCTGCTAAGTATATACCCGACCGTTATTTGCCTGATAAAGCTATCGATCTGGTAGATGAATCTGGCTCCAGAATGCGAATCAAACATAGTAGTACGCCTATTGGTTTAACCGAAACGAGGCAAGCTCTGGAGGCTGTGCGTAAAGAAAAGGAGACAGCTATTGCGTCGCAGCAGTATGAATACTCTGCTGAACTGCGCGACCGTGAACTCCAGCTAATGGGGAAAGTTACTCAGATGGAGAAGGAATGGCAGGTTAAGCAGGAACTTGGCAAACCCACTGTTACTGCAGATGATATTTCCGAAGTAACCAGCATGTGGACTGGAATTCCAATGCTGAGGTTGACTACTAATGAAACTAGTCGTTTGCTTCACATGGAGGATGCTTTGCATCGCCGTATAATTGGGCAGGATGAAGCTATAAATACAGTGGCTAAGGCGGTGAGAAGAGCTCGGTCTGGATTGAAAGCTCCGCGGCGACCAATAGGAGTTTTTATATTTTTGGGACCTACTGGCGTAGGTAAGACTGAATTAGTTAGAGCCTTAGCTGAATTTATGTTTGGGAGTGAAGACACTTTAGTTAGACTCGACATGTCGGAATTTATGGAGCGTCACACAGTGGCTCGTTTAGTTGGGTCACCACCTGGGTATATCGGCTATGAAGAAGGCGGACAATTAACTGAAGCCGTGCGACGCAAGCCATATTCCTGTATTCTCCTTGATGAAATTGAGAAGGCGCATTACGATGTATTCAATATGTTGCTTCAGATTTTCGACGATGGCCATTTAACTGATGCTAAAGGGCGTCGCGTCGATTTTCGTAATAGCATCATAGTTATGACCAGCAATATTGGAGCTGAGCTCATTAAGCGAGATATGGGTGTTGGTTTCGCTACTCATATTGATAGTAAAGGAAATCAACAGGTGGAATATGAAAAGATGAAGGAGAAGGTGCTTGGGGAGATGAAAAAAAAGTTTCGCCCTGAATTTCTCAATCGTATTGATGCAAGTGTTGTATTTCATTCTTTGACGAAGGAACACATTCGCCTGATTGTCGAATTAATGCTTGATCAAGTTGCTGATTCGCTTAAAGAGAAAAAGCTGGCTTTAAAAGTTACCGACGCTGCTAAAGACTTTCTGGGTAATAAAGGATATGACCCTATTTTTGGGGCTCGCCCTCTGCGTCGTGTAATCCAGAATTTAGTTGAAGATTTGCTTTCTGATGCATTGCTGCGGGGAGAATTCCAACCAGGGGATACTATAGAGGTGGATGTTGATGAGGAAAAGATTGTAATGCGGCCGTTAGTTAAAGAGGCTTTATAGTATGGATATGGTGCAATAGCTGACTAATGCTCTGTTGGTGAAATATAGAGAGTCGTTGTAACTGGGAGTAACGCTATTGTGGTGGGATGCCAGAGAGTTCGTTTGAAATTTAGCAATTGGATAGATCTAAGGTCAAGCATATTTTTGTTTGTAAGCAATGTGGCAAGGAAAGCGCCAAGTGGCTAGGGCGATGCCCAAATTGTCAGACGTGGAATAGCTTTGTAGAAGCTACAGTTAACTTATCACGTACTCCTATTGACCGACCTTGCTCCAGGGAAGATATACCTCAAGAACTCTCTCAAGTGGAAACAGGTTCCTTTCCTCGTCTTCCCGTTGGGTGTGGTGAAATGAACAGGGTTCTTGGTGGTGGTTTAGTTCCTGGTTCTTTAGTCCTTATTGGAGGGGAGCCTGGGATAGGTAAATCTACATTGTTGCTTCAAATTTTAGCTAAGGTAGCCGAGAATAATGGGCTTGTGGCTTATGTTTCTGGAGAAGAATCTACTAATCAGATTAAGCTTAGAGCTGAGCGTTTAAATCTCGGGGGTAAAGGACTTTTCATTTTATCTGAAATTAATTTAGCTGTTTTCTTGAGGCATTTGGAAGAGCTCTTGCCTCGTTTGGTGGTTGTAGATTCAATTCAAAGCGTATATCTGGAAGATGTGCCTGGGGTATCTGGTAGTATTGCTCAGGTGCGTGAATGTACACAGAGATTGATGTACTGGGCAAAACAAAATAATGTGCCTGTGTTTATTATAGGACATGTGACTAAAGATGGCTCTATCGCGGGGCCTAGTGTACTGGAGCATATTGTTGATGTGGTGCTTTACTTCGAAGGTGAGCGATTTAGTAATTATCGGATGTTGCGGAGCGTAAAAAATCGTTTTGGATCCACTAATGAAGTGGGTATTTTTGAAATGGGCCATGGTGGCTTGGTGGAAGTCGAGAACCCATCTCGAGTTTTCCTATCCACACACAAGGATGCTGCTATTGGTTCCATTGTAGTGCCAGTGCTTGAAGGAACGCGCCCTTTGTTGGTGGAAATTCAAGCTTTAACCACCTCTGTTGGTTTTGGTCCACCTAGGCGTATCGCTAATGGCATCGATTTTAATCGTCTTCTACTAATTAGTGCGGTGCTTAGTAAACGTGCTGGGCTGAGGATTTCTAATCAGGACATTATAGTCAACGTTACTGGTGGGCTTAAAATCAATGAACCTGCGATTGACTTGGGGATTGCTTTGGCTATAACTTCTAGTTTTCGTGATAGTAGGCCGATCCCTGGATTGGTGGCTTTGGGGGAATTGGGCTTAAATGGAGAACTTAGATCTGTTGCACAGGTAGAGAGACGAATTGTTGAGGCTAGCAGACTGGGCTTTAAGTCTTTCCTTATGCCCAAATCTTCACCCCAACTTTCTCTGGATGACATTGGTATTCGATTAATTGAAGCTAGTTCTATATCTGATGCGCTGCGTTTGGGTTTGACTAAGAAGGTAGGAAGGGAACAATAAATGGACAAGGCTTCTGGAATAGGAGTTATTATAGTTGCTGCTGGTAAGGCTGAACGGATGGGGGCTACCGATAAAATCTTTGTTACTTTGAAGGGCAAGCCTGTATTAGCTTGGCCGGTGGATATATGCCAGCAAAATGACTTGGTGGAGCAGATAGTCATTGCACTGAATAATAATAATCTAAAGCAAGGCCAGAAGTTAAAGGAGGAAAGGACCTGGTCTAAAGTTGCTATATGCCTTGGTGGGGCACGGCGACAAGACTCGGTAAAAGAAGGACTGCACAAGCTGAAGCAGTGTGATTGGGTTATAATCCATGACGGAGCTCGTCCTTTCCTGACTTTGGATTTGATTCAAAATGGGTTGGAGGCAGCCAAAGAAACAGGTGCTGCTGTAGCTGCAGTGCCGGTTAAAGATACCATTAAATTTGCCGATGATCATAGGTTAGTTACGGAAACGCCCCAGCGTAATAAGTTATGGATAGTGCAAACTCCCCAGATATTCAGCTTTGATGTGATAAATGAGGCTTACAGAAAGCTTAAAATTGAAGTTACCGATGATGCTGCTGCGGTGAAATTGTTAGGATATAAGGTGAAGCTTTATTCAGGTAGTTATAGTAATATAAAGATAACGACGCCTGAGGATTTGGCACTGGCAGAGATTATTGCACAGGACATGCTCCGAACAAAGTGAAGTTGCCGTTTGATCGCTCAAGGGGAGACGAAGGAAATAGGAAAGAGATGAGAGTAGGTATTGGTTATGACAGTCATTCTTTAGTTCCGGGACGCAAACTGGTTTTGGGAGGTGTTGATATTCCCTATGATAAAGGTTTATTGGGGTGGAGTGATGCTGATGTAGCCACTCACGCTATGATAGATGCTTTATGTGGTGCTGCTGGCCTTGATGATATCGGTACTCAATTTCCTTCGGGGAAACAGAAATATGAGGGTATATCCAGTTTAGTTTTGCTGAGTGAAATTCATAGGCTACTTCAAGAAAAGGGTTTCAAAGTGGTTAATGTCGATACTACTATTATTGCTCAATGCCCCCAGCTCTCGCCTTTTATCCTTGAGATGAGAAAACGAATCAGCCGGACTTTGGACATCGAATTAGCACAAGTAATGGTTAAGGCTACTACCACTGATGGTTTAGGTTTTATTGGCAGAGAAGAGGGAATAGCTGCTCAGTCTGTAGCTTTAGTCCAAAGAGAAAATTCGAGGGGCTAACTTACTATCATATTGTAGCTTGGCTTACCTGCTTTCCAGTAGACTGTAAATTTTACTGCTCTCCCCTGTGTCAAATATTCTTCGCTTTCTCGGCGTAGCTTTTTAAAATCCATTGATTCTAAAAAGGCCTTAAGAAGTTCAATATTGCTTCCCATTTCCTTGTTTTCTTGTGCATTTTCCATGCATTTGTTTACTAGGTTCCAGAATTTCTCTCTGGCTACAGTTTCTATGCAATGAGAAAGACTGGGCAAGAGTTCTACGTAATCCATACCCTAATTTGTACCATTAACAGGCAATGTTTTCAAAGTTGTTGAAACTCTATGATAATGTCCTCTAGATAGCTCGATAGAAATGTCCTCTTTCGGAGAAAAATAGTAGAAAATAGGCATCTTGCAGGGAGGTGTCTAAATGGAAGGAGGAGCATTAGTCATGAAT
>JAGGZD010000010.1 GCA_021162245.1 Dehalococcoidia bacterium | reverse complement strand
GAGGCTTATGCGGGAAAGGATAAAGACCGGCAAATTAACCTACTCAAAAGATTATCGCCTCATTCGGTAAGATCTTATATGATTCAACGACCCGAAGTTGGGTTAGCTCGTTAAATGATTTGACACGCGATGCTGATTTAGGCACGCGCGTACAGTTTTTGATATTATAGCTTAAATGTTTATAGAAGAAGTTATTGAGCTTTTGGAGCAAGAATATGGTCCCCGTGAGTGGCAGCCGGGAAAGGACTCTGTCGGTGTGCTTATAGAGACTGTCCTTTCGCAGAACACCACGGATATCAATTCAGGGCAAGCTTTTAATTCATTGTCATCTACTTTTGGTAACTGGGAGGCTGTGGCTTCTGCCCCAGTGGAGTGTATCGCTCGAGCTATTGAGATTGGAGGATTATCTCGAATTAAGTCGGCGAGAATAAAGCAAATCCTTAATAGAATTGAGGAGGAAAGGGGTTGCATTAACCTTGATTTTCTTAGCTCTATGGGCATATCTGAGGCTAAAAACTACCTATTGGATTTACCTGGAGTAGGTCTCAAAACAGCTAACTGTGTATTGCTTTTTGCATTGGGAAAACCGTGCTTGCCAGTGGATACACATGTTTTTAGAGTGGCCAGGCGAGTAGGTCTAATTGACTCCAATATTTCTATAGGTAAAGCGCATGATCTATTGCAGGAGCAGGTTCCTCTATCTAAGGTATATCAATTTCACCTTTATATGATAGAGCATGGCAGGCAGATATGTCTTGCTCGGCAACCTCATTGTGTAGACTGTGTGTTGAAAAATACTTGCCCCAGCTCACTTGTTCCTTGGAAAGTTGTCGGAGCTTAGCGGATTGTGGTTACTAAACTATCAGTGTAGCCTTAGCTGGTAAATGGTATAATGTTTTGGCATGGTAGAGGTATTACGAAGTAAAAACCTTGCTACTAAGTTTCAGATATTGCTGGAAGTAGCGGCGAGCCAACCGAATATACAGCAAAAGGATATTGCACGAGAGTTGAATATAACCTCCCAGGCAATTTCCGAGTATGTCAGGGAATTGATAAAGGATGGCTGGCTTAGCTCACAGGGTCGTTCTAAATATAAAGTGACCCAAAGAGGTGTAGATTGGATTCTGAGGATGGCGAGGCAGTTGCAAAATTATTCTTCATTTGTGAACAAAGTGGTGAACGACATATCAATTTCCACAGCTATAGCTGATGGCAATTTATCTGGAGGGCAGCCAGTGTCATTATATATGAAGAATGGATTACTATTTGCCTCTCCTGTCCTTAAAGATAAAGAAGCTAGAGGGATAGCTATAGCGGAGGCTAAAAAGAATGAGGATGTTGGTATTTCTAATGTGGAAGGAATGATAGGGTTAAAGGCAGGCAAGATAACCATTGGCTTGATGCCTAATATACAGGAAGGCGGTTCCAGAAATATTGATATTATTAAATTAAGGGAAGAAGCAAACAGAGCTGGATTGGTGGGGGCGATTGGCATTGAATCTCTAACAGCGTTGAAGCGGGCAGTGATAAAACCTGATTACATTTATGGGGTCAAGGAGGCGGCTATGGAAGCAGCTCACCTGGGCTTGTCTTTTCTGATTCTCTGTGTTGAAGAGGGAGCCTGGGTGTTGGTGCAGAAGCTGGAGAGAGAGAATCTGAATTATGAAATTATTAATCTAAGAAAAGAAGGGCAGTTAATAAATATATAATAGTAGCTGTGGCTGATATAGCTCAAAATTTCAAACCACCTTTGTCAGCCATAATGTGTGTAATTTCTGTATCGGCCGCAATCAAAGTTTGGCAGATTTTCCCAATATTTCGTATAGTATCCTCTGTTTTTTCAGCTATAATGCCGTTATCCGAAGGAATTTGAACTCCTTTCATAGCTAGCAGAGCACTTTGTATAGCTACAGAGGCAGAAGTAGTCAATTTCAACGAGCACCCCCCCTTGCCCCCATCACATATGAGTCCGGTGATATTCCCAGCCATGTTCTGTATTGCCATTTCGACCTTATCGTCTGATTCGGATAAAAGATAGGCGATGCCAGCAGTAGCGCCAAGCCCAGCTTTTATAGCACAGCCGCATAGTGCAGATAAGTACTTTGTGTGGTAAGTTATGTAACAGGTGATCATGCTTGATAGAGCAAGTGCCTTCACAAGCTGGTTTAATTTCCTTTGCTCATCTTCAGCTAATTGTCCTATTTGCCTCTTTGCCAGTAATTCTTTTACATTGTAGCCACTCTTTTGAGCTACGGCTATGATAGGCAGGCTAGCAGCGATTCCTTGATTTCCTGAGCCTGCACAGCTCATTACAGGATAATCGAAACCGCCCATCCTGGCGTCTGCGGCGGAGGCGACCATAATCTGCGCTGAAGTGATTAAATCATTGCCTAAATATCCCTCGTTTACCAGATCTCTTAGTGTAGTGCCAATAGCTAATCCTTTCGCTCTCTTTAGCCCTTCCTTCGAAATAGCAACATTCATTTCTGTCATCTCAATCATTTTTTCGATGACGTCCTTGGGGAGTGATTCAAGCTCAGCGACCATCTCACGAATGGTCATCTTCTTTAATCTATCCTTTACATCAGGATTCTCTCTCTCTATCTGCGATTTTCTCTCGAAAGGAATTTTAGTTACCTGCTCCAGTGAATCATGAACATCAATTGATGTTACATTGCTGTGAGTTTTTTCAATTTTTGCTGTGCCGGTGAGTACCTTTTCAGGAAGTTGTTTATGTCTTGCCTTAACCAGGGCTTTTATTTGGATACCTTCGTTTTTCTTCCACCCCTCAATCAATTTAACTTTTACCTTCCCTGCCAGTAGTTTAGCCCTTTCTAAATCCCCTGGTTTGAGCGCTTCGAATAAAGCCATCTCCTGGCCCTCTGCTTCAGGAAAGCAGAAAATACCTATCGCTGCTGCGATAGGTATTCCCTTTTGGCCATTGGATCTGGGAATTCCCACTGCCAGTGCATTCTTAAATATCCCCCGGCTAAGTGATATTTCTATTCTGTCAATCTCTATATCTTCCTGGCTGATATCAGTAATACATTTAACTGGTATCTTGCCTTTTAGCCATGCTGGCACTTTCCCCACGATAGTGTTATAAGCTAAGGATGTTGCGTAGCCAATGGCAACTGGCTCGGTGCATCCCAATGCTGGCTTAATTTCAAGTTCAAAAAGCTTTGAAATATCAAGCATGATAAGTGATTCCTTCCCTGAGCAGCATTATAGCATTATAATTTTCAAAGGGACATTAATATATATTGCCAGTGCATGTTAGCTGCGGGGGATGCAATGAGCTCCCCGTGTTTATTTTATCGTTAGATATTTGGCTAAAATTGTGTGTCGCAACTCTGTCGCCTTGCTGAAAACTGCTTGCAGTCTTAGTTCAGAAAACTTGCCTATAGTAAGGTTAGTTTGTATAATAATCAACAACTTCCATGAAAATTATTGTTGCGGGACGAAGGTAAGGGTAAATCAATGAAGAGAGATTTCTTCTCCTCTCCTGTGGAGTGGTTAGCGGTGGCCCTGGTATTTTTTGCTTTCCTGTTACTTCCATTACTTATGATGCAAGCGGCATTACCACTAACTGGCCGTGAAATTGTATCGCAATCGCTTATGCCAGAGGCTATTGTCGATGATTTGGGGAAACCTGTCATTATTGACAAAATACCACAGAGGATTATCTCCTTATCTCCTTCTACCACGGAGATATTGTTTGCCCTGGGTTTGGGAGATAAAGTAGTGGGGGTGACGGAGTTTTGTAATTACCCCGTGGAAGCAGGGAGGATTGAGAAAGTAGGAGGATATTCTACGACAGATATAGAAAAAATAATTACGCTTCAACCAGATTTAATATTGGCTGGTAGTATTCATGTTCAGGAGGTTATTCCTGCTCTGGAGGAAAAGGGCTTCACGGTATTCACTTTGGCACCCAGGAATCTAGATGGGATATTGCAAGACATCAGTGTAGTTGGGGAAATAACTGGAAAGGGAAAAGAAGCATCTGAGCTTGTGACTCAAATGCAGAGCAGGATCGTGGCAGTAACAGATAAAAACGGGAAATCAGAGAAGCTAAAAGTCTTTTATGTTAACTGGCATGACCCGTTATGGAGTGTTGGGTCAGGGACTATCATAAATGAGTTAATTGAAAAGGCTGGTGGGGTTAATATTTTTAGAGATATTACAGGGCATAGGGTAGTTGATTTGGAAACAGTTGTCGTACGCGATCCTGAAGTAATCATTGCTTGCACAGGACATGGAGAGGCTGAGGATGAACCTTTTGAGTGGGCAAAGGAAGAACCAACACTTGCGGTTACGAAGGCCAGGAGAAACAACAGGATATATCAAATCGATGCCGATTTAGTCAGCCGTGATGGGCCGAGAATAGTTGAAGCACTGGAGCAGCTTGCTTGTTTCATTCACCCTGAAATTTTCGATAAGATGGGATCTAACTAATGAAAGTTTTTGCTTCCTGGAGTGGAGGAAAAGAATCTGCCCTGGCAACCTATAGGGCGATTTCGCAAGATTATCAGGTTTCATATCTGGTCAACTTTATTTCTGAGAATGGTGAGAGGTCCAGATCTCACGGAATTAAAGCTGAAGTTCTGCAAATGCAGTCGGAAGCTATAGGAATTCCTATGGTTCAGGTCAGAACATCGTGGGGGAATTATGAGGAGAATTTTAAGAAAGTAGTGAATGATTTTAAGGAGCAGGAGATAGAGGGAGGAATTTTTGGCGATATAGAGGTGGAAGAGCATAGGGGATGGATAGAAAGGGTTTGTGGTGAACTTGGAGTAAAAGCTTGCTTGCCCCTCTGGAGGTGCGAGTCTGAGGAACTTATTGCCGATTTTTGGGCGCTTGGCTTTAAATCAGTAATTGTAGCTACCAGATTGGATGAAAGTTTGCTTGGCAGAGATTTTGACAGGGCTTTTTTAACTGAAATTCAAAAATTCAATTGCCATCCCTGTGGGGAATCCGGGGAATATCATACTTTTGTGACAGGTGGCCCCATTTTTAAAAAGTCGCTCAAAGTTATTCAGGGGAAACGAGAGAAGCGAGATAATGTTTGGTTTTTGGAGCTCTCTGCTGAGTTTGAATGAATAGATATCAGGTAGTTTGAATATTTAGATGGCACGCATTTTTTCTGAATCACTTGACAGGTCTGTCAGCGAATTTGCTGTACCGTATCCTCTTCGCTGGAAAAGCAGGGTTTGCGCTTTAGTAGGGCTTTGTGGATTGCTCTTGCTGGTGGTTATATTTGCTACTACTAGGGGAAGTGCTTCTATCCCTTTCGCCACCTGCCTTAATGCACTTCTCTCTCGCCTGCCTTTTCTTCACATTGCCTCATCTTGTTCTGAAATTTTTAGCATGATAGTTCTTGATATCAGGCTACCGCGTATCCTTTTAGCAGGTTTAGTAGGAGCAGCCCTGTCTGTGGCCGGGGCTACTTATCAAGGGCTTTTCCGTAACCCTCTGGCTGACCCTTACCTTCTTGGCGTTGCTTCGGGGGCTGGGTTAGGAGCTACTGTTGCTTTCCTCGTTCCCTTTGCCTTATCCTGGATGAGATTTGGAGCTATCCCTTTGTTTGCCTTTGTGGGTGGAATGGGGGCTGTTGCTATTGTTTATTCAGTAGCTCATGTGGGTAAAACCTTACCGGCAACTACTCTTATCTTGGCAGGAGTAGCACTGGCCGCTTTTCTATCTTCTGTTACTTCTTATCTGATGACTACGTGTAATGAAGAATTACACGGCATTGTGTTTTGGTTACTTGGTGGGCTTTCACTGACCAAGTGGCCTGAGGTGTGGATAGTCTTCCCATGTGTGATAATAGGGATTGCCGTCATCTATTTTTATGCTCGACCGCTTAACGTGATGCAGCTTGGTGAAGAGCAAGCACAGCAATTAGGCATCAATGTAGAGAAAGTGAAGTTAATCTTGTTGAGTGCTGCTACCCTTATTACCTCTGCCGCAGTTTGTTTCACTGGCCTTATTGGCTTTGTGGGCATAATTGTTCCCCATGCAGTGAGGCTTATTTGGGGGCCGGATCATCGATTCTTGCTTCCTTTGTCCGCGCTGGTCGGCGCTATATTTCTCATCTTAGCTGATACCTTGGCACACACACTGCTTCAGCCTACAGAAATTCCAGTAGGCGTAATCACTGCTTTTTGTGGTGCTCCTTTCTTTCTTTACCTTTTGCGAAAGAGGAAAGGATTTGCTTCCTTCTAGGAAGGGTGAAAATGGTTGAGTTAAAGGGCGTCAGTTTAGGCTATGATAGCAAGGCAGTGCTGAGTAACATAAACCTGAAAGTGATTTCAGGCAAAATATTGGGCATTATTGGCCCTAACGGATCAGGGAAATCAACCCTAATCAAAGGAATATCTCGCTTGGTCAATCTTTTCTCCGGACGCATCCTTGTCAGTGGGCAGGATATAAGAAATATCAAGAGAGAGGGATTGGCCTGCTTGATTGCCACAGTGCCACAAAATCCTATTTTGCCTGAAGCGTTTACCGCATTCGAAGTGGTGCTTATGGGGCGAACGCCCCACCTTGGGCTCCTTCGCTATGAAGGAGAAAAAGATGCCACTATTGCCTGGGAAGCGATGAATGCAACAAAAACTCAATTTCTAGCTGAACGCAGGATAGGTGAACTTTCGGGTGGAGAGAGGCAAAGGCTTGTTATTGCTCGAGCTTTGACCCAACAGCCAAAAGTACTCTTGCTTGATGAACCAACTGCAAATTTGGATATAAGACACAAAATTGAAGCCCTGGAGCTGGTTAGGAGCCTTTGCTCTGAACGAGATTTAATTGTTATTACTGCCTTACATGACCTGAATTTGGCTGCACAGTATTGTGATTGGCTAGTTATGTTAAACGAAGGACAAATTTATACTGAAGGAATACCACAAGATGTGCTTACCGTTGATAACATAAAGAAAATTTATGGAGCCAGAGTGTGTGTTTATCCCCACCCAATTAATAAGTTGCCAACCACCCTTATTACGGCAGGTGGTAGCCATGTTCAAAAAGGGGGTAATGGGAAATCCCAAATGCGGAATACTGCACAAAGTACCAAGGCTCAAAACCTCCGATGGCCAGAGTGTGAGGGTTTTGTTTAGTATTTGTAAGTTGAACTAAAATGAGACTTCTATTTGTTTTGGTACTGGCCCTGGTGCTTGATCTTCTGTTTGGAGAGCCACCTCGAGCTATACATCCAGTGGTCTGGATGGGCAAAGTAATTTCCTTTTTGAAGAAGTTTGCACTTGGTTCGCCTAAGTCGTCGCCATCTACTGGAAGAGGAAAGATGAGGCAGTTGATTTATGGCGGTTTTATGGTTTTGTTCACAGTATGTATTTTTGCCACACCCGTTTATTTTATTTTGCTTTATGTGAGCCGGTTTAGCTCTATAGCCTATATAGTTGGTGGTGCTATGGCATTGAAATCAGCCTTTGCATTTAGGCAATTGCGCCATGCTGTACTTGAAATTAAAGGACTTCTGGCTAAAGATAATCTGAAAGGTGCACGGAATATGATGACAGCTTTGGTGAGCCGTGAAACACACGGTCTGGGAAAAACGGAACTGGCTTCGGCGGCAGTGGAGTCTGTTGCGGAGAATATTAGCGATAGCTTTGTTGCTCCGCTATTCTATTTCTTAGTTCTTGGCGTTCCTGGTGCCGTAGCTTACCGGGTGATAAATACCTGCGACGCCATGATTGGCTATCATGGGGAATATGAATATTTAGGTAAATTTGCTGCTAAATTGGATGACGCCTTAAATTTTATCCCAGCGCGAATCTCGGGATTATTGTTAGTGATAGCTGCTTATTTAAGTAAGGAAAATGGCAGGAATGCATGGAGAGTTATGTTGCTTGAACATGGCAAAACGGAAAGCCCTAATGCCGGCTGGCCAATGGGCGCCATGGCTGGGGCACTCAGAGTTCGCCTGGAGAAGGCAGGTTCTTATAGCTTGGGTGATGTCACTAATCCTCTAACTCCTTCACTTATTGTCTCCGGAGTAAAGTTAACGGATGTGGCTGCTCTACTGTGGGTTTTGCTTTGTTTAATTATGGAGGTGGCGTATTTTGCCTTTGCTACCTAGACCGGAAATAATGGATGTGGCGGTTTGTCAGCATGGGGGAATTGACTATGCCGAACTGAGGGCACTAGGCGTTATTCCTCAGGATATTCTCGATTTCAGTGCTAATTTAAATCCCTTTGGCCCGCCGCCTGGAGTTATGGAGACGCTAAGCGAAGTAGAAATTTCCTGCTATCCTGACTCT
>JAGGZD010000099.1 GCA_021162245.1 Dehalococcoidia bacterium | reverse complement strand
GGAAGTCTTAAATACCCCTTTCTTCCTATTTTCACTCCCTCATTAAGCCTACAAACAGTGTCAAACCTCCTAAAACCACCCTGCCTTTCCTTCATTTTCTCCCGACCCACGGATTAAGGGCCAGCACAAGGTATATCGTCTTAGAAGGTATCTTGCTATAATTAAATTGTATGGGAGGTAATTTGCTAGATCTTCATGTACAGTTAGCCCCACATCATCCTAAGGGGTTAATGTTAGATAACCCGGTGATGACAGCCTCTGGTACCTTTGGTTATGGTATAAAATACAGCGAATTTGTTGATATACAGCAGCTTGGGGCAATTGTATGTAAAGGCACTACTTTGATGCCAAGGGAGGGGAACCCCCAACCACGATTGGTGGAAACGGAATGTGGGTTGCTTAACTCTGTTGGGTTGGAAAACATTGGTATTGATGCTGTGGTCAGGGATAAAGTGCCTGTGTGGGCAAACTGGCGTGTCCCAGTTGTTGTCAATATTGCTGGAGAAACAATTGGTGAATATGTTAGCGTGGCAGCCAAGTTGGAAGGTGCTCCAGGGGTGAAAGGCATCGAATTGAACATTAGTTGTCCTAATATTACTACTGGGGGAATTGAATTTGGGGTAATGCCAAAACTTGCTGCTGAGCTAACTGCAGCGGTTAAAACTGCAACCAGCCTCCCAATTATTGTCAAACTAAGCCCAAATGTGACTAATATTAGTGAAATTGCCGTAGCAGTGGAAAAAGCTGGGGCTGATGCCATATCTTTAATTAATACGTTGAAAGGGGTCACAATTGATATAGATAAAAGGGAAGTTCGTTTGGGAAATGTTAGTGGTGGCCTTTCGGGCCCTGCAATCAAGCCAGTTGCACTTTATATGGTATACGAGGTAGCTAAAGTTGTACATATTCCAGTGGTAGGTTGTGGCGGTATATGTTGTGCTGAAGACGCATTGGAATTCATTATGTGCGGGGCTAATGCAGTACAAGTTGGCACAGCCAGTTTAACTAACCCTCATGTTGCCATTGATATACTGGAAGGGATTAGACAGTTCATGAGAAATAAAGGAATTCAAAAACTAACTGATCTGATTGGCGTTGCCCGAGCTTGATTTCCGTTGGCCCTTTGCTTAATTCCGAATGAGTCCTTGTCCAGCGACAAAAACCCCCTTTAATTTCATGAAATGTTCAATAATGACACTTCCTTTTTAATTACCCATCATTGTTTTTATCTGTAGTAGTATAGCTGTAAAGAAAACTGAGGGAGACAATGGCTATATTACCTGGTCTCCCTCAGTTGTTATTGAGGCTTGCAATACTTATTTTTTCCCAAGGTTAGATTTGGGAATAAATGCCGTTATCATGTCTAAAGGTAAGGGGAAAAGTATAGTGTTGCTTCTGTCGGTAGCAATACTACTTAATGTTTGGAGGTAGCGAAGCTGTAGGGCTGCAGGTTCGGCAGAAATAATTTCGGCTGCTTTAGCTAAGTTCTCTGATGCCTGGTACTCGCCTTCAGCGTGAACGACCTTGGCACGTCTTTCTCTTTCGGCTTCGGCCTGAGCTGCCATAGCTCGCTGCATCCCTTCGGGCAATTCTACTTCTTTAGTCTCAACCATGCTTACTTTTACACCCCAGGGATCTGTTCCTTCATCAACGATTTTTTGTATTTTTTCATTAAGCTGGTCCCTGTGAGACAGCAATGCATCTAATTCAGATTGCCCTACCACATTTCGTAAGGTGGTCTGTGCTAATAAGTGAGTTGCCTTGATGTAGTCATTCACTTTGAGGATAGCCTTTGTTGGATCGACTACTCGAAAATAAACCACCGCATCCACACTAACGGTAACGTTATCTACAGTCATACACTCTTGCCGTGGAACATCCATAGTAATTACACGGAGATCCACTCTCCGCATGCGTTCGACGAATGGTATGAGGAAAACAAGTCCTGGGCCTCTAATGCCAACGTATCTTCCCAGGCGGAAAACAGCTCCCCGTACATATTCTTGAACGATTTTGAGACAATTCGATATAAGTATTATCACCAACATGGCGATGACGATGTAAACCATCCAGTTCATTCCCATATTATTCACACTCCTTTTCTTTAGATTTTTTTGTTACCCATAATTTGAGACCTTCTACTTTAGTTATGGTCACCTCCTCACCAGCTGTTATTTTGCTGTCTTTTGCTATAGCTTCCCAAAGCTCGCCCTCAGCTAGAACTGTGCCTTTTGGATTAAGAGCTGTTTGCGTTATAGCTACCTTTCCAATCATATCCTCCTTGCCTGTAACAAGTTTCCGTCTTTGGCCTTTTATAATAGCGTAAACAACAAAAATGATAAAGACGATAGCAAAAATTAGAGCTATGATAATTGGCCCCGTTATTTCCATAGGTGTTATTCCAGATATTATTTCCATAGATAATGGATTACCTCCTTCTAAGATTTAACTTTTTTGGTTACCCATAATTTTAGAGTTTCTACTTTATTTATTGTCACCTCTTCTCCTGGTGCTATTTTAGTGCCTTCAGTTACAGCTGTCCATAGCTCCCCTTCACATTGGACAGTGCCTGTGGGATCAAGTGGTGTTTTTGCTATGGCTGTTTTCCCTATCATTCCCTCAGCACCGGTGGCTTTACGCCGTCTTTGGCCTCTGATAATAGCACCGATGACAAAAATAGAAAAAGCAGCGATGGCTATTGTTACTCCCGCTATCAGTTTCTGATCTACTTCTACACCAGGGCTGTGACTGAATAATATCAATGAGCCTGTAACAAGCGAAACTACACCACCAGTTGTTAATAGCCCAAAGCTAGCGGTGAAATACTCAGCTACAAAAAGTCCAATGGCAAGCAGAATAAGTGCTATGCCGCCCCAATAAGCATTGAGTACTCCCATGGAGTAAAATGCTAGGAATAAACTGATACCGCCGATTATTCCGGGAAAAACCATTCCAGGATTAGAAATTTCCGTGATTAGTCCTATGGAAGCTAGAGTAAACAGAATGTAAGCAACGTTTGGATTGCTGATGATCTGCAAAAACTTCTCGATAGCGCTCATTTCATTTCTGGTTACTTTGTAGCCTGTGGTGTCAATAGTAATTTCCTCTCCATTGGCTAAAACAACTGTTTTGCCGTTGATTTGTGAAATAAGATCTTCCAAGTTGTCAGCCCGCAGGTCGATGAGATTGCATTCCAGTGCATCAACATCCGTGAAGGATTTGCTTTCCGTCACTGCTAATTCCGCCTCCTCCATGTTGCGGCTACGTTCTTGGGCGATAGTTTTCATCCACTTGGCTGAGAATTCAACTATTTTATTCATTTGATCTTCAGGAATTTCCTCTCCTCCGGCGCTAACAGGATGGGCAGCCCCAATCGTGGAGCCTGGTGTCATGGCTGCAATATTGGCAGATAAAGTAATAAAAGTTCCTGCTGAAGCAGCCCAGGCACTTTTGGGCGAAACATAAACTACGATGGGGACACCAGCATTCATAATTCTGGCGACGATTCTTTCAGTTGAGCCGAGAAGTCCTCCTGGCGTATTCAATTCAATAATACAAACGTTAGCATTTTCATCTTCAGCCTGGCTAATGCCTCGGTCAATATAATCAGCTACTGCTGGAAGAATAGTGCCCTCTATGTGAAGAACTTCAATTCTCGGGCTGGAAGCACTAGCCATACTGCTCCCTAAAGTGCCTAGCAGCAGTATTACAAATAAGGTAACAAAGAAAACATTGAGTCGAATTTTATGCATTTTCCGTATAATCCAAAATCAATTATAACCTAAGCAACTGGAAGCAACAAATGTATTATTGAAGGGAGAAGTAGCTTAGTGTAGAATAAAGCCGCTTAGTTCAGATTGAAAATGGAAAATCAAAGATGTAAGGGGATGCGGGATTTTCTTTGCCGTGACATGGCTTGCTTCCGTCATATTGAGGATGCCTTTCGAACTTGCTGTATCAGGTGGGGATACCAGGAAGTGAGAACTCCTACGTTGGAATATCTTCACTTATTTACGGCCACGGGCACTCTTACACCAAGCAAGCTAAATAAGATATATTCTTTTCTTGATTGGGATGGGTGGAGTGGAGAGAGGGTGGTATTGCGACCGGATGGTACCATTCCTGTGGCCAGGTTGTATATTAATAATTTAAGCGAGCGTGAGATAGCTAAACTTTTTTATGTAACTAATATTTTTGCTTTTGAAGAGACAGGACGAGAAAATAGAGAAAGATGGCAATGTGGAGTTGAATTTCTGGGTGGTGCCCAATTGACGGCGGACGTGGAAATAATTTCCATGGTTAAAGAGATTGTGTGTAAACTTGGGCTTGACAATATTAGACTACAGCTGTCTCATGCCGGCTTGATGAAAGCGTTAATTAGAGAACTTGGGCTTAGCTCTATAGAGGAAGCCAAAGTGACTGACCGTATTTTGGATGGAGATTGGCAGGCATTGCTGGAGGCAAAAACGGCCAAGCCTGAATTGAACAGATTTTTATCTCCACTTTTGAATCTAAAGGGGAAATCAAGTGACTTCCTCCAAAATATAAGGGCTTTATGCCCAGGTGCTTCAGCGGACTTCAAATCCAGTATGGAGGATTTCATAAACATAACTACATTGTTAGATAGACTGAGTTGTGGTTACGAAATTGATATCATGGCAATACGAGGTTTCGAATATTATACTGGAGTCTGTTTCCAGTTATTGGTGGATGGGAAGAAAATAGGAGGAGGGGGAAGATATGATAACCTTATTCCGTTAATGGGGGGAAATGCTCCTGCTTGTGGATTTGCTCTTTATGTAGACCCTGTCATGGAATTGCTTCCGTTGGGGAATAAAAAGGGCGATGAAGCTAGAGTTCTGATTAAAGGGGAAGAAGCTACTCCTGAGATAGCGAAAACATGTTTCAAATTAGCGCAGTCGCTTCGTGAGAGGAAATATGTAGTGGAAATTGATTTTTCTGAACAAACTCATGATGGTTTGCATTGGATCATCCTAATTTCGGGGAGTGAGCCATGTCGATTTGATGTTACAGACTGTAAGCGACAACAACACTGGAATGTGGCTTCCGAGACTGAAGTTTTTAATATGCTGGCTGAACAGAATTAGCTGTGAAACCGCAATCGGAGTATATCAAATTTGCTTTACCTAAGGGTAGATTCTTATCCTCTACAGCTAATTTACTTAATGAGATAACTTTAAATTTTGGGGGCTATAATAGCAAAACAAGGCAATATCGCCTTCAATCAACGAACTTTCCTTATCTTTTGGCTAAGATATTTCAAGAGAAGGATATTCCTATACAGGTGGCTATTGGAAATTATGATTTGGGTATATGTGGCGTGGATTGGGTTGAGGAACTTTTAACCAGGTATCCAACAAGCGCTTTGATAAAAATATCGAATCTTAATTATGGCGAAGGTCATATCTATGCAGCGACGAGTTGCCAGACAGGGGTATCTAGTATTGATGGATTATTGGCTAAACGAACTAGTTGGCGAATAATAAGTGAGTATCCTAATTTGGCGCAGTCTTTTGCCTTAAGTCTCAGAGTGAAGGATTTTAATATTTTCCCAGTGTGGGGGGCTGCGGAAGTTTACCCTCCGGAGGATGCTAATTTAGCGATATTATGGGCGAAGGGTAAAAAAGAGTTAGAAGCCAAGGGGTTGAAACTTTTGGCGAAATTGCTTCCGGCCAATGCTTCTCTAATTGCTAACAGGGAAAGTCTGGAGAACAAAGACCTGAGCAAAATATTGAGCTGTTTTAATAATGTTCCTATGAATAAGAATAGAGCTGCCGTAAGTTATAGCGAAGATACCGTAAAGAGCGAGGTAGTGGAAAAATTCCGCTGGCAGCCAGAAAAAATTAGATTGGCTTTGCCTGATGGGCATCAACAATTACCTGCTGCGGAATTTTTAAAGCGTGTTGGGTTTGATATTCAGGGATATACCGATGGTGCATTAAATCGCCGTCCCTCTGTTAATTTAGATTGGCTTGGCATTAAAGTAATCAGACCTCAGGATATGCCCCTGCAGATAGCTAATGGTAATTTCGATTTAGCTATAACTGGGAATGATTGGTTATTAGAACATTTGAATCGTTTTCCCTCAAGCCCTGCAATAAAATTGCTAGACCTTCTTTTTGGGAAAGTCAAAATTGTAGCTGCAGTGAACAAGAATATGTCTGTGGCTAATATTGATGATCTAAGATTGCTTGTGCGAGGTGGCAAATTTGTGCCTCTAAGAGTAGCATCAGAGTATATAAACGTCGCTGACAAATACCTTAGGGATAATTATATCAACCCATATAAATTGATACCAACATGGGGGGCAAGCGAAGCTTTCTTGCCAGAGGATGCTGATTTGCTTATTGATAATGTTCAAACTGGAAGAACTTTGGCACAGCACAAGTTAAAAATCATTGATGTGCTTTTTGAATCTACAGCTTGCTTAATCGGAAACAAAAATGCTCTTAGTTCCCCCGATAAGGAAGCGAAAGCCGAATTTTTTATTCAGACATTGAAAAAGGGGTTGTTATAGTAGTTTTTCTCTTTGCTATTGTAGGTTAAAAACAAAGCAGCATTGATGAGAATGCTGGGGGTATGATTAGTATGATAAGAATCAGTAAGTTTAATGAAGCAAAGCAGTTATTGACCAGAAAGAACACATTAGAATCTTTTGTTGGTTCGCCACAACTATTGGCACAAATAAAACGAGTTTTTGGAGAGGAACTTTCTCCTCAACAGGTGGTTGAACGTATTGTTGCTGGAGTTAAGGACAAGGGCGACGAAGCTCTTCTTTATTATGCTGGCAAATTGGATGGTGTTGAGCTTGGGTTTTTGGAAGTAAATAGACAAGAAATTCTAGCAGCTTATGATAGTGTGGACGATGGACTTGTTGCTGCACTCAAACTGGCAGCTGAAAGGATACGAGATTTCCATTACGAGTGCGCTGCCAAGAGGGGCGTTGTATTTATTAACCATTATTTGGGGAGGCAAATCCAACCACTAAGTAAAGTGGGATTATATATTCCTGGAGGCACCGCTGCTTATCCATCCACAGTCTTGATGACTGCTATCCCGGCCAATGTAGCTGGGGTTAAGGAGCTTGTTATGGTTTCGCCGCCTAACAAGGATGGCGAAATCCCTGCAGCCACAGTGGTAGCTGCAGATATAGCAAGAGTGCATCGTATTTTTAAAGTTGGTGGAGCTCAAGCTATTGCTGCTTTAGCTTTTGGTACAGAAACAATACCTAAAGTAGATAAAATTTGTGGCCCTGGTAATATTTTTGTCACTCTAGCTAAAAAAATGGTTTATGGTGCTGCAGATATTGATGGATTGCAAGGTCCAAGTGAAATAATGATTGTGGCAGATGGCTCTGCCGACCCTTCGTTTTGTGCAGCTGATCTTCTGGCCCAGGCTGAACATGATCTTCTAGCTTCACCGATTTTGGTTACTACTTCATTTGGTTTGGCTAATAAAATTGATAAGGAAGTGGCAAGGCAATTAAAAAAACTGAAGCGTCGTTCTATTGCCACTCAAGCTATGAATAGAGGGATAATTGTGCTTGTTGATAGTGTCGATAAAGCTGTTGAATTGGTTAATCTTTATGCCCCGGAGCACCTTTCTCTTATGATAGCTGACGCTTTAGCTGCACTGCCTAAAATTATTAATGCCGGCTGCATTTTCATTGGTGAAAACTCAGCAGTAGCCCTGGGTGATTATGTTGCTGGTCCAAGCCATGTGTTACCCACAGGGGGCAGCGCTTACTTCAATTCACCTCTGGGAGTTGAAGACTTCCTAAAAACTAGTAATATCATTGCTTTTAATAAAGCCACAGTGCTTAAATTAGGACCTGCTGCCATGGTGATAGCTAAGGCCGAGGGACTAGACGCTCATATCAGGTCTGTAGAGGAAAGAATGCGGAAGCAAGGAAATCTTAAGTGACATTTTCCTCCCTCCTGACGAGAGATGGATAATGTGAAGGCGGAAATTCAAAATGAATGTAAAGAAGTTAATCAGACCTGAATTAGAGACTTTGGTAAGCTATACTCCTATTGAACCTATAGATGTGTTGGACCAGCGGATAGGGGGGGGGATAATAAAGCTTGATGGGAATGAGAACCCTTATGGCTGCTCTCCAAAGATTTATCAAGCTCTGGCCAATTACCCTTACTATCACACCTATCCGGACCCTGAACAAAGAAAATTAAGACAAGCATTAGAGCAATATACAGGTTTAAAATATGAGAACATTATTTGTGGTAGTGGCAGTGATGAACTGATTGACCTTGTGCTCAGGCTTTTTCTTCAACCTGGGGATGAAGCAATCAATTGTTCACCGACGTTCGGTATGTATCCGTTTAGCACTAGAATTTGTGGTGGTAACTTGGTTGATGTGCCCAGGGATAAAGATTTTGCTATTGACATGGATGGTGTTAAGAAAGCGTTAAGTGAAAAAACAAAGGTTATTTTCATAACCTCTCCTAATAATCCCACAGGCAATCTCATTACTGAACAAGAGATTATAGAGCTTGTTAATACTGGAAGGATCGTAGTGCTAGATGAAGCCTATTTCGAATTTGGCGGTGTAACTATGGCTAATTTAGTGCCCAACTATCCTAACTTGATAGTTTTGCGCACTTTCAGCAAATGGGCAGGGTTGGCTGGCTTAAGAATAGGGTATGGCATTTTCCCTGTTGAAATTGCTAATTACCTGATGAGAATTAAACAACCGTATAATGTCAGTGTGGCAGCGCAGGTAGCAGTGCTAGTTTCCCTGGCAGATATAGAGTACCTTCATAGCAATGTGAAAAAAATAGTTGTTGAGAGAGAGCGATTATTCGGTAGATTAAAAAACCTGGAATGGCTAAAGCCGTATCCTTCCAGAGCTAATTTTGTTCTTTGCTCTGTTGTTGAAGGAAGAGCCAAAGAAATCTGGCATCAATTACAGAAAAAAAATATCTTCATTCGTTATTTTGATAGCCTGCAGTTAAGGAATTACCTGCGGGTAAGCGTCGGTAAACACGAAGATACCGAGACCCTAATTAGGGCATTGAGTGAGATAGAATCGGGAGGGATTTGAAAATGACTGAAAGAAAAGCAATAGTAACTCGTAAAACCGCGGAGACTAATATTGGGATGGAACTCAACATTGATGGGAGTGGACAATTTGAAATTACTACCGGTATAAGAATGTTTGACCATTTTCTATCTCAGATGATCAAACATGGAGTATTCGACATAAAACTCTCTGCGTCAGGGGATAATCAACACCATGTAATTGAAGATGTGGCTATTGCTTTAGGCAAAGCCTTTAATCAGGCATTAGGAGAGAAGCGGGGTATTGCTCGGATGTCACATGCAGTTGTTCCTATGGATGAAGCATTAGCAGCAGTTGCAGTGGATATTGGAGGAAGAGCTTACAATGTAACAGAAATACCTTTCGATACCATTAGCATAGATGGGTTGGAAACTGATATGATCCGTCACTTCTTTGTTTCCTTTGCCACTGAGGCCAAAATTAATCTTCACGTCAATGTGCTTCCTGGGCCCAATGACCATCATAAAGCTGAAGCTTTATTCAAAGCTCTGGGCCGAGCCTTGGATTTAGCTACTCAAATTGACAAAAGAATTGGTAGTAGTGTTCCCAGCACCAAAGAAATTATTGAGAGCTAAAAGAAATAGATTGTGTAGTATTGCTTTGACTGCTAAGAATGGGATATGGTACCGTATCGCGTTATGAGTAAATTCAGATTTATACAATAACCTAGATTGGATGTAAAATGAAGAGCAGCACAATTCTAACTGTAGGAAAATTGGGGGAGCGATTTGGATTCATTCGATAAACAATGGCAGCGCTGGTTCCCCGAGAATAGGGGGGAGAAGTCTGTGCCACTTCCCCAACGTGGACACGGCTCCAAGACAATTATAATTATAGCTACGATTGTAGTTTTGCTCATTGTCTTGAGTGTATCGAAAGAGATCTATACTGAGTGGTTATGGTTTGGTAGCCTGGGTTATAGTGATATTTACATCACTGTATTGAAATCACGGGTGCTAATGTTCTTTTCTGCGGCTGTTCTTTTCTGCGGTTTGTTTTTAGGAAATCTCTTGTTGGCTGCGCATCTAGCGCCTAGCAATGAAATACATTTTTGGCCATGGACCATGGTAGTACATCGGCTGCAGCGAATATCTAAGCTGGGTATCATATTGGCAACGACGTTGCTCAGTGTAATTTTTGGACTGGAGGCTCAGAGCAACTGGATGCTAGTGCTGAGTTTCTTTAATAGGCAGCCATTTGGTGCTACTGATCCAATTTTCCATAGGAATGTTGGATTCTACGTTTTCTCATTACCTTTTCTCAATATGTTGCGAAGTTGGATCGCTGGTGCGTTAGTAGTTACCCTTCTTGGCAGTGTTGTAGTATACCTTTTGAGTTATACTACGCAACGACTCAAATTCGATTTTGCTCGGCCTGTGCTAGCTCATGTTGGAGGACTGGCCATGGCCATATTAGGTCTTTTTGCCTGGAATTACTGGCTCGGCATCTGGGAGCTGGTCTTCTCCGCACGTGGAGTGGTTTTCGGAGCCAGTTATGCTGATATACATGCAAAGCTTCCTGCTCAGTGGATATTGTTAGTAGCAGTGCTTATATGCATGGTAGTCATCATGATTTCAATATTGCGTCGCAGATTTCGCTGGTCTCTCTACGCTGTTGTAGGATGGATAGCGCTTACTATCATCGTGGGACAGATATTCCCAGCCTTAGTGCAGCGCTTTCAAGTACAGCCTAATGAGCTAGGTAAGGAGAGACCCTATATTGAGTACAATATCCAATCTACCAGAGAAGCTTTTGGTTTGAATTATGTTGAAGAGCAGTCTTTTCCTGCAGAGAAGTTGCCAGACGTACAGGATGTAGTACAAAACGAGGTTACCATTAATAATATTAGACTCTGGGATTACCGTCCGTTAAAAGATACCTATAACCAGTTGCAGGCTATTCGACTCTACTATGACTTCAACGGTGTTGATGTTGATCGTTATATCATTGATGGCGAATATCGGCAGGTAATGTTATCAACTCGGGAGTTGTCTGCGGAGAAATTGGCGGGGGAGGCACAAACTTGGGTCAATCGACGGCTACAATTTACTCATGGATATGGTATTGCCATGAGCCCGGTTAACGAAGTCAGCACTGAGGGCTTACCTATATTGCTGGTGAAGGATATACCACCTGTTACTAACATTACTAACTTTATTATAGAGCGACCTCAGATTTACTTTGGGGAAAAAACGAACAGTTATGTAATTGTGAATGCGAAAACTCAGGAGTTTGATTATCCTATGGGGCAAGAGAATGTTTATGGGCACTACGAAGGGAAAGATGGAGTTAATATAGGGAGTTTCATTCGACGAATAGCCTATGCCTGGCAATTTGGTGATTTAAATATCCTTATTAGCAGTGAGTTAACTCCTGAAAGCAGGATCATTTATTATCGGAATATTAGAGACAGGGTGAGCCATCTGGCACCATTTTTAGAACTGGATAGTGACCCTTATATAGTTGTGGTGGATGGGAAATTATTGTGGATACAGGATACCTATACTACTACTGCTCGCTATCCTTATTCCGAGCCATTTGAAGGTGGAATAAATTATATTCGTAACAGTGTTAAAGTAGTTATCGATGCCTACGATGGCACTACGACTTTCTATGTTACTGATTCTGAGGATGCTCTAATACAAACCTATCAGGCTATTTTCCCCAAGCTTTTTGTACCTGTGGAACAAATGCCCCAATCCTTACGAGTTCATCTTCGTTATCCTGAGAGTATGTTCAATATTCAGTCCTCAGTATATCAAAGTTACCACATGCGTGATGCCAGAGTGTTTTACAATAGGGAAGATATGTGGGCTGTGCCCAGAGAAGTCTACGCTGGGTCAGAACAGGAGATGGAGGCTTACTATATCATCATGCGGCTGCCCGAAGAGGAAAAGGAAGAATTCTTGCTCATTTTGCCGTTCACTCCGGTGAACAAGAATAATACTATAGGTTGGCTTGCTGGCCGCTGCGATGATGAAAATTATGGGAAACTGCTTGCCTATCACTTTCCTAAAGAGCGGTTGGTATATGGCCCCAGCCAGATTGAGAATCGAATCCAGCAGGATACTGTTATCACTGAACAGCTTGCTTTATGGGGTCGTGGTGGCTCTCGAGTTATCCGCGGTAATCTTCTGATGATACCTTTGGGGAAATCTAACCTATATGTGGAGTCTGTGTTTCTTCAGGCAGACACAGGAGGACTGCCCGAGTTGAAGCGTGTTATTGTAGCTGCTGGTGATCATATAGCTATGGAGCGTACGTTGAGCGAAAGCCTAGCCATTATCTTTGGGACTGAGGTATCACCAATTGAACCCGAAATTGAGTCACCGACTCCTGCGGAGCCAGAGAAGACTGTAGTTGCTGACGTGGCTAATTTGATTAATGAAGCTCAACAACATTATGACAATGCACAGGAATATCTTAAGGCTGGTAATTGGGCTGATTATGGCAAAGAGATAGATGCCTTGAAGATGGTGCTGGATAAACTATCAACTCTCGTTACTGAAGAAGAGTGATAGGCATAAATGTCCTTCTGTTCAGTCGGTTTTATTCATAATTTTACTCATATCGAATTCAGTAACCTTATTCATCTGCGTCATTTGCAGGAAAGGGTAATATGAGTCTGCCTGTATGGGCCATCTTAAATTTTTTCTCGTATTACATGGGGTGCTATACTTTACGAAGAGGATAAAGATTTGGCTAAAAAGAACTCCATAAAAAGAATAGCTGTTTTAACCAGCGGTGGTGATGCCCCTGGGATGAATGCCTGTATCAGGGCGATAGTTCGGCGTGGCGCTGCTTGTAAATGTGGAATAGTTGGCGTTCGGCGTGGTTATGCTGGTTTATTGGAGAGGGACACGGTAATATTGGATCCTCGGACAGTAGCTAATATTATTCAGCGTGGAGGTACTTTCCTTGAAACGGCTCGCTGCGAAGAAATGAAAACTGCTGAGGGTATAAAAAAGGCGATATGGAATTTGCACCAGGAAAACATTGAGGGTTTGATAACAATTGGTGGTGATGGTACATTTCGTGGCGCTATGGCTTTAGTCGATGCAAGTGACATACAATTGATAGGCATTCCAGGTACCATTGATAATGATATTTACGGTACTGACTATGCTATCGGGTTTGATACTGCAATAAACACTGCTTTAAATGCTATAGATAAAATTAGGGATACTGCTGGATCTTTGCAACGTCCCTTTTTTATTGAAGTCATGGGGAAAGACAGAGGTTTTATTGCTCTGGATGTAGGAATTGCGGGTGGTGCTGATAGCATTCTGATTCCTGAGACAAAAACGAAAATTGAAGAACTTTGCTCCAATATGGAGCGCAACTTTAGGAAAGGCAAAAGATCTTGCATAGTGGTAGTTGCTGAGGGAGATGAGGCAGGGGGTGTGTTTGCTATTGCTCAGCAAGTATGGGAAAGGCTAAAACGGGATTATCGCGTTTGTGTTTTGGGCCATATACAAAGGGGAGGCTCCCCAACAGCTAGAGACAGAATTTTAGCTAGCAAATTGGGAGCAGCAGCCGTGGACGCTCTGATTGAGGGCAAATCAGGTTATATGATTGGAGAATTAAATGGGGAGATAGCTTTGACTCCGTTAAAGGAAACCTGTGAGAGGAAAAAGGAATTAGATAATAACTTGCTGCAATTGATGGCAGTATTAGCTACTTAAAGACATGAGAAAATTATCCATAGGTAAAATAAGAGGCTTGCAACAATTAGCCAATGGGACAGGCATTATGGCAATGTGTGCCCTGGACCACAGGGGCTCGCTGAAGAAGATGTTAGGCAAGGACTCCCCAGAAGGTGTTAGCTATCAAACTATGGTGGATTTTAAACGGGATTTATGTCGAATTGTAGCTCCTTATGCGAGCGCTATTTTGCTTGACCCCATCTATGGAGCAGCTCAGCTGATTGCTGCTAACGTTTTGCCTAAGAGTACTGGGTTGATTGTGAGTCTGGAAAAAAGTGGCTATTCGGGAGAGCCAGAGGCAAGAGTCACCGATTTGTTGCCCGATTGGAGCGTAGAAAAGATAAAGAAAATGGGAGCCACAGGGGTAAAACTTTTACTGTATTATCGCCCTGATACTGGAGTTGCCGAAAAGCAATTGGGTATGGTAAAAAGGTTGGCTGATGAGTGCCTGGCAGAGGATATAGCATTCATAGTTGAACCTGTGAGCTATAAAATAGGGAAAGTAGAAGCTGACCCCCGAAATTTCGCTGAAATAAAGCCGCAATTAGTTATTGAAACAGCGAAGCAAATTACAGCTCTTCCCATTGATGTGCTCAAAGCTGAATTTCCTGCTGATATTAAATATGAAAAAAATGAGGAGCGGCTGGCAGATTTTTGCTATCAACTTAATGAAGCAAGCCAGGTCCCATGGGTGATTCTTAGCGCGGGTGTGAATTTTGAACTTTTTCACCGCGAAGTTAAATTGGCCTGTCAGGCAGGAGCTTCAGGATTCTTGGCCGGGCGAGCTTTGTGGCAGGAGGCTACCCAAATTGACTCGTTGCAGGAAAGAATGGTGTTCCTGGAAACCACTGTTGCAAAAAGACTTAAGAGTTTGGCTGAATTAGCTAACAATTATGGCATTCCCTGGCATGCTAAAGTGGAAACTACTGAAATTGATAAAAACTGGTACCGATATTACTAAATCTCATCCCTGTAAATACCTCAACAATCCTTACCATGATTTGATATGCTTGGCGATAATGTCTATGGCCTCAAATGCCTCTGAGGAGGGGAGAAAGTAGTCGGTTTTTATTCTGGCATATTCGTACTCAGGTTCAGGGATAATCTGTATGTTTCTCCCTGGATCCTTCATTTCAGAAGTTAGTAGTTTGCCTTCCAGATCATAATCGAAGTTAAGGTCTTGAGATAGGGATTTATCTCCTGTCCATTCAACAGATGTTACTTTACCCCAGAACGGTCGATTTTTCTTTCTAATTAGCTTAACCTTTCCTAGCATTCGCCTCTCTATAATATTTGCGCTCTTTACCAGATAATCAACGAAATAATTTGTTCCATACTGGCTGGATATGCCGATAATATTTATGGAATCCACATTTCTATCATTTAACCCAAGAATTCCCATGGATTTCTTCCCCAAGGAATGTTTTTGCCCTATTCCCTCCCTGATATCTCCGATCTGCATTGCGTATGCGCTTACCCCTATTTTTTGGAGGTGCTGGCAGAGTTGTTCTCTTCTTCGCGCTCCACTTTTCTTTCTGCTATGAACTGCCAGAAATACCCCAAAAATAACTGTAACACCAGTTACAATGCTGAATATGCTATTCCACTCCATATGAACTGAGTCTCCTTTAACAATAAAGCATGGATCTTGTGATTTTCTGATAGTGAGAGTTAGATATTAATTTGTGGCATATTTGAATAAACAAATATTGGGAATTAGATATGCTTTCCTGCAACTAGTTGATAGATTTTGTTATACCGCTGTGTAGTAGCTTTGATTACCTCTGGTGGCAACGTAGGCGTTGGTGGCTCTTTATTCCATCCTGAAGCTAAAAGCCAATCCCGTACCGGTTGTTTGTCAAAGCTAGTTTGTGAACATCCTATTTTATAGCGACTAGCATCCCAGAATCGGCTTGAATCTGGAGTTAGTAGCTCATCAATAAGAGCTAACTCCCCATTTATAAATCCAAATTCAAATTTTGTGTCGGCAATAATAATACCTTTGCTTTTAGCATAATCTTGAGCATGGTGGTAAATGAGCAAGCTTTTTTCCTCTAGTTCCTTCATTAAATTGAGGTTGTTCCGTTTGAGTTTTGCAGCAAATATTTCTTCAATGTTTTTGATATCCTGATTGGTTAAAGGACGATCATGCTCTGTCTCGCTCTTCGTAGTAGGGGTGAACATCGCTTGGGGTAAAATTTGACTTTCCTTCATTTTTGCTGATAAGCGAATATTGCTAACAGTGCCAGCATTTTTATACTCTACCCATGCTGACCCAGCTAGATAGCCACGAACGACGCATTCCACAGGGATACGGTCGGCTTTAGCCACGAGCATGGAGCGGGCAATAATGCTATCAGGTAATTCTCCGGAGTAATAATCTTGCAGTGAGTCTGGGCTATCGATTAACTTGATAAGGTGGTTGGGTGCGATATGAGCAGTCTCCTTGAACCAGAAAGCTGATAACTGATTAAGCACCTTTCCTTTGTCAGGGATACCACAGGGCAAAATGAAATCGAAGGCAGAGATGCGATCGGTGGATACTATGAGTAATTTATCCCCGAGGTCATAAACATCTCTTACCTTGCCACGTTGCAGCAATTGAATGGGTAAATTAGTTTCCAGTAAAACAGACATATTTAAATATTACGTTACTAATATGGTAAAACAAAACCAATGTCAGTTATAATCATAATGCATAAAGGTAGGGTTTTGCAAAATAAGAATGGTATTAGGTGAATTTGTTGCAATGGGGGCTGCGTTATCTTGGGCTGTTGGCTTCTTAATTATAAAACCGATAAGCACTAAATTTAGCGCCATATCTATAAATACTATTGTACTCAGCGCAGCCTGGATAGTACTTGTTGTTATTGTGATCCCTTTAGGTAAATTAAGTGACTTAACTTTCTTTGGCTGGCGCTATTTAGCCTACATTATTGGTTCTGCTGTTGCTGGTCAGGGGATTGGCTTTCTCCTGGAGATAAAGTCTATGAGTCTGGCTGATATTTCCTTGGTGTACCCTAT
Source organism: Dehalococcoidia bacterium (assembly GCA_021162245.1). Lineage (GTDB taxonomy): Bacteria > Chloroflexota > Dehalococcoidia > GIF9 > AB-539-J10 > JAGMDB01. The sequence goes on along the minus strand of JAGGZD010000099.1, from coordinate 6,978 downwards.
AAATGTTAGCCTTTATTTTCTCTCTACTTCTACCATGGCGGCAATTCTTTTCGACGAGCCAATTACCTTCTATACTATACTGGGAGCTGCTTTTATTATCACTGGTATTACTCTTCTATCAGTTCCTTCGAAAGTCAAGGAAGACGAAACACTTAAATCTGATAGGGCGAAAGGGGTAATCCTTGCTTCAATTGCTGGCTTGTTTTGTGGGGGTGCAACGATTCTAGGTAAATTAATACTCCAGGTGCTTGATCCTTTAATGCTTAATGTTGTCCGATTACCTTTTGTAATTTTGCCGCTTTTGACATTTAGTTTAGCCCGAAATGGTTTTTCCGAGTATAAAAGATATACTCGGAAAGATTTAACCCAGGCTGGAGTATCAGGTGTTGTCAATTATGCAATAGGTACAGTGTTATTCTACCTGGCCATGAATCATATAGGAGCTGCTAAGGCATCTATACTGAGTTCTATCTCGCCTCTTTTCATTGCTCCTCTTTCTGTTGTCTTCCTTAAGGAGAAGCTGACCAAGCGTGTAATCTTAGGAACTATAGTTTGTTCTCTAGGAATATCGCTTACTACGCTGTGAGGTCTGCATAGATAAAGATTATGTGCTTCCTAATACTTTGTTTAATTTCAAGCGTTCAAAGTAAAACAAAACCAATGTTAGCTATAATCATAATACAGAAAGGTATGGTTTTGAAAAACAAGAATGGTATTAGGTGAATTTGTTGCAATGGGGGCTGCGTTATCCTGGGCTGTTGGTTTCTTATTTATAAAGCCAATAAGCATTAGGTTCAGCACCATATCTATAAATACTATTGTACTCAGCGCAGCCTGGATAGTACTTGTTGTTATTGTGATCCCTTTAGGTAAATTAAGTGACTTAACTTTCTTTGGCTGGCGCTATTTGGCTTATATTGTTGGTTCTGCTATTGTTGGTGTCGGGATTGGCTCCATTCTGGAGATAAAATCTATGAGCCTGGCTGATATCTCCTTGGTGTACCCCATAAATTTTAGCCTTTATTTTCTTTCTGCTTCTGTCATGGCGGTAATTTTTTTCGACGAGCCAATCACTTCCTATACTATACTGGGAGCTGTTTTTATTATCATTGGTATTACTCTTCTATCAGTTCCTTCGAAAGTCAGAGAAGGAGGAACACTTAAATCTGATAGGGCGAAAGGGGTAATCCTTGCTTCAATTTCTGGCTTGTGTTGGGGAGGCGCAACGATTCTATCTAAGTTGGCACTTCAGGTGCTTGATCCTTTAATGCTTAATGTTGTCCGATTACCTTTTGTAATTTTGCCGCTTTTGACATTTAGTTTAGCCCGAAATGGTTTTTCCGAGTATAAAAGATATACTCGGAAAAACTTAATCCAGGCTGGAGTGTCAGGTGTTGTCAATCATGCAATAGGTACAATGCTGTTCTTAATAGCCGTGAACCATATAGGAGCCGCTAAGGCATCCATACTTACCTCTATCTCGCCTCTTTTCATTGCTCCTCTTTCTGTTATCTTCCTGAAAGAGAAGCTGACCAAGCGTGTAATCTTAGGAATTATAGTTTGTTCTCTAGGAATACTACTTACCACATTGTGAAGTTTGAATAGATGGAGATCATATGTTTCTCGGGGCCCTGTTTAATTTCAAGCGTTCAAAAATAGTATCCACGTGTTTTAGATAGTAGTTATAGTCAAACAGGGATGCTAGCTCAGGTTTGGACAAATGAGTCAATATTTCCTCATCTGCCTCCAGCAAGTTTAGAAAATTCTCCTTTTTATGCCAGGCTTTCATGGCATTATTTTGCACCAATTTGTAAGCTCGTTCCCGGCTTACCCCTTTATTTATCAAGGCCAGGAGCACTCTTTGGGAGAAAACTAAACCACGGGTGAGCTCAAGGTTACGATGCATATTATCGGTGTAGACGTTAAGGTCTTTTATTATTGGGATCAGGAGAAAAAAGGCGTAGTCTATTACCAAACAAGCGTCTGGTAAAATGATACGCTCTGTAGAAGAATGACTAATATCACGCTCATGCCATAAGGTAATATTCTCCATGGAGGTTAATGCATATCCTCTTACCAGTCTGGCGAGGCCACAGATGCGCTCACAAAGTTCGGGGTTTCTCTTGTGGGGCATGGCTGAAGAGCCTGTCTGCCCTGTTTGGAAAGGCTCTTCAAGCTCCAGGATTTCAGTTCTTTGCAAATTTCTGATTTCAGTAGCGATTTTTTCCAGAGAACTAGTTAGGATGGCCAATGTAGTCATAAACTGAGCATGGCGGTCACGTTGAACTATCTGGCTTGATATTGGAGCTGGTATAAGTCCTAGCTTGGTGCAGGCTATTTTCTCAACTTGGGGAGGTACAGTGGCATAAGTGCCTACTGCCCCAGATATCTTACCTACTGAGATAGCTTTTTTGGCTGCAGTTAACCTTTGGGCATTACGTTTCATCTCCTCGACCCACAGGGCTATCTTTAACCCAAGAGTAATTGGCTCAGCATGAACACCGTGAGTTCTCCCCATCATGAGGGTGTGTTTATGCTCTATAGCTTTATTTTCCAGTGCAATGATAAATTCGGCAATATCTTGTTCCAAGAGGGTAGTAGCTTCTTTTAGTTGAAGGCTTAGAGCGGTGTCCATAATATCTGAGGAGGTTAGTCCGAGATGAATGAAGCGGGATTCTTCACCAAGGCTCTCAGCGACTGAACTAAGAAAGGCAGTTACATCATGGTGGGTTACCTTGAGAATTTCAGCCATGCGCTCCAGATTGCACTTAGCTTTTCTTATCTTGGGTATAGCTTCCTTTGGAATCTTGCCCAATTCTGCCCAAGCTTCGCAGGTGGCAATTTCTACTTTGAGCCATTGGTCAAATTTGTTTTCCTCAGACCATATTTTTTTCATTTGGGGTTGTGAGTAACGTTCAATCATATTATCCCTCCGCCAGATTTGCCTTATATTTGAGATATGTTCTTCTTATTTCTGTATACTTTACACCTAGAATTTGAGCAGCGAGCAAGGCAGCGTTTTTGGCTCCACTGGTGCCAATCCCAACGCAGGCTACCGGAACTCCGCCAGGCATCTGGACTATGGAGAATAAAGAATCTATGCCATTAAGCTCGCCAACAGCTATAGGGATACCAATTACTGGTAGTGTTGTCCAGCTAGCTAGAATACCAGGAAGGTGCGCAGCCTTGCCAGCAGCCGCAATGATAACTTCAAGCCCTCTCTTCTCTGCTTCCAGACTATACTTTCTCAGTTTATCAGGATTTCTATGCCCTGATATGGTGGAGAGTTCATAGGCAATGTCTAATTGTTCTAACATATTAGTCGTAGATTTAATTATGTCTTTGTCTGTTTCACTTCCTATGACGATACCTACCAGTATCATTAGATTACCTCCCTGAGAGCAATATCCTTACGGTATTGACAGCCCTCAAAATAGATTTTAGAGATGTCGCTATAAACTTTTTCTCTGGCTTCGGCTACATTTTTGCCAGTACCTACTAGACTAAGCACTCGTCCGCCGTTAGTATAGACTATCCCATCATTGCCTAACCTTGTTCCTGCATGGAAAACCGACAAATCTTTACCCACTTCATTTAAACCTCTTATTGGTAATCCCTTCTTATAGTTGCCAGGGTAGCCAGCAGAGGCCATAACTACTCCAACACAGGCTCCAGATCTCCATTCTATCTTGATTTGGTTGAGATTGCCTTGAATTACGGCTAGGAGTATATCTACAAAATCGCTTTTTAGAAGGGGTAAAATAGCTTGTGTCTCAGGGTCACCAAAGCGGCAATTAAATTCCAGTACAGAAAATTCTCCATCGGTGAGCATTAATCCAGCGTACAGCACTCCTTTATAGGAAATTCCTTCACTGGCCATTGCTCTTACAGCTGGCAATAAAATGTCCTTGGTAGCTTTTTCTATAAGTTCAGCAGGGAAAAATTCTGGTGGGCTATAGCTCCCCATTCCACCGGTGTTGGGCCCCTGGTCATTGTCCCAAACCTTCTTGTAGTCACAGGCGGGAACCATTGGCAGTACTGTCTTTCCGTCGGTGAAAGCTATAAGACTTACCTCTCGGCCGCTAAGATATTCATCAATTATCACCTTATCTCCGGCAGAGCCAAAACATTTTGCTTTCATAATACCATCAAGAGTTTTAGCGGCTTGTTCTTTAGAATTAGCTATAATTACTCCTTTGCCAGCAGCTAGGCCATCTGCTTTAACAACAACGGGTAATCGTTGCTGTTCAAGGTATGTATGTGCCTCAACGTAAGAAGAAAAAATCTTTCCTCTAGGGCAGGGAATGTGGTATTTTACCATTAAGTTTCTGGCAAAGACTTTACTTGACTCTATTTGTGCAGCTACTTTGGTGGGGCCGAAAACGGGGATACCCTGACTATCAAAATAATCTACTATGCCTAAAGCTAACGGTATTTCGGGGCCAACGATTACAAGTTCAATCCCTCTATCCTGGGCTATTTTGCCCAAGGTTTTTATGTCTGTGGGGAGAATGTCTAAATTTTCCGCTATAAGCGCTGTACCTGCGTTCCCTGGTGCGACAAAAACCTTTTCTACCCTTGAGCTTCGGGCTATCTGCCATGCTAGAGCATGTTCCCTTCCCCCACCACCGATGACCATTACTTTCAACGGTTACTATTCCCCTTTCTGATGGTTGCCCTTATTTTTTACTTCCTTTGCTTCGGGCTTATTCACTATTGTTTTCTATGAAATCTCTTTAAATTTATCAGCCTGAACAAGGTCGAGTTTCTGAATCAACTTAACTAACTCGGCAACATGCTCTTTCTCCTCCCCGATAATATGCTCCAATAAAGACATAGCTTCTTCGCTCCCTAAGCTTTCTATGTGTTCCTGGTATTGATTTATGGCCTGTAATTCGCCTACTAAATCGTCGCGAAGCATATCCAAATCATCCTCTGTAACTAACCTCTCTTCCTCTTCGGGGGTCAAGCCTGTTTCATCAAAAGAATCGTTCATTTTTACCTCCTTTCTTGTGCCTGAGTTCGGGAAACAAATATGATAATTAACTCACTTTGCCATTGAAAAATGAGTTGCATTCTTATGGCTGCCAAAAATTTATTCCCACTCTATAGTCGCTGGTGGCTTACTGGTGATATCATAAACTACCCTGTTAACCTTTGGTACTTCATTAACTATGCGAGATGATATCCTGGCTAGGAGATCGTAAGGCAATCTCGACCAATCAGCAGTCATTGCATCGTTGCTGTTTATTGCTCTGACTGCTATCAGGTAGCCGTAGGTTCTGTAATCGCCCATAACACCAACACTTTTAACATCAGTGAGTATGGCGAAGCTTTGCCATAGCTGGTGATAAAGTTTAGCTGTCTTAATTTCGTGCATTACAATCCAATCAGCAGCCCGAAGTACCTCTAATTTCTCCTCGGTAACTTCACCGATAATGCGGATGGCTAATCCTGGCCCAGGAAAGGGTTGTCTCCAGGTCATATCCTCGGGCAATCCCAAAGCCGCTCCTATTTTACGGACTTCATCTTTGAATAAATGTCTCAGAGGTTCAATAAGGGTAAATTTCATTTTGCTTGGTAAGCCCCCAACGTTGTGATGGCTCTTTATTTTAGCTGTGGCTTTGGTTTCGGATGTGGTGCTTTCTATAACATCGGGGTAAAGAGTCCCCTGCGCTAAAAAATCAAACTTGCCTAATTTAGCTGCTCCTTCTTCAAAAACTTTGATGAATTCTTTTCCTATTAACCGTCGTTTTACTTCTGGGTTGACTACTTTACGAAGTTGCTTCAGAAATCTTTTACTAGCGTCTACGTAAACTATATCCATTTTGAAGTTCTGCTGGAAAGTGTTGAGTACTCTTTCGGGTTCTTCGCGGCGCAATAAACCATTATTGATGAAGAAGCAAGTTAATCTATTACCAATAGCACGATGCACAAGTGTAGCAGTTACTGCTGAATCGACGCCTCCTGAGAGTGCGCAGATAACTTTTCCTTTCCCTACTTGTTTCCTGATTTTCTCTATATTTTCAGCCATGAATTTAGATGGGGTCCAATTGCCCTGGCAGCCGCATATTTGATAGACAAAATTCTCAAGTATATTTTTTCCCTGTGGGGTGTGGGCTACTTCAGGGTGGAATTGAAGTCCAAAAATGCCTTTATCATTTCCTATGACAGCATTTGGTGAATTTTCAGTGTAAGCCAGTGATTTAAATGTGGGTGGTAATTCTATTATTTGATCACCATGGCTCATCCATACATGAAGAGGAGAAGTGAGCTTAGCGAAAAGTGGGCAATCTTCATTGCTTATATGTAAGATTGCATGTCCATATTCATGTTTTTCCCCTGGGGATACTTGACCACCTGATTGTGAGCAAATCACCTGCATACCATAACAAATACCCATCACGGGGAGGTGGCTCTCATAAACATATGGTGGAGCCAAAGGAGCTTCCGGTTCATAAACGCTGCCTGGGCCTCCGGAGAGAACAAATCCTCGAGGGTTGAGGGGCGCTATCTTTTCCCATGGAGTATCGTGGGGCATAATCTCACAGTAAACGTGACACTCCCGTATGCGCCTTGCAATGAGCATACTATACTGGGAACCAAAATCGATTACTATTATGGTTTCTTTTTCGCTAGGTGACAGTATTTTAGGCTCAAATGCAGGTTGCTCTCCATGTAGCTCTTTAGCAATCTCTAGATAAGTAGAGACTTCGATATCGTCACTAGTTGAGACTCGATGGCTTTGTATCTCGTTTTCCATTTTAGAGGTAGGGCACTAATCTCTGGTAGCTTATCACTGTATTGTGTTAGTGGTCAAGAATAAGTCTCTTCCAATACAAGATGAGTCTAAGAGGAGAGGCAACTCGTTTACGCTTGGGACATGCAACTGATCATGAACGATAGGAATCTACCAACAACAGAACAAGTCAGACAATTTCTGGGAGGGAGTGGGGTCGGATGGCAATAGCCTCGTGG
>JAGGZD010000016.1 GCA_021162245.1 Dehalococcoidia bacterium | reverse complement strand
TGGCTTGTTGAGTATAACTTCAACCGCCCTCATCAGTCTCTTGTCTATCTTACCCCTGTGGAGTATATTGAAAAGGAACTTGCTAAAACCCATAGTTCAGTGTTACCTATGTGGTCAGCCAGCACATCTTATTGACGGGTGGCAAAGATAAATAGTATTATGATGCAGTTATGCGGATAGAAGCCACGCTCCCTGCTGCGCAATATTATGATGAAGAAGTATCTCGGCTTTTGGATTTGGAAGCGAAAAGACAATCGGATACTATAAACCTTATCGCGTCCGAAAATCACGTTAGTGGTGCTATTCTTAAAGCTCAAGGGAGCCTTGCAACTGACAAATATGCTGAAGGATATCCTGGGCGTCGTTATTACAGCGGGTGCGCTCACATAGATGCAATTGAAAATCTGGCTATTGCAAGGGCTAAAAAATTATTTGATGCCGAGCATGCTAATGTTCAACCGCATAGTGGTAGCCAGGCTAACATGGCTGCTTATTTAGCCCTGCTGGGGCATGGCGATGTTGTTATGGGCTTAAACCTCAGTCATGGAGGCCATCTTACTCATGGTGCGCAGGTTAATTTCTCAGGGAAATGGTACAAATTCGTTTCTTATGGTGTCGACTCCAAAACGGAGATGCTTGATTATGATGAAATAGAGAGGTTAGCTTTACAGCACAAGCCAAAACTAATTGTGGCTGGGGCGAGTGCCTACTCACGAACTATTGATTTTGAGAGATTCCGTTATATAGCTGATAAGGTGGATGCCAAATTGTTGGCTGATATGGCTCATATAGCTGGAATAGTGGCTGCTGGACTTCATCTCAGCCCCCTGCCGCATGCACATGTGGTTACTTCCACTACCCAAAAAACTCTGCGGGGTCCTCGAGGTGGCTTAATTTTGTGCCATGAAGAGCTATCCTCAGCTATTGATGCTGCAGTCTTTCCAGGCGTACAAGGTGGACCTTTAATGCACAGTATTGCTGCTAAAGCTATATGCTTTCTTGAGGCTGGCCAACCTGAATTTGTGAGTTATCAACAATCGGTGTTAAGAAACGCCCGCGCTCTGGCTTTAAAACTTCAGGAATGTGGATTGCGTCTGGTTTCTGGTGGCACAGATAACCACCTTGTCATTGCTGATCTCTCTTCCATTGGAATAAATGGTAAAGAAGCTGAAGAGATGCTGGAAGCGGTTGGAATATTGGTAAACAAAGAAAGTATTCCTTTTGACCCTAAGCCCCCTTACATTGCTAGTGGTATTCGCTTAGGCACACCTGCAGTAACCACAAGAGGATTTGGCGTGGAGGAAATGAGACGAGTTGCCTCTCTTATTTTTGAGGTTCTACATCACACTGGGGACAAACTCGTTTCGAAACAGGTGCGTGAAGAGGTAAAAGAAATGTGCCAGTGTTTTCCTATACGCAGATAAGTATAGGAACGTTTTCGTTTCGAAACGATAATTCATATCGACAACTTAACGGCTTGATATTTCAACGTTGTTGTTTATCTATCAAAGGAACTTTTTGCCCAACAAACCGATGATTGGAACGAAATTTCATGGTAGCATTTGTGGGGCGTTTGAGATAGGTTTTGGCATTGCAGGAGGAGCTGCCCCATTATTAGCTGGCTATATTTTCGACACCAGAGGAAGTTACGAACTGGCTATCATTATCATGGCAACAGGGCTTTTCATAGCTATGGGGCTGTCTTGCGCAATTAGCTCACCTCAAGAACAAGCTGGATTCAGCTGGAGGGAAGCAAGGTTAGCCTTATTTTGTGTTTTGAAAAGCTAATCCTGGCGAACCCTGTTATAGTATTTTTCGGAAGAGAACATGGCTGGTAAATCGAGAAAGAGAATTTTCTATGGTTGGGTAATAGTGGCTGCAGCTTCCTTGATTGTAGCCCTGGTGTGGGGTTGTGATGAAACTTACGTCATTTTCCTCCCCGAATTGTGCCAGGAGTTGGGCTGGACAAGAACAGCTGTGTCCGGAGCATACTCCCTGGGGTTTATTATAGCGACTGCTTTAGGTATAGTGGCAGGAAGACTAAATGATAGACACGGCCCTAAATTGATGCTCATAATTTGCCTCGTTATCTCAAGCCTGGGCTTTGCATTGATGTCTACAATGAAGGCTACCTGGCAGCTTTATTTATTTTATGGACTTATAGCGAATATTGGAATGGGCTTTGCCTGGGTGCCAGCAATTTCAACAGTAACCCACTGGTTTGTAAAGAAAAGGGGGCTGGCTTTGGGAATTGCGGAGGCTGGAATAGGGATAGGGCTATTTATCATGCCACCATTTATTCAATTTATTATGATTAGCTTCGGCTGGCGCATTTCTTATCTGATCTTATCTGGCCTCCTTTTAGTTATAGGGCTTCCTGTCTCCACGTTGATGAGACTCGATCCATCAGAGAAAGGACTTTATCCTGATGGAATGGAAGAGAGTACAGAGAACAAAGAGAATAATGATCTCATATCCAGCACTGTCGATTTTACGTTTAGGCAGGCAATTAGAACGAATCAATTTTGGCTCTTGTTTGCGATTAACACTGTTTATTCTTTATGCATTGGCATCGCAATTCACTTAAAAGCATATATGATTGGTTTTGATATCCCGGAAATGGTTGCCGCTACGGGTATTGGCCTTAGTAGTGGAGCTTACGCGGTAGGCGCAATAGTAATAAGCAAACTCTCGGATAGAATCGGAAGGAAAACACCTTTCATTGTTTCTTTCTTCTTAATGGCGGCGATGATGTTGTGGCTTACAAAGGCAAGACAACCATGGGAATTTTATTTATATTTTGCTATTGCTGGTTTTAGCGCGGGAAGTTTTGTATTATTCCCAGCAGTAATTGGCGATTGGTTTGGATTAAAATTTCATGGCAGCATTCTTGGCTTGTTAGATTTAGCAACTGGAATTGGCGCCGCAGTCGGTCCATTATTGACTGGGTATATTTTCGATTCCAGGGGAAGCTACGAACTAGCCATCATAATCACGGCAATAGCACTTTTCATAGGAGCAGGTTTATCTTTCTTTATCGAAGCACCCCCTAAAAGCGAGTTAGCTTGAGCAAGAGAAAACAGGTCCAGCTATATATGCTGCGTGGGGAGAGCTCAACACCAGACACTACCCTTACGTTTTTTACTAGATGAAACACAATTAGCAAGAAAGAAATATGATTGGCAAGGCAAAAACAGGTATTTTCTATGGTTGGGCAATAGTGGCTGCTGGCTTCGTGATACTAAGGAGATACTTCTTATAGATTTGCTTTGCTTTTCAGACATGATTGACTTTAAGAAACAGTGGTAGCCTCGTGCTATAATTGGTTTAATATTTCTGCATGTTGGAGGAGTGAAAAACAATGGATGAACTCAAGGTATTTACAGGCAATGCTCACCCTACTTTAGCCCGGGAGATATGTGATTATCTTGGTATGCCTCTTGGTAAAGCCGATGTTTTCGAATTTAGCAATGAAAATATTTTTGTTCGTATCTTAGAAAATGTTCGTCAGCAAGATGTTTTTGTTGTACAACCAATTTGTTCTCCGGTTAATAAAAGTTTAGTTGAACTTCTTATTATGATTGATGCTTTCAGACGAGCTTCAGCAGGGCGAGTCACTGCGGTTATACCTTATTATGCCTATGGACGTACCGACAAGAAGGACCAGCCTCGAGTACCTATCACCGCCCGCTTAATTGCTGACCTGATTACCACTGCGGGGGCTAATAGATTGCTTACTGTGGATCTCCACGCTCCTCAAATCCAGGGGTTTTTCACTATACCTGTTGATGAATTGAGTGCTTTTTCTATCCTGAGTCAATACTTTAAGGAAAAAACTCTGAGTAATCTGGCGGTGGTTGCTACAGATATTGGCATCTCCAAGCGAGCTCGTGATGTAGCCGCTAGCCTGGGAAGCCCCTTGGCCATCATCGAAAAGAGGCGATTGGGGAATACCGATACTACTGAAACTACCAATATTATCGGTGAAGTTCAAGGGATGCGCATATTAATCGTTGATGACGAAATCGATACTGCTGGTTCCTTAATTGGCGCAGCAAATTCCCTTATGGAGCGTGGTGCTACAGAGATTTATAGTTGTTGCATTCACCCCGTATTCTCAGGCCTGGCCTTGCAGAAAATAGCCTCCAGTCCGATAAAAGAAGTGGTGGTTGTTGATACAATCCCTGTTACCAATGACAAAAAACTGGATAAAATTACCGTTTTGCCCATAGCTTCGCTTATTGGCGAAGCTATCCATCGTATTCATACAGGCTTGTCTATAGGGGCTATGTTTGAGTAAACATTGCTAAGTGCAAAGAGGAAAAATAGTAAGGCTTATTTAGTTTTTTTGCGAAGTAAAAATGTTCAAGTGGCTTAGTGGACTAGGTAGTTCGAACGAGAAGGAATTAAAACGCCTCCAACCATTGGTTGATCGTGTAAATTCATTGGAACCTGAATTTGAGAAGCTCTCCGGTAGTGAACTTCAGGCTAAAACCGATGAATTCAGAGGTCGGCTAAGTGGAGGCGAAGCTCCAGACGAAATTTTACCCCAGGCTTACGCGATAGTGAGAGAAGCAGCTAAACGAACTATTGGGCAGAGGCATTTTGATGTTCAGCTAATGGGTGGCATTGTTCTTCACCAGGGTAAAATAGCTGAGATGAAGACAGGAGAAGGGAAAACTTTAGTGGCTACCTTACCTCTCTATCTAAATGCTCTTAGTGGAAAAGGTTGCCACCTGGTCACCGTTAATGATTATCTCGCCAGGCGTGATTGCCATTGGATGGGCTCCATTTACCATGCTTTAGGGGTAAGCGTGGCGTGTATTAACCCCCAAAAAGGCTCAGACCAACCATCCCCCTCGTACATTTATGACCCTACTTATGATTCGGGGAATGAGAGATGGAGATTCCTTCGTCCTATCACCCGTCGACAGGCTTATGAAGCAGACATAACATATGGCACAAATAACGAATTTGGTTTTGATTATCTCAGGGATAATATGGTTCTGGATTTGTCACAGTGTGTTCAACGTCCACTTAACTATGCCATTGTCGATGAAGTGGATAACATCCTGATTGATGAAGCTCGCACTCCATTAATCATAAGTGGACCTGCCGAAGAAGCGACTCAGGAATATTATATTTTTGCTCAACTGGTTTCCCGACTTAACAGAGATGAGGATTATGACATTGATGAGAGAACACGTGCCGTCAGCCTCACTGATAAGGGTAACATCAGGGTGGAGAACATGCTAAGGGAGGAAGATTTGCTTAAGGCGCCCAGCCTTTATGACCCCTCCAATTATTTTCTCACACAATATTTGAGCAATGCGCTCAAGGCGCATGTTTTGTTTAAGAAAGATCGTAACTATGTGGTTAAGGATGGGCAAGTGATCATTGTGGATGAATTTACTGGCAGATTGATGTTCGGACGAAGATACTCTGAGGGATTACACCAAGCCATTGAAGCTAAGGAAGGGGTGAAGATTCAACGAGAAAGTACTACCTTGGCCACTATCACCTTTCAGAATTATTTCCGAATGTATCAAAAATTGGCTGGCATGACCGGTACTGCTGCCACTGAAGCTGAGGAGTTTCATAAGATTTATAAATTAGAAGTAGTGACTATACCTACAAACAAAGCACTGGCTCGCATTGAATATACTGACCAGGTTTACAAAGATGAAAAGGCTAAGTTTGCTGCGGTAGTACGGGAAATTGAGCAGTTGCATAAGCAGAAGAGGCCAGTTCTTATAGGTACAGTTTCTATTGACAAATCAGTGGAGTTAAGCGACTTGTTAAGAAGAAAAGGCATAGCGCATCAAGTATTAAATGCCAAGAATCATGAAAAGGAGGCAGTCATAATTGCTCAGGCTGGGCGTATAGGAGCGGTGACCGTAGCTACTAATATGGCAGGCCGTGGCGTGGACATCATCCTTGGTGGTAGCCCTGAGAAGCGCGATCCCGAAGAATGGAAAAGAGAGCATGATAAAGTAATTGAGCTTGGTGGGCTATACATTGTTGGCACTGAACATCACGAAGCCAGGCGTATTGATAATCAGCTTCGTGGGCGAGCAGGAAGGCAAGGTGATCCGGGCAGTTCACGTTTTTACGCTTCCTTAGAAGATGAAATCCTCCGCCGCTTTGGCGGTGACCGTGTTAAAGGATTTATGCGATGGGCTGGAATGGATGAGAATTCCCCTATTGAGCATCCTATGGTCACGAAAGCTATAACGAATGCTCAGGTGCAGACAGAAGGCTATCATTTTGATATGCGCAAACATCTTGTGGAATATGATGACGTAATTAACACGCACCGTGAGATGATTTACGCTGAGAGGAAGAAAATCCTGAGCGGAGCGGACCTTAAGGCGAATATAATGTCTATGCTCGAGGATGAAATTCAAGGTGTGGTAGATGCTCATTTTAACCATAAACTGAGTGAGCTGGACTTACCAGGTTTACTTGAAGACATTTCCCATATTTTCCCCATACCACCACAATTCAAGGAAAATGGTCTTTCAGGGCTCAACCATAAACAAATCTTAGAAAAACTGTGCCTTTATGGCGTTGAGCTTTATAATCAGCGAGAGCGTGAGATGGGTGCTGATAATATGCGCATAGTGGAGAGGTTGGTGATGCTTCGTGTGGTCGATGGGTTATGGAAAGGACATCTTACCGCTATGGAGCACATGCGACAGGGAATAGGTTTACGCGCTGCTGGTCAACAAGACCCGCTGGTGGTATATAAGAAGGAAGGGCGCATTCTTTTTGATGCTCTTTTGGCTAGTATTCAACATGATGTTGTCCACAGTATTTACCATGCTGGTATTAAGAAAGAACCATTACCCAAAAAACAAGCAGCAATGGTCGGTAGAAAGGTGGCAGGCAAGAAAGTGGGGCGCAACGACCCATGTCCCTGCGGCTCAGGCAAGAAATACAAATATTGCTGTGGAAGGTAAGTTTTGCCGCTAACATCATTTGGAAATCGCTAGATTCCTATGAGTTGTTTGAAGCATTAAGAGTATAAGTGTGCATGGAAGTTTATAAAGTGTTTGATGAAATATTACAACATGTAGGAAGTGAATACAGCATTGAGCAACACGGGTGATACACAAGCAATCCAATATCTCAAAGAATCCATTGCTGCTGGCAAGCACTGGTATGTATCCTTGCTTGAGGCAATCAAGTTATGGACTAGTACCGAGGAGGATTACAACGAGCGTCACTATTGCTATCTTATTGACAACGAAGCTTTTGATTGGCATGTCTTGGCGGAAAGGTTGTGTGAGGAGATTAGTGGGCTTATACCAGATAAAGAACTAGTTGGGCTTCTTTTCTTCGACCAACCGCCAATAGAGTTGTCTGAAGGTGAATTTAAAAAATTGATTGGCAATGCCAAGTATCAAGCTTATCTTAATTACCTTTACGGAGTTCTTATGGAGGAAATTTTAATTCTGGCTATAACTGAGGAAGTGCGTAAAAGAAGGAGTGGTCTGGGCTTAAGTGAGGATAATAGCATAGTTGATGAGGTTTACCGCCACATTTATGGTGCCACTCAGACGGAGTTAGTAAATCTCTTCAGGAAAGAAAGAAATTACCCGAGACGCAAATCCATGAGCCTTGGGGAACTCAAGGAATTTATGTACTGGTTATTTAAACAGCGTCTAAAGAGATGTGACAAGTCTCGTGTTGCCAGTGATACCAAGAAAGCTTTACTAAAATTACGTTTCTACATGAAGCTAAAAAGTCGCAAAGCTCCTCAGTCACTCTGAGATGATTCCAAATTTAATCTTTCCAGTTTATCTTCGAACGTGTGAAGTTTTTCCTTGTCTCTTTCAACAATATGTGCTGGCGCCTTGTTTAGAAAGGCGCTGTTTCTTAACCGCGTATTAAGTTGGGCAATCTTGGTTTGGGTTATTTCTATTTCCTTTAGTAGGCGTTTTTTTTCAGCCAGTTGGTCTACTATGCCTGCCCATGGTAAAATTAGCTCAGCTCCTCTTAGTACTATAACCAATGTGTCTTCTTCAGTTTTCCTTTGCTCTCGACTCAAAATGATGAGGGGGTGGACATGCCCTAAAGTTTCTATGGCTTTAGTTTGTGAGGTGACGTAAGGTAAGAATTCATCAGTGTAGACCCGAGCCTCAATCCACTTGGAGGGCGCCACTTTATATTGGGAGCGAGTATTACGGATAGAGCGGATAATTTCTATCACCACATCCATAGCCTGTTCTGCTGTGGGGTCAGTGGATTTGTTGTTGCCGATAGGGTAAGGGGCTATCATTATGGAGGCTGGCATTTGATCTCTGTTAGGTAGGTGTTGCTTTAAATTCTGCCATAGCTCTTCGGTGATGAATGGCATGAAGGGGTGCAGAAGGCGAAGTGATGTTTCGAGGGTTTTCACCAGAAAGGGTAGCGGGGAGGGAAGTGGTTGGTAGCGGAGCCGCACCTTGGCAATTTCAATATACCAATCGCAAAATTCTGACCAGATGAAATCGTAGATTTGCTGTTCTGCTTCACCAAATTGGAAGTTGTCCATCAGGTTGTTGACATTGCTGACTCGGCTGTTGAGCCTACTGCAAATCCAGCGGTCCTCTATTTTCTGTGGATTTTCTGTTTCCATTGTGGCCAGCGTTTGATTATTCAATATTTCTGCATCAACGCTCTGCAGGACAAATCTGGTGGCATTCCATAGTTTATTAGCGAAATTACGACTGGCTTTTAGTCTGCCTTCTCCAAGACTTATGTCATTGCCTGGAGAGCTGCCTATGGTTAAAGCAAAGCGAAGAGCATCGACTCCATATTCACTCATGGCTTTGGTAGGGTCGATGACGTTACCTCGTAGTTTGCTCATTTTCTCGCCATTTTCGTCTCGAAGCAATCCATGAAGATATATGGTATGGAAAGGTATTTGCTTGGTGTCTTCCAATCCCATCATAATCATTCTGGCTACCCAGAAGAAAAGTATGTCATAGCCAGTCTCCATTACCGAGGTGGGATAGAAATAGCGAAGGTCATCGGTATCATCTGGCCAGCCTAACGTGGAGTGTGTCCACAACGCTGAGCTAAACCAGGTATCA
This sequence comes from Dehalococcoidia bacterium, assembly GCA_021162245.1. Lineage (GTDB taxonomy): Bacteria > Chloroflexota > Dehalococcoidia > GIF9 > AB-539-J10 > JAGMDB01. Next base: position 11,361 of record JAGGZD010000016.1, on the reverse strand, counting down.
AGGACATCTGCATCCTGAACGATCCGATTTGAGCTGCAATGCTTACAATTTGAGGGTTCATCTACAGAAGCTGTTAATTTACCACAGTCCTGACAGTGCCATACCGGAATGCGGTGGCCCCACCATAGCTGGCGGCTTATACACCAATCTCTGATGTTCTCCATCCATTCAAAATACACTTTGGTGAAGTGCTCTGGAATTATTGTGATGCTTCCTTCCCTGACAGCTCTAATGGCCTCCTCGGCCAGTGGTTTCGCCTGAACGAACCATTGCAAACTGACTTTGGGCTCAATCATTGTTTGGCAACGGTTGCAATGCCCCACTGAGTGAAGAAGTGGTTCGATTTTCTCTAGTAATCCTGCATCTTTTAGGTCAGCCACTACGTTATCCCTGCAAGCGAAACGCTCTAGATTTACATAAGGGCCAGCGTTCTCATTCAGAGTAGCGTCAGGATTCATAATGTCTACCAGTGGCAAATTATGCCGTTGAGCTACTTCAAAATCTGTAGGAGCATGAGATGGAGTTATCTTTAGTGCTCCAGTGCCGAAGGAGGGATCGACAGAGTCATCAGCAATGATGGGAATTCTCTTACTTATGATGGGGAGGACGACGTCTTTGCCCACCAAATTTCTGTAGCGCTCATCATTGGGGTTTACTGCTATGGCGGTATCCCCAAAAAATGTTTCAGGCCGCGTCGTAGCTACAGTGACAGAATCCTCTCCGCTAGCCAGGGCATAACGGATATAATAAAGATGGCCTGTAATCTCCTTATGTTCAACTTCAAGGTCAGAAAGAGCAGTCTGGCAATGCGGACACCAGTTTATTATCCTTTCACCACGGTAAATTAAACCTTTGTTATACAGGCGAACAAAGGCAGTGCGCACTGCTCTACTCGGGCCCTCATCAAGCGTGAAGCGATCTCTCGTCCAATCACATGAAGCTCCCATCATCCGATGCTGATAGTTAATATTCCTTCTGCTTTCATTTGCCCATTCCCAGGCTGCTTCCGAGAATTTTCCCCTGCCTATATCCTTTCTGGTCAATCCTTGTTTAGCTAGCTTTTGCTCTACAATTACTTGTGTAGCAATGCCCGCATGGTCAGTGCCAGGAAGCCATAAGGTAGGTTCTCCTCTCATTCTGTGCCACCTGACCATGATGTCCTGTAGAGTATCGGTTAGGGCATGGCCTAAGTGGAGTTTGCCTGTGACATTGGCTGGTGGCATAATAATGACAAATGGTTTTTTGTCAGGGTCCATTGTGGGCGTAAAATAGCCTTGCTCAAGCCAGAAACCATACCATTTCCCCTCTATTTTGCCTGGCTCGAAGGCTTTAGGAATTAGATTTATCATTATCTAGCTATAGTTGTTGTTTAGATTTCGTAGCAAGTAATATTGCCACCCTATCCAGAATTTTGTCAGCTACTTCCCGCTTGGGTAAAAGAGGGAAATTATCAATTCTATCTTCCCTGTCAATTATGGTTACCCGATTATCATCGGCACAGAAACCGCTGTCGCTGGATGTGATGTCATTAGCCACAATAAGGTCAATGTCTTTTTGCTGCAACTTCTGCCTGGCATTTTCCACCAAATTGTTGCTCTCGGCAGCGAACCCCACTTTGATGAAATCACCCTTTATGCTAACTAAAATATCTGGGGTGCGCTCCATTTCTAAAGTTAATCCAGTGCTTTCCCTCTTTATTTTCTCATCTAATTCCCTCAAGGGGCAATAATCAGCCACAGCAGCAGCCATGATTAAAACATCAGTTTGAGAAGTAGCAACTCTTACCGCTTGATACATCTCCCGCGCAGTGCATATATTGACTATTTCCATACCAATGGGTTTGGTAAGCGAGGTTGGTGCTGTTACTAATGTTACCATGGCTCCTCTATCGCGGGCTGCCTCAGCTAGCGCATAGCCCATTTTCCCTGAGGAGCGGTTAGTTATGCAGCGAACAGGGTCAATAGGTTCCTGGGTGCCGCCTGCAGTTACCACAATATGCTTGCCATCCAGATCACCATTATCCCCTAGTACCTGGCAGATGGAGCCTATAATGTCAGTGGCGTTAGCGAATCGTCCTAAGCCTTTCTTGCCCGATGCCAATCTGCCCGAAACTGGTCCCACAATAGTAAAGCCGCGGGATTTCAGCCTGGATAAGTTGTCTTGGGTGATAGAATTTTCGAACATATTTACGTTCATGGCTGGCGCTATAAGTATGGGAGATTTGCTTGCCAGCACTGTAGCGCACAACATGTCATCAGCAATGCCTGAAGCTAGCTTGGCGATAGTATTAGCTGTAGCTGGGGCAATGGTTATTATATCAGCTGTAGCCAATGATATATGTTCGACCTCGGATTCGGAGCTTAGAGTAAACATATTAGTAACTACAGGTCTTCCAGTGATGGTCTGGAATGTTAGAGGAGCTATGAATTTGGTAGCTGCCTCAGTCATAATTACATCTACTTTTGCTCCTGATTGGGTTAACTGACTAGCGACGTCCACTGCCTTATAAGCAGCAATGCTCCCTGTAATTCCTAAGACAATAGTTTTCCCTTTCAGCATGGTGTTTCCTCTGCTAATCTTTTGCCTTATTCATCTTATAAATCAGAAATAAACCGATTAATGATAAATGGGGATTGACTATTTCTATTTGGGGCATCTCTTTAACCAGATAAGCATGCCCGCCTGTAGCTATCACTTTTGCCTTACATCCCAATTCTTCCTCTATGTGCTGCAATATGTTTTTGATAAAGCCAATATAACCGAAGAACATACCTGATTGTATGGCAGAAACAGAGTTGCTGCCAATAACTTGTTTAGGGCGTGTTAGTTCTACTCGGGGAAGCATTGCGGTATGGGCAAATAGCGCCTCGCTAGCTATATTGATTCCTGGGCCGATAACTCCACCAAGATAATTACCCTCCTTAGAAACGATATCAAAAGTGATAGCAGTGCCAAGATCCACGATGATCACCGGTTTCCCACAAAGATAGTGAGCAGCAACGGTGTTCACTACTCGGTCGGGGCCAAGCTCCCGAGGATTATCCACACAGATACGTACCCCTGTTTTTATACCGGTTTCAATTACTAGAGGTGAAGTGCCCAAATACTTTTGACACATTTCTTGAAAAATAGCTACCAATGGAGGGACAACACTGCATAAAGCAACTTCTGTGATTTTAGAGGTAGGTAGCTTTTGGCGCTGGAGAAGAACAAGCAATAGAATGCCATACTCATCTGCTGAGCGGTCAACCTCAGTGTTTAACCGCCAAGTAGCTTTCAGCTTATCATCATCAAATATGCCTAATTTAATGCTGGTGTTTCCAATATCGATAGCCAACAACATAATGACTAATCCATTATTTTGCAGAAATGCATAATGAGTATAGCATCTTGGTTTAGCTTCCGCTACTCTTATTAGTAGGTATTACTCTTGGCCATCCGGTTAATTTGTTGACGCCATCACTTACGATAGATGTAGCTCACATGGCTATTTTGTTCAGGGTAAAGATAAATGGTGTGAATGCTAACCAATTAAAGCCATTTCCGATGATGCAGGTAAGCAAACATGCCTGTACCCATAAGCGCCATAGCAGAGAGCAATATACCAAGAGGTAATAAATTGCCGGATTCCGTTCCTCCAGGTAAAGGGACATTCATACCAAAGATGCCGGACAATAAAGTAGGTGGTGCTAGAATTGCCATAACTATAGTTAGCACGCGCATTATCTCTTGAATACGATGTGAAGTTAACCAATTGCTGGTTTCGGCAAGTCCATCTACAACCTCTTTGCCTCCCTCGAGTTCATCCCAAATCTTACGGATATGGTCGGCAATGTCACCGAAATAAATTTCCTGCTCCTCTTTGAAAAAGGAGTATTTTTTCCTCTCGAGCATCTCAAGCACAGGGATCTGAGGGCGAATGACGCGGCGGAAGGAAATGAGGTCACGCCGGATCAGGGAGATTTGGCGGACTGTCTCAGGAACAGCTTTTGTAAAGATAACGTCCTCTATGTCATCAACACTTTCTGTGATCTTGCCAAGGATAGGGAAGCAGTAATTAACCAATCTATCAAGAATGTGGTATAGGAGAAAACCTGGGCTTTTCCCTAAATAAACTTGGCGGCTTTCCTCAAGAGTTTGGCATTCACGAAAAAACTTGGTTAGTGGTTTGAGATTAGCTGAGCAGTGTACTGTGATAACATAATTCTCCCCAATAAAAATATCTACCTCGCTGGGTCGTGTTATGCGGTTTTCTCTATCAAAAACAGGGAAATGCAGGACTATGAACAGGTGGTCTTTATATTCATCTATTTTCGGACGTTGCACACGGCTAAGAACATCATCTAAATTGAGAGGATGAAAGTTAAAATGCTCGTCCAGAAATTTAACTTCGTTACTGGATGGCTTTTCAATGTGAATCCATCTCAGTTTACCTTCGCTAATTGAATGTATGTTGTATTTTTCCTGCTTAGTGCTTGTCATAAGTACTTACTACTGAAGGAGATTTCTTCCATTCTATCACTAATTTCATTGCTAGACTAGCGCACCTGTGTATTGGTTAAGCGCTTTGGAAACTGTTGAGATCTAAGGTTAGACAGATGTATGTATAAGTGATACGATACGCAAGGAATGGAATTAGCTATAAGAGAGTTGGAGAAAAAAGGACAGGAAGCAAGGGCGGTTTCGAGAAAGCTAGCTTTCCTTCCTACAGAAACTAAGAATAGAGCTTTAATCGGTATTGCTGAGGCCATTACTGCCAGAGAAGATGAAATTCTGAACGCTAATAAAATTGATTATGAACGGGCTAAGACTTCAGGAATGAACGAAGCTATGCTTGATAGGCTACTGTTATCGTCAAGTCGCTTGGGAGCCATAGCTCATGATGTGAAGACGGTGGCCGCATTGCCTGACCCTGTAGGCGAGATTCTTGAGATGCGCACTCTACCTAACGGTTTGCAAATAGGAAAAAAAAGGACCCCATTGGGAGTCGTCGGAGCCATATATGAGAGCCGCCCTAACGTCACTATAGATATATCAAGCTTGTGCCTTAAATCAGGCAACGCTGTTATCCTTCGTGGAGGGAGGGAAGCCCTAAATTCCAATAGCGCATTGGCCAGTGTCGCTCAGCAAGCTTGCCTGGATGCAGGAGTACCGCAAGGAGCAATTAAATTTATCCAATCTACGGAGCGGACTTTGGTCAACCATATGCTGCGAATGAAGGGAGTGATTGACTTAATAATTCCACGTGGTGGCTCTGGATTGATAAAGCTTGTTTCTGAGAATGCTACTATGCCGGTAGTCACCGGCGGCATAGGTGTTTGCCATACCTACATAGATGAAAGTGCTGACCTTACTAAAGCTGTGGCTATTGCCTATAATGCCAAAGTTCAGCGCCCCACTGTGTGTAATGCTCTTGATTGTATCTTAGTCCATAGAAAAGTGGCTCAAGCTTATTTACCAGCCATAGCTAAGGAATGGGCAAAGGCTGGAGTAGAGATGCATTGTGATGAGCGAGCCATAGCTATCCTTAAGGCTATTCCTTCTTTAAAATTGGTCCCCGCGGTAGAAGGTGATTGGGGAAAGGAATATTTATCGCTAAAGGCAGCCATTAAAGTAGTTGATTCTTTGGATGAAGCTTTGGAGCATATTGAACGACATAGTTCAGGGCATTCTGAAGCTATACTCACAGAGGATTATTCATCAGCGATGCGCTTCCTTAATGAAGTTGATGCTGCCTGTGTTTATGCTAATGCCAGTACTCGCTTTACTGATGGTAGCCAATTTGGCCTGGGTGCTGAGATAGGGATAAGTACTCAGAAATTTCATGCGCGCGGTCCCATGGCTCTCAAGGAGCTCACCAGCTATAAGTGGATCATTTTTGGCAGTGGACAAGTTCGGCCTTAGAAAATGAGCTTTTAGTATCCTGATTTTTTCCAGGTTATACTATCTACCGCAACTTTGATAATTGCTACCTTACCAATTTCGTTTATACTATATTTATGTGAATTATCTGAGTAGTGTGTCACGATAATGTCTAATGCCTCTCTTTTCTCTTCAATGTCATCGATGAAAGAAGCTTTTCCAAAACCGATGACGCTGTAATATCGCATATCCCATTTACAAGGGTTTTCTGTTTTCTTAACTAATTCACAATCAATGTCTATTTCAAAGCAGACGTTAGGATTTTGTTTAATGGTGTCAATCTTTCTGCCCTTGGGAGCAGAATGAAAATACAAGCAATTGTCCTTATAGCCAAAAGCAAGAGGAATAACATATGGCATATTATTGTTAGAGAGAGCGACTCTGCAAACAGTCGCTCTCTCTATGATAGATTCTATCGTATGTTTATCATCTACCTTCATTTGTCTTTTTATCTATTGGTACGATTGGTATGCTCATGGCTCCTTAAATCAGAGTTTTCAGCGTTTCCTTTTGGGCTTTGAATAGTTTCACTATTCCTTGCTGGGCCAACGAGAGCAAAGAATCAATAGTTTCCTTAGAGAAAGGCTTGCCTTCAGCAGTTCCTTGAATTTCTACAAACTCATTTTTATCGGTCATAACTACATTGAAATCAACTTCAGCTCGATAATCCTCTTCGTAGCATAGGTCAAGTAGTATACTATTACCTACGATGCCAACACTGGTAGCAGCTATCATTCTATGTAATGGCATGAGCGGGAGAGCACCTTGTTTTCTTAGATTATGAAAGGCTTGAAATAGAGCAACATACGCACCGGTGATGGCTGCTGTTCTGGTGCCACCATCTGCTTGTAACACATCACAATCTACAACGAGTGTTCTCTCTCCCACAGCTGATAAATTAGTTGCTGCCCTCAAGCTGCGGCCAATGAGTCGCTGGATTTCTTGGTTTCTTCCTCCTGTTCTACCTCGTGGCGTACGTGTAAGAGTGGAGCGAGGTAGCATAGCGTATTCAGCAGTGACCCAACCCTGACCGCTACCTTTGAGGAAATGAGGTACCTTTTCCTCTATGCTTACGGAACATAATATTCTTGTTTTCCCTAACTCTATTAAAGTTGACCCTTCAGCAAAACTCTGGTAGCCTAATGTTATAGCTACCGGGCGGAGTTCATTATCAACTCGATTATCTATCCTTCCCGTTCTCATTTATCCTACCGTAGTATATCATCGCTTGGTGATGCTAACAATGCCGTGTGTTAAAGTCTTGCCTGTAATTCCCCACTTAATAAATTTTTTCCAGGAGCTCTTTTTCCCTAACTCGCATCCTAGCCTCTTCTTCCGGATGCTCATGGTCATAGCCTAGAAGATGGAGGATTCCATGGATGAGTAGTAATGCCAGTTCTTGCTTAACAGAATGTTTTTGTTCATTGGCTTGCCTCACTGCCTGGGGATAGGAAATGATTACTTCTCCCAGATGAGTTATGCCATCAGGAGAGGGGATAAAAGAGGGCTCGTTTTCTTGTTGAAGCATCATGCAAAAGGAAAGTACATCCGTGGGTTCATTCACGCCTCGATAGTCTCGATTGAGCTTTTGCACGGCTTCAGAATCTGTGAGAACAATACTTACTTCGCATGGTGAAGCTGTGCGCTCGACCTTAAGGATAGTATGGGTTAGTCTTCTCGCCCATGCTTCATCAATAAGACCCTTAAAATTTTCCTCAATATGTACGCCGATTTCTTCTATCATTTAAGCAGCATCTATTGCAGCATCATAACAGACAAGCTAACTCGTTTCAATGGAGTTTTTATAGTAAAATATTTTCTAAATGGCGGTAACACCACTGAGACGCCAATATCTGAGGGTTAAGCAGCGTTATCCTGAAGCTATAGTCTTCTTTCGACTTGGCGATTTTTATGAGACCTTCGACGAGGATGCAAAGGTTGCTTCACGAGAATTAGACATTGTTTTAACTGCTCGTGAGATGGGCAAAGGGCACAAGGTGCCCATGGCGGGAATACCATATCATGCTCTGGATAACTACTTAGCCAAGCTTATTAACCGAGGTTATAAGGCAGCCATTTGTGAGCAGCTTAGCCCTCCGGGCAAAGGGTTAGTAGAAAGAGATGTCATCCGTGTAGTGACGCCGGGGACGGTGATTGAGCCCAATCTTCTGGAGAGCAAGAGCAATAACTATCTAGTTAGCTTGGTTATTGAAGGGGAGAAGGCGGGGATTGCTTATGTTGATATAACTACAAGTGAATTTGCTACCACTCAACTTCCTGCTGACAGGATTTCCTGTGAATTGGAAAGGCTTCAGCCTAGCGAGGTTCTTGTCTCGGATTCTTTGTCTACGGGACTCAGCACGATGGAGATTCCTGAATCTCTATCAGCCACTATAACTCAAATTGATGATTATTGGTTTGACTTGGAAGTGGCGCGGCGAATTTTGCTGGAGCATTTTGAAGTGGCTAGTCTGGAGGGCTATGGATGTGCCCGTTTGCCTCTAGCTATAAGAGCTGCTGGCTCATTAATCCATTACGTTAAAGAAACTCAAAAAGAAGCTTTATTACAGTTAACTGGCCTGGCTACCTATTCCACAGATTCCTTTATGGTTATAGATGGCCAGACATGCCGTAATCTGGAACTTTTTCAAGGTGGTAGATTAGGGGGAAGTGTAAATTCACTCCTCTCTATTGTTGATTTAAGTAGAACAGCTATGGGAGGTAGGTTGCTTAAGAATTGGGTGGGACACCCAGTTGTTGATATAACAAAATTGGCACAGCGACAAGAAGCTGTTGCCTGGTTTTATCAACATACTTTGGCTCGTCATAAGATCGTGGCACTTCTGGCGGATATTGCTGATTTGGAAAGATTGGTGAACCGAGTCAGGTGTGGGAAAATTATGCCCAAGGAGTTAATAACGTTGTGTTCTAGTTTAGAGAAACTCTCTGAACTAAAGGGAGTAATGGAAACTGAAGACTCTCTAGATTGGCTAAACAATGAATTGAAGCCTTTCCCTGATATCGTTGATTTAATTGGTCGGTCTATTTCTGATGAGCCTGGAGCTTTCGAACAAGGGGGAGTAATAAAGGAAGGGTTTTCCCCTGAGCTAGATGAACTTCGTCATAGCTCGAAAGAAGCTAAGCAATATCTGGCTAGCGTAGAACAAAGGGAGAGGCAGCGTACAGGAATTAAATCACTAAAAGTTGGCTATAACAGGGTGTTTGGTTATTATATTGAAGTATCTCAAACCAATCTTGGTCTGGTCCCTGCAAATTATATTCGTAAGCAGACATTGGTAGGGGCAGAAAGATTCTTCACGTCTGAGCTTAAGGAGTATGAATCTCTAATACTCAATGCGCAGGAAAAGATTACTGAGATGGAGGGTACGATTTTCCGGCAAATTTGCCGGCAAATAAGTGCTGCTGGAGAACAAATATTGGTTACCGCTGGAGTTGTTGCCCAAATTGATGCTTTTTGTAGCTTTGCTGAGGTAGCATCACGCTATGGCTATGTTAGGCCGGCTTTGACTACCGAGGATGCTATATATATTAAGGCTGGGCGCCATCCTATGGTGGAAAGGAGCGTCGGAGGCGATAATTTCATTCCTAACGACACTTATTTGAGTAATAGCGATGATCAATTTATTGTGCTTACTGGACCAAATATGTCGGGGAAATCTACTTACTTGAGACAGGTAGCTCTGATAGTTCTCATGGCGCAGATAGGTAGCTTCGTTCCTGCCGAATCAGCCACGGTTGGCATTGTTGACCGCATATTTACCCGAATTGGGGCTCAGGAGGATTTGGCTGCTGGACAATCTACTTTTATGGTGGAGATGGCTGAGACGGCGAATATCTTGCATAATGCTACACCTCGTTCTCTGCTCATTTTGGATGAAATTGGTCGTGGCACTAGTACTTATGATGGGCTTTCTATTGCTTGGGCAGTAGCTGAATTTATTCATAATTATCCTAAACTGGGTGCAAAAACTCTTTTTGCTACTCACTATCATGAGTTGGTAGATTTAGCCGATATTTTGCCGAGGGTGAAGAATTTTAACGTAGCTGTAACTGAAGATGGAGATAAAGTCATCTTTTTACATAAGGTTATCCCCGGAGGGGCTGATAGAAGTTATGGAATCCATGTGGCTCAGCTAGCTGGATTACCAAAATCGGTAACTAATCGAGCCCAGGAAGTTTTGGCTGAACTAGAGAAACATGCTTCTAAAGAGGCTAAAATTCCTCGACGGAAAGCGCAGCAGATGCCACTCTTCTTTGAAGACTCTTTACTGCTTCCTGAAATTGCTAAACTTGATATTGATTCTATGTCGCCACTGGAAGCAATTACTAAACTTTACGAGCTAAAACAGATTATAGAAGGAAAATAATTTCTTCCTGTAACTTAACGTGTGGTACACTCCCCGTGATTAGGGGAACAAATTTTTTTGATATGGTAGCTGAATGTACCTGCAGGAGCAGCAAATTCAATTGTTTGTTCTTGCTCTTTGCCTAGAAGAGCTTTGCCTATAGGTGAGGCAATTGAAATTTTACCCTTGATGAGGTTTGCTTCCCGGGGGTCGACCAAAATATAACAAAGTTGTTTGCCTGACGATAAGTCACAAAGCTCAACGCTATCTCCAATTTTTATTTTTGATGTACTTTGATTTCTACCTGCGATTGTTGCTGATTTCAAGGTTGATTCTAGTTTCTGGATTCTTCCTTCCAAGTGTGATTTATTCTCTTGAGCTGCTTTCAAAGGGGCATTTTCCCGAAAATCTTTGTCGGCCGCTGCTCTGCGCAATTCTTCAGTAACGTCAGAGCGTTGCTCTTTTAATTTGGCTAATTCTGCTTTCAGTTCATTGTATCCTTGAGAAGTCAATGTAGTTTGAATTTGGGAGTTTTGTTTTGGTGGAATTATTTTGTGTGATGGTTTTTTCACTCGAAGATGTGTGACCAAATTTACTTTACAGTATCCTTTCTTGTAAATATAGACGAGAAAAGACTTAATTGTCTTTGTTTCTGGAGACATCATTTGATCACTGTACCTGTTTATGTCGAGGGGGCTGACATTGCTTGCCTTTTTGTTTAAGCCAAGCCAACGAACAAATCTGTATACTTTTTCCTGTGCTTTTTCTCTATCGTGTGGGGGTAAACTAACTAAGAAATCAGTGGCTACTTCTGCCAGCGTAGAATTCGGATTAGAAATATTACTCACTAAGAGGCTAATAATAGAATAGAAAAGCGGTAGTGTCAATTGTTAGTCTCTTCCCCTTAATCCGTGAGTGATAGATATATAGCAAAGCTAAGGGGGCATATGATAAATTGTCACCTAAAAGGTGAAAGGCATGAAAAAGAGAAGTACATTGGGAGTTACACTCACTGGAGGGCTTGAGGAGGGAGTAACGCCATGGGCGGGAGCAGCATTATTGGTAGAGCTGT
>JAGGZD010000119.1 GCA_021162245.1 Dehalococcoidia bacterium | reverse complement strand
TGTCGAAGTCAACCCGTCCACTAACGAGATCGTATGGGAATACAAAAGCGACCCTCCCAGTGACTTCTATAGTGCCATTATGGGTGGCTGCCAGCGTTTGCCAAATGGGAATACGCTAATCTGCGAAGCTCTCATGGGACGAGTTTTCGAGGTAACATACGAAGGGGAGATGGTGTGGGAGTATATCCTTCCTTTCTATTGTTTCGGTGATTCTCCAGGCGAATATTACAAAGAATGGCTGAATGCGTTGTTCCGAGCGCACCGCTATGCCCCTGATTATCCAGGCCTCAAGGGGCGAGACTTACAGCGCAAGAAATTAGACGTGGTGAACCGTATATATGGACCAGAAGCTTTCAAAAAGGAAAGCAAACCAGACGCGCAACAGACGGTTACCATACGTAAACCAGGCCTAACATATAATGGCTATACCCTTTTCTCTCCTCTTGGAGGCAAAGACGCATGGCTGGTTGATATGCAGGGCAACGTGGCTCATCGCTGGGAAATGCCATATCCACCAGGACTGCATGGGGAACTTCTGCCCAATGGTAATCTGCTCTATGCCGGTCGCGTAAACGACGCTCCGCTTCCGGATTTTGAAGGCGCCGGCGGCATACTGCTCGAGGTGGATTGGAATGGCAATACGCTCTGGAAATACGAAGATAAGTATATGCACCATGGCTTCTACCGCATGAGAAATGGGAACACCATGATTTTCAAATGGGTGCCAGTGCCTGAGGACATCGCTGCCAAAGTCAACGGCGGCCTTGCTGGAAGCGAGCTAAACGGTGTCATGTGGACAGACGCTATCCAGGAAATTAACGCCAGGGGCAAAGTGCTGTGGGAATGGTTAGCATATGAACACCTCGACCCCGTGGCAGATTTCATTTGCCCTCTTTGCCCTCGAAGCGAATGGACACATATTAACGGGTGCAGTATCATGGCTGACGGCAACATTCTGGTTAGCTTCTCAAGGCTTCACAACCTTGCCATTATCGACAGGGCTAGCGGTAAGATTAAGTGGATGTGGGGACGTGGCGAGATAGCACATCAAAATAACCCCACACCCCTGGCTAATGGCAATATCCTGTTACTGGACAACGGTTTACACTGTGATGACTATTCTATGGCCTTTTCTCGCGCACTGGAGATAAATCCACAGAATAACGAGATGGTGTGGGAATATGAGGACAAGCTCCGCGCCAACTTCTACTCTTCGATTATGGGCAGTTGCCAGCGTTTGCCCAATGGGAATACGCTAATCTGCGAAACCACTACAGGGCGGATTTTTGAGGTGACCTCTGGACAGGACATAGTATGGGAATTCACCAGCCCTCTTTTCTATCAATCTCATGCTTACGGCCGAAACAATTATGTTGCGAGAGCATATCGTTATGGGATCGATTATGCGGGATTAAGGGGAGCTAAGCTCGAACCTTCTGTAACCGGACTAGACAAGTATGTTAAGGAGGCAACATGCAAAAAATAGTGGTACTAGGGATAGATGGTTTTGACCCTGAACTGGTTCGCCGATGGATAAATGAAATGCCAAACCTCAAGCAAATGCAGGAGAAAGGCCTGTGGGGAGCTATGAAAAGCACTGTGCCTCCTACTGCAGCATGCGCCTGGACTTGCGTACAATGTGGCCGTAACCCGGGCTCCTATGGCTTCTGGAATCACACCTACAGAGATGATTTTTCTTATGGCGAGCCAAAATTGGCCAGTTCTATAGTTAAGGATGAAAGAGTTGACTGTTTGTATAAAATACTTCCCAAATTGGCTCAGCGGGTGGCTTTAATTAATGTGCCAGCTAGCTGGCCACCTTCCAGAATTCCCGCAGGGTACTGCATCGCAAGCTCTACGCCAGCAAGCCAGGACCGCGGCTTTACCTGGCCTGAGAGTCTCGAAGACGAAATTCACAACCTGGTTGGTGAATATATTACCACTGCTTTTGAAACAAATGCAGACTACGGCAAGATAGATAAAGAGGCTGCACTAAAACATATCTACGATATGGACACACAACGATTTACACTATTGAAACATTTCATTCATCAGAAGAAGTGTGATTATACTTTCGCAGTGGCCACTGGCCTGGATGCGGCCTCTCGTTTGTTTTATCACTACTCCGACGAAAAACATCGACGATATGACCCTGATTCACGTTACAAGAATGTGTTACGTGAATATTACACATGGATTGACAAAAATATTGGAGACATCTGGAAATCGTTGGGTAGCAACACAACACTCTTCATACTTAGTCCATATGGCAAGCAGAGACTTGATGGACAAATCAACCTCAATGAGTGGTTAGTTCATGAGGGATATATGAGCCTTGATGAATACCCATCGGGACCAACTGCGTTCAAGGACTTGAAGGTGAATTGGACACAAACGAAAGCCTGGGCTACAGGCTATACAGGCCAGATATACATAAACCTCAGGGGTAGAGAAGCCCAAGGAGCCGTCGAGCCCAATCACTATGATGAGCTATTGGACGAACTGACTGCCAAGATACAACATATCCCTGATGAGCATGGCAAGGCTCTCAATACCCAGGTATTCAGGCGCGAGGATATACATTTTGGCAACTACGCACAATATGGCCCTGATATGTTCATCAACTTCGATGAGTGCCGCTGGAAGACTAGCGAAATGGTAGGCTACGGTAAAGGAAAGATACATTCGCATGATACTCCATATGGGATTGATGATGCAGGAAACGGAATGTATGGGTATTTCTGTATAACAGGGGATCATGTGCCCGCAAAGGGAAAGACGGAGGGAGTTTCGGTACTCAATAGTGCGCCAACAGTGCTGAATACCCTGGCTTTGGAAATTCCGGAGGATATGGAATACCCGTCTTTACTGGACATGGTAAAAGAGGACAAAGCACCAACAGCACATGACAGAGAAGAAAAAGTGCAGTCTCGACTCTCGGCTTTGGGTTATTGAGAGTGGGAATAGGATTGCCACTGGATAGGCAAACTTAATGCATCTTAATGATATAAAAGAACTCTTATGAATATATTGGCCGCCTGAAGCCTTAACGGCCGTTAGCTTCAGAATTAGCTGAGCAACTCTTAGAAATGGAGAAGTGTATCAAATGAAGAATGTTATATTACTAACGATAGACGCATTGAGAAAGGATGCTTTGGGATGCTATGGCAACAAAGATGGGTTAACCCCGTTTATTGACTCCTTACAGGGTGAATGTATCAGATTTACCAGGGGACAAGCCACCGGGCCATACACGCAGGCCTCATTTCCTGGAATACTCACCTCCTCCTACTACCTGGAATATGGCAAACCAAAGGGGCTTTCGCCTCAAAGGACATTGATTTCCGAACCACTTAAGCGAGCTGGCATTGCAACAGCTGCATTCCACTCAAATCCATACCTTTGTGATTTCCTCGGTTGGAATAGAGGCTGGGACTTCTTTTATGACTCTATGGACGATGACGTTAGCCCCCAGATGCCATACATAAAAGGCAATGTAATTAACGCTAAGGTGACTGAATGGTTGTCGTCGTATAGTGCGGCTGGAGATAGCAAGCCATTCTTCCTGTGGCTCCATTACATGGATATTCATGAACCATATACCCCTGAGAAAAAATATGTGGACATGGTGGATTCATCCATTACTATCAGCCAGGATGAAATGTATAGCATGTTTCAAAATACGCTATTGAAGAGAGATGTTTCCAACCCGGAAAAAGTAACACTACTGAAGAAACTTTACGATATTCATGTTCGGGAGGTGGATACATATGTTCAAAACTTCTTTAACACCCTTGAAAAACTTGGCATATTGAAGGATTCTGTAGTCATCATAACCAACGACCACGGTGATGAATTCAATGAGCATGGTGGCCTTTCACATGACGACAAGATGTACTCAGAACTTATAGATATGCCTCTCATTATCTATGGAAGAGATAAGAATGGGACTTGCGATACATTGGTTAGCAATATAGACATAGCACCGACCATAGTATATCTTTTTGACCTTGATCCAGTGGAAAAATTTGAGGGACTTTCACTTTTCCCTCTTGATGCTTACCCCGAAAAAGGATGTTTTGGCGAGGCCATTGACCAGAAAGCCCAACGAGGCGGAGACATTGAAAAAGATAGCTATTTCTACCGTGAGAAAGACCTCAAAATAATATGCCATGCATGCACAGACAAATGGGAACTATATGATCTCAAACAGGACCCCAACGAAGTTAATAACATTATTGACACATCTCCTGATACAGAGAGATTAAGAGGTAAATTGAAGCCAAGAATTAGAAGATGGCTCAGTTAACAAAAATGAACGAAAGGAGAAAAGTGACAGAGCAAGAAAAGAAAAAGAAATGTGCCGAATTGGTCAGCAAATCAAAAGAGGTAATCCGCGAGACATTCAGAAACTTTAACCCCATTGATACAGCTATTACCTGGACGGGCGGGAAAGATAGCACTACGAATCTCTGGATAATCCGTCAAGTATGTACCGAAGATAATATTGATCTCCCTAAAGTCATGACTATTGACGAAGGCGATGCTTTCCCAGAGATCACAGACTTCCTCATAAAAACATCAAAAAAATGGAATATAGACCTCCAATGG
>JAGGZD010000128.1 GCA_021162245.1 Dehalococcoidia bacterium | reverse complement strand
TTTCACTCCCTCATTAAGCCTACAAACAGTGTCAAACCTCCTAAAACCACCATGCCTTTCCTTCATTTTCTCCCGACCCACGGATTAAGGGCCAGCACAAAGACTTGAAATCTCGCAACAAATACCCCTATAATGAAGGAAGATATTATGGTTGGCATTTATTTGTAGCTTACAGTCGTTGTGCTATGAACATATCATCCGTATTCGTAGTTTGTAAGCACATATCTTCTTGGATATCTAACTGAAACAAGTTCCAGCGTGATCCTTATGTTACGCAAATACAGTGTACTTGTTCCATTGCACAACCAAAGAGGAGGAACATATTCATAGAAGTGATAAATGCAATTCCCGAGGAACGCCACCTTTAGTCTCGGTAAGAAAAGCAATTATCCTCGCTGCCGGAATAGGCAGTCGTATGAGGCCCTTTACTGACCACAGCCCTAAATGCATCGCCCAAGTAAATGGCTTACCGATTCTTGTTAACACACTTATTAATCTGTGTGAATCAGGCATAGAGGAAACCGTAATAGTCGTTGGACACTTGAAGGAGAAAATCTACGATATGGCCGGGGCCTCCTTCAACGGAATGCGTATCTCTTACATAGAATCCGACTGCTACAAAACGACCAATAATATATATTCCCTCTGGCTAGCCCGCGAGCACCTGACCGAAGATATCTTGTTGCTGGAAACTGATGTGTTCTTTGAACGAGTGTTGCTGGACCGTATGCTGTTGTATAAAAACTGCAGCGTTGCGGCTGTTGCCCGATATCACCCATGGATGTCTGGTACAGTAGTCAGCCTTGATGAAGATGGAAACATAGCGGAATTGGTAGAAGGACACCGTCAGGGCCCCGATTTCGACTATTCTAAAGTACTCAAAACCATCAACATCTACCTGTTACACCATGATTTCCTTCGTGAGCAGTTTGTGCCCCGTTTGGAAGCCTCTATCGGCGCCGGCGATGTCAATCAATACTACGAAACAGTCCTTTATGAGACGCTCAATACCAAACAGCATCGCATGAAAGCACTAACGTGTGACGATATCAAATGGTACGAGGTCGACAACGAAAATGATCGGTTGGCCGCGGAATACATCTTCTCTTCACCAAATGAGCGCTATGAAATTGTCTCCCACGAGTATGGCAGCTACTGGCGATATAGGTTCGCTGACCATTTATATCTATACAACCTCTATTTTCCCCCAGAAGAAATTCTCTCTTACATAAAGAATAATGCCTCTGATCTGTTACAAAATTATCCATCAGGTCAGGATAAGCTTACCACCTTCATGAGCCTTCTACTAGATCAACCTGCGCAACGTATTGTTGTCGGCAATGGCGCCTCAGAGATTATAAAAATAATCTCAGGGCGCCTTTTCAATAAGCTTATTGTCCCTGTACCATCTTTCAATGAATACGTAAATGCATCTCCCGAAGGGAAGGCCGTAAGTTTTGCTCTCAAAGCTCCCTCTTTTGAACTTGATATAGATGAGTTTGCCTCAGAAGCTCTTCACTGCAAAGCTGACGTAGCAGTTGTGTTATCGCCAAACAACCCGACATCACTGTTAGTTTCTAAACCTGACTTGTTGCACCTCGCTGAAAAACTAGCTGGACAGAATTGCCTGCTTATAGTTGACGAATCATTCATCGATTTTGCAGCGAACCGAGAGCAAGCAACCCTGGAATATGAGATTGCTGAACATGAGAACCTAGCTATTATCAAGAGCATGAGCAAAGCTTACGGCATTTGCGGGTTACGGCTGGGTTATCTGCTCAGCGCAAATCAGAAGCTTGTCACAGCAGTAAAGAAGGAATTGCCTATTTGGAATGTTAACGGTTTCGCAGAAGCTTTTCTGCGACAGCTCCCTCAATATCGCCAAGAGTTTAAAGAAAGTTGCCGCAAAGTGCGAAATGACAGGGACAACCTCTATCAAAGGCTATCTTCAATTCCGGGAATGATAGTCTATAAACCGGAGGCAAACTTCGTCTTTTGCCGTCTCCCTGATGAAGCGATGTCTGGCCCCGAAATAACCCACCGATTATTCACAAAGTACAACAAATACATAAAACCTTGTACGGGGAAGATGTTTCCAGAATCCGACCGGTATTTACGTATCGCCAGCCGTACGACACCTGAGAACGACAGTCTTGTCGATGCTCTGGTGAGCATACTTACTGAAAAAACATCTACAGTATGAGCAACCACAACAAGCGACCGAGAAAAAATTCACGCAGGCCTGACACAGCACACTCCATCTTACATTGGAAAAACGATAACCCTGCCATCCTATCTTTTATGAAGGATATTCCTAACACTGTGACATTGTTAGGATTATGTAGTGGGGTTCTCGGAATCTACTTCGCGCTCTTGGAAAACTATCAGGCAGCCATAATTGCAATGCTCTGGGCTGTGTTGTTCGATTGGTATGACGGCCCAATCGCACGTCGAATTCCGGAAAGAAACAATGCTTCTAAGTCTTTCGGAATTAAAATGGATTCTCTGGCTGATTTAATCAGCATGGCTGTCTGCCCAGCTATTATTCTGTTAAGCTATGGAGAATTCAACGCATGGTTCCTCCCAGGAGCCCTAGCTATAGTCGCGGCAGGGGTCATTCGACTTTCCTACTTCGATGTCTTCGGGGTTGATGATGACGGCACTATCGCAGGCCTATCTCTGGACATCACTGCTCTCATCATAGCACTCGTGTTCTTATTAGAGGACATCTTAAGCCACAACACCTTTGTAACTCTTCTCTATGGAATTATAGTGACTTTGTCATTTCTACATGTGGGACACTTCCGAACGCACAAGATGGGGGGACGCTGGTATCATGTTACCACAGCTTACGTTCTGATTATGACGGCTATCTACATCTTTATCCTGTAAGCCTGCAGGATAAGCAAAAAGTAAACGAATTACTGCTGCCCCGTGGTACCAATATCCGTGGAATAAATGCCGTCAGGAAATATCTTCCCGCCACTTTCCCTTTGCCTTTGCTTGTTACCTGCTGGAATAGTCAATCCAAGCTTCTCGAATGTTACCGATGTCCCTCTGGATTAGATAACATACCATTTCTAATGCCTCTGCTTTCTCCAATGCAATTGCTGCCTTGGGTAAACATGCCCTACGGGATAATTTCCTTAAACCTGCTATACAATACCTACGAAATGCATCTCCTAACCAGGAGAAGATTCAGCATCCAGACTCAACTCCATATAATGGCATTACCTGTATGAAATTAGCAGATGACATTTCTAAAGAACTTTGACACACACTATTCAATTGTCGTGCGGAGGCTGAGATACATAGGTAACACTAATGGTATGGTTAGTAATGATATTAACTTAACATAAGGAGTTACCGAAATGAGGAAAGCAAACAGCTATTATTTCTTTAAAAGAAAGCCCATTATCT
>JAGGZD010000130.1 GCA_021162245.1 Dehalococcoidia bacterium | reverse complement strand
TTATGTATCGCAAGTGGCGCCCGCAGACTTTAGCAGAAGTAGTGGGACAAGAACCAATAATTCAGACCTTGCAACATGCAGTAGAGAATAAGAAAGTAGCCCATGCCTACCTTTTTTGTGGCCCTCGAGGTACAGGAAAAACTAGCACCGCACGTATCTTAGCTAAGGCAATAAACTGCCCCAATCAAGCACACGGTGAGCCGTGTAATACCTGCAACATGTGTAGCTCAATTACCGAAGGTAAAGCTCTAGATGTGATAGAGATAGATGCCGCCAGCAACCGTGGAATTGACGATATTCGCAACCTCAGGGAGAAAGTAAATTATGCCCCCAGTCTTGCTCCATATAAGGTATACATCATAGATGAAGTCCATATGCTTACGGAGGCAGCTTCTAATGCCTTGCTTAAAACTCTGGAGGAACCACCTCCTTGTATAGTTTTTATTTTAGCCACCACAGAACCGCATAAAGTGCTATCCACTATCACATCGAGATGCCAACGATTCAATTTTCGCAGACTATCTCAAACAGCGATAGCAGGCAAACTACAACTAATTTGCCAGAGAGAGGGCATCAATATTGAACTCGAACCCCTCAAAGTTATTGCCCATGAAGCCACAGGCAGCCTGCGCGATGCCGAAAATATATTCCAGCAATTACTTGCTTATTATGGCAACCAGATCAACTTAAGCCAGGTTCAAACAGCGCTAGGATTAAGCAGTAACCATGAGGTTAAGCAATTAGCAAGACATATTGTTAATAAAGATATTCCCGCTGGCCTGCAGGTCATAAATAGCGTTAATAGTGAAGGCATCGACTTTCACCAATTTAACCAGGCGCTAGTAAAATACCTTCGAGGATTATTGCTAACAAAGTCTCAATGCGAAGAGTCGCTGGATATTACGAATGAAGACTCAGCTGAAATGAAAAAGCTTGTCGCTGCTAGCACATTAGAATACCTGCTCAGAGCAACCAAACTTTTCTCCAGCGTAGATTTCCGCAGCGATAATTATAACACCTTATCCCTAGAATTAGCTTTGATAGAATGTGCCTTGCCTTCGATGGGCAAACAAGAGAAGTCACCACCACCTGCATATCCAGAAGTAAATGAAGCCACTGAATCACCACAGGAGCCAGGCAAGGCAATTCAAAAAGCTAGGACTCCTGTGGAGGTAAACAGCACTGAGATTTCACACATGGAAGCTCCTCAAAATATTGATGCCATGCGCACTCAATGGCGGGAATTCATTCGGTCTTTACATGGGGAAGGGTCTAACGGCCATCTGGATGCTTTCCTGCGCAGTGCCTGTGAGCCAATATCCCTTGTGGACAATACCCTGACATTAGGATTTTATTATCCTTTCCATAAAGAAAAGATTGAAGACCCTAAATATCGACGCCTGATAGAAAGAAAGCTTAAGGAAATTTTTAATCAGCCGTACAGGATAAAATGCACGCTTGTCGCTCATAAAAAGAAAATGTCATCCCAACAACCAGGAGAACGAAATCATGTGATTAAAGCTGCCCTGGAAATGGGAGCTCGTATCATTGACCAGTGATTATAAGGAGAGATTGATGGTTTCTTGTGAACCGATAGCAAGGTTAGTTGAAGCATTTAATAAATTGCCGGGGATAGGGCCTAAAAGTGCTCAACGTTTGGCTTATTATTTGCTACGCAGGCCTGATGAAGAAGCTAAAGCCTTAGCCGATGCTCTCATATCTCTGAAGGAGAAAATAAGCCTTTGCTCAGTTTGTTTTAATATCACTACTATAGATTGTGACCCATGCCACATTTGCCAGGATAAGGAGCGCGACCATTCGAGAATTTGTGTTGTCGAAAGACCATCAGATATCCTCCCTCTCGAACGAACTGGAAAGTATAAAGGTGTTTACCACGTGCTTCATGGAGTTGTAAAGCCTGCGCAAGGAATAGGGCCTGAAGACTTGAAAACAAAGGAACTTTTATCCCGCCTTAAAAACAATTCGGTAACGGAGGTAATTCTGGCAACCAATCCTAATCTAGAAGGCGAAACCACTGCTATGTATCTCCGACGGATAATACTTCCCTTGGGTATTCACATTACCCGCTTAGCTCGAGGTTTGCCATTTGGTGCCGACCTGGAATACGCTGATGATATGACCTTAGGTCAGGCTCTTGAAAGCAGACAGGAATTCTAAAAGCCTAGATGAGCACAGCACGAAATTACCAAACTCAAGCCGTTATCATCAAACAAATCAAGTTTAGCGAAGTTGATAAGATTCTCATTATTTACACTCCAGAATTCGGCAAACTGAAAGCGATAGCTAAAGGAGCTTACCGCCCAAAAAGCAAATTAGGAGGTAATGTAGAACCTTTAACCCATAGTTTGATGATGCTAGCCAGGGGACGCAACTTCGACATTGTCACTCAAAGCCAAACTATCGATGGCTTCACAACTTTGAAAAATGACCTATGGCATACCTCTTGTGGTCTTTACATTGTGGACCTCATTGATTCCTTTACTGTGGAGAATGACAAAAACCCTCCCTTGTTCAATTTGCTAATCGATGCTCTACATCATCTCTGCCAAACTGATGACAGCGAAACTATATTACGTTATTTTGAACTTCATTTTCTCCACCACCTTGGCTACCAGCCCCAACTACATCAATGTGTCGCCTGTAATTCGCCACTCATACCAGTAGTTAATTTTTTTAGTTTTAGCCAAGGCGGAGTCCTATGCCCTAACTGTAGCAACAAGGAAGCTGCGCCTTACCCTCTTTCTGTCGACGCTTTGAAAATTCTCCGTTTATGGCAAAATTCCGATTACGCTACTGCAAGGCGGGTTAAAATAAAACCGAAATTATCTTCACAGTTGAGACAAGTAATGCAGAATTACATAAACCACCTCTTGCAACGAGAGGTGAAATCAATGATATGGTTGCAAAAATTAAGGGAGAGTGCGGAGGCTGAGATACATAGGTAACACTAATGGTATGGTTAGTAATGATATTAACTTAACATAAGGAGTTACCGAAATGAGGAAAGCAAACAGCTATTATTTCTTTAAAAGAAAGCCCATTATCT
>JAGGZD010000066.1 GCA_021162245.1 Dehalococcoidia bacterium | reverse complement strand
GAGGCTTATGCGGGAAAGGATAAAGACCGGCAAATTAACCTACTCAAAAGATTATCGCCTCATTCGGTAAGATCTTATATGATTCAACGACCCGAAGTTGGGTTAGCTCGTTAAATGATTTGACACGTGGATAGGCGGTACCCCGTAGAAAAGTGTAGAATGTATGGCGAGTTCGACTGGTAAGACTGGGCATTCCCTATGGCTCTTGGGGTGAAGTTGAGAGGCTCAAGCATTAGGAGATGTGCAATGGCGCAATTAGCGAAAATTAAAATCCAAAGGGTAGCGAATCAATGTAGGGCAATTGACATTGATTCAGTTGTCCTGGAAGCTGAAATTCTCTTTAAACTCAATGGTAAGCACTACAGGACATTTTATTGTTTGCCAACTCACCTGGAGGAGATGATCCGGGGGCATCTGGTTTCTGAGGGAATATGCGATTTATCTGACATAAGAAATGTAGAAATTAGGTCGCAGGAGGGGGGCTTTGAAGCTGAAGCTGTTGTTGATAGTTGTAATGTAGAATTGAATGAAATCCAATCAGAAATAAGGGTAAATGTAGCTGATATCTGGGTGGCAGTGGAGAGACTCAATGAGCGCAGTATTCTATTTGTGAAAACTGGAGGCACCCATGTTGCAGGGCTACTTAACAATCATGACTCAGTCTTTGCTGAGGATACAAGTAGGCACCGCGCTATGGATAAGGCCATTGGTCTTGCGCTTCAGAGAGGCATAAATATTGCTAGAAGTATACTGGTAGTATCATGCAGGCAGACAGCATCAACTATTAGTAAAATAGTCTACAGCCGAATCCCTATAGTGGCAAGCACCTCAGCTGTTACCAGCCTGGCTATAGAGAGTGCTCAGCGTTATGGCATAACTCTTATTGGGTTTGCCAGAGAACACAGGTTCAATATTTATTCTCATGAAGAAAGAATCATTGGGAGTGACCACGCGGGATATGAGTCTAATCAATAGCTTTCGTAGGTACGGGGGATGGTAACGTCAATTATCCTTGCTGGGGGGAGAAGTCTGCGGCTAGGCAGATGTAAAGCAGTAGAGACTATCTGCGGCAAGACTCTACTCGAACGTGTTATCGAAAAACTTAAAACAATAAGCAGCCAGATTCTAGTAATAACATCTCAGGAGCAGCCTGACCTTCCAGTAGCTTGTGAAGCAGAAGTTGTAGTAGATATTTACCCTGGCAAGGGCCCTCTCGCAGGCATATATACAGGGTTGCTTGCTTCTGAGTTTCCTTATAGTATTGTGGTTGCCTGTGATATGCCTTTTCTTAATGTTGAACTGCTGCGTTATATGATTGAGTTGTCCGAGAATTTTGATGTTGTTATCCCTCGGTCAGTGGAGGGGATGATTGAGCCCCTGCATGCTATATATTCCAAGAGCTGTATAAATACAATAAGAGCGCGATTGGAGCGAGATCATTTAAAGATAAGCCAGGTACTTGATATTTTGCGAGTCAGGTATGTCGAGCAGGAGGAATACCAGAAATTTGACCCTCAGCATTTAAGTTTTTTTAATGTAAATTCCATGCTGGATTTGAAACGAGCCACTGCGATTGCCACGAACGTGCAAGAGCAGGGTTAGCTTTAGAAATGGAAGCGACTTGAGCATCACTATTTTGCGGAAGACAGGGGCGCAGGGCAGTTTATCATTTACTCCCCGAGTTTGTTTTGACAGATGACGTGGTTTGGTTTAAATAGACAGATAATAAATAAGGGCGTAGGTTAATTACGTCTGGAATGAAAAATCTATAGTTGGCTCAAATGAAGCAAGATGTCTGTAGGAAAGAAGCATCTATTGTTGGAGAGGTAAACAATATTTATCACGAGAGGCTAATTATGCAGACGAGGCTGGAATTTCACCGTATTGTTGGTATGCTTTCTGGAGAGTTACTGGTGGAGATATGCTAAAATGAGCTTCATGCAGCAAGTTGGTATTCTGTATAACTCTGAACTGGAAGAAGCCCGAGATGTAGCTGCTAGGCTGGGGGAATCGCTGTCTACTCTGGGGGTTTCTTCGTGGCAATGCCCTGCATGGGAGGAAGACAAAGCTAAGCAGCAGGTAACTGGTTCAGATTTGCTCTTGAGTGTTGGTGGTGATGGCACCATGCTGCACGCTGCTCACATTTCAGCTCCCGCGAATGTGCCCATACTGGGTGTAAATTTGGGGAAGTTAGGTTTCATAACCGAGTTAAGTACTGATGAAGCTGTATCAAAGTTGCCCAGCTTGCTTAAGGGTGCTGGTTGGGTTGAGGAGAGAGCCATGCTTGAAGCTCGACTCGGAGGTAAAAGTTTCTACGCATTGAATGATGTGGTAGTGCGAAGCACTGTTGCTCGGCTGGTTAATATAAAAACAGAAATTAACGGCGGCATGTTAGCCGTTTACAGAGCTGACGGAGTTATTGTAGCTACGGCTACTGGCAGTACTGGCTATTCGCTGGCAGCTGGCGGGCCGATTCTCCATCCCCAATCTAAGGAAATAATCCTTCAACCAATATCTTGCCATCTCGGATTGAACCACACTCTGGTTTTGCCCTCACAAAGTGTGGTTGATTTAAAGGTTATGGCTGGAGATAAAGGCATACTTAGCATTGACGGTCAGGTCGATATACCTATCTATAGTGAACAGAGCACCAGAGTAAAACTCAGCACTTACGTAGTGCACTTCTTGAAAACACATCAGCCAAAATATTTCTATAGCTCGCTAAAGCGTAAGTTGAGAGGGAAAGAGCAATCATGAATACTGAGAAAGCAAGAACAAGCGATGCTACCTCGATTCAGCGATTAATCAATCACTTTGTTAGCCAGGATGATATATTGCCTCGCGCTTTAAGTGAGATATATGAGAATATTAGAGATTTTTTTGTAGTCAGAGAAGGGGATCGAGTTATTGCTTGTGCTGCGTTACATATAAACTGGGTTGATTTGGCTGAAATAAGGTCATTGGTTGCTATTGAAGAAGGCCAGCACAAAGGGATAGGTTCTTTGTTAGTCCAAGCGTGTCTTGATGAAGCGAAGGGGTTGGGTATAACTACTGTTTATTGTCTTACTCGCAGGCCAACTTTTTTTGAGAAACAGGGATTCCGTTTGGTTGATAAAATGGAATTGCCGCGTAAAATATGGGGGGATTGCTATCACTGCCCCAAGTTTCCTAACTGTGATGCATTAGCCCTTATTTACCACATCTGAAAACCGTTGTGGCTTAAATTTCCCTCTCCTGTATAACAAAAGAGCAGGGCAAGGGTGGTAAGCAAGACAAAGTAATTTCTGAAAGAGGAGTCATGTTACCAGAGAAAAAATTAACTGGCCAGCAGATTTATCACGGTCGGGTGGTGAATTTATGTGTAGATACTGTAAAGAAGCCCAACGGTAAAAGGGCTAGTCGAGAAATAGTAGAACATAGTGCTTGTATAGCAGCAGTGGCCCTTGATAATCAGCATAATGTGCTTTTAGTTCGCCAATTTCGCTACCCAGTAGGTAAATTCTTATTGGAAGTACCTGCCGGGGGCATAGACGCTGGCGAAGAACCTCGCGATTGTGTCCGTCGGGAGTTGCAGGAGGAAATTGGCTATTTGCCCAGGAAGATAGATAGGCTGGGTGGCTTTTATTCTATCCCTGGCTATGGCACGGAATATCTACACTGTTACCTGGCTACCGACCTTGAGCCCAGCCGCCTCGTAGCTGAGGATACTCACAGCATAGAGATCGTCAGGGTTCCTGTGAGTCAAATACCTCGTCTTATCACTTCGGGAGAAATCTGCGATGCCAAAAGCATCGCAGCACTGCTTGTCTTCGTCTCCGGTGCAAGGAGCGAAAATAATTTAACATAGTCGGAGGTAAAAATGAGCGGCAAATCTAGGCCACGTAAGTCGTGGCAGGAAAAATTGACAGACAGCAAAGGTTTGCCAAGAGTAGAGAAAATCACTGGTAAGATGAGTAAAAATGGGGGACAGGCACAATCGTTATCCCTGCACCAAAAGAAGTAGACAAAATTAGGAGAAAAATTCCCGTGGGTAAACTTACTACAATAAATGAAATTCGTGCCAAACTTGTCCAAGAACATGGAGCCACGATTGGATGCCCTATGACTACTGGGATTTTTGCCTGGGTCGTGGCTAATGCAGCGAATGAAGCAGCAGAAGAAGGGAGGAGAGATGCCACTCCTTACTGGCGGACATTGAAATCCGGAGGGCAGTTCAATGGAAAATATCCAGGCGGAGTAGAAGCTCAAACGGCATGTTTAGAAAAAGAAGGACACGTAATTGAACCAGGCAAAGGCAAAAACTGCCAAAAGTGAAAGATTTTGAAAAACATCTGGCAAAATTATGAAAATCTACCTGTCGCTTCTATTCAGTTAGTATTGGCTACTTAGATGTTATTTACGTAACTCTTTCACGCCTGAATGGCAGCATAGGGTTATTTCTCAGCCTGTCTCAGCTTCTCTATCACAGCATCAGCTACCTGGCTAGTCCCTACAGCATTGCTATCATTAGGGTCAAACTTCAAATCGTAAGTGACACTCTTACCCTCCGTAATGACATCCGTTATGGCTTTCTCTAACCTGTTAGCGCTATTCTTTTCACCCAGATGGTGAAGCATCATTACACCGGAGAGCATTGTTGCTATAGGATTAGCTCTATTCTTCCCTGCGTACTTAGGAGCGCTTCCATGGGTAGGTTCGAAGACAGCTATGTCGTTGCCTATATTAGCTCCTGGAGCCAGCCCCAAGCCACCTATGAGCCCAGCGCATAAATCAGAAATAATGTCGCCATAGAAATTAGGTAAGACAAGAATATCAAATTGCTGAGGTCTTCTCACTAATTGCATACATGTAGCATCCAGAACCATGTCAGTAAATTCTATATCTGGGTAACTCTTAGCTACTTTGCGAGCCGTGTCTAGGAAAAGCCCGTCGGAGAATTTGAGTATGTTGGCCTTATGGATCGCCGTTACTTTCTTTCTGCCATTCTGCCGGGCATATTCGAAGGCAAATTTAGTAATTCGTTCACTTGCTGCCTGTGATATCACCTTTAAGCTTACTGCGGAGTCTTTCTTTATCCTTTCTCCAGTAGCATGAACAACTAATTCCAATAATTTCGCAGTTTCCTGATCTCCCCTGGCAAATTCAATGCCGGAATAAAGGTCTTCTGTATTTTCCCTGACCACGACTATATCCACGTTCTTGTAGGGAGTGTGAACTCCAGGATATGTTTTGTAGGGACGCAGGCAAGCATAAAGGTCTAATTTTTTGCGCACAGCTACATTGACACTTCTAAAGCCAGTGCCTATAGGCGTGGTTACTGGTCCTTTAATGGCGATTTTATTTCTCTTTATTGATTCCAGCGCACTTCCAGGGAGGGGTGTACCAAACATATCCTGAGCCTGGCTACCTATAATAGCAGTATCCCACTGAAACTGGACTCCCGTAGCCTCCAACGTTCTCTGGGCCGCCCTGGCAACTTCAGGACCTACGCCATCGCCAGGTATGAAAGTAATTTTATGTCTCATAATGGTTATCCTAAAATTGGGGTTGCCTTACTTCGTTAATCACCTTCACGTGGCTCTCTCAGGGACAAAATCCTTGTGCTTCTGTATATAGGGGATAAGTCCACCCTCGCTGAGGATAGCAGACATTAATGGTGAAACTTTGCTGCAAGTCAGCCTGCCCCCAGAAGTCAAGTTAGCCACTGTGCTACGAGCTAAATCTATCTCTAGTTTGTCCCCATCACTAATTTTAGCAGTGTCACACAGCAACACAGGTACTCCTTGATTTATAGCATTTCTAAAGAAAATACGAGCTGTTGATTCAACTAGAATAGCGCTTATACCAGCCATTTTAATTACTACAGGAGCATGTTCCCTGCTGGAGCCTAAGCCGAAATTTTTCCCAGCTACCAGAAAATCGCCTGGTTTTACTCTGGAGATAAATGTGGGATCAGCATCTTCCAGAGCATGTTTGGCAAGCTGAGGTAAATTGCTTCTTAAATGAGCATATCTACCGGGGATGATAAGGTCTGTGGAAATATTATCACCTAATTTAATGGCGTTGCCTTTTAATATCATATCAGGCATTTTTGTGATCATCTTTACTCTCTTCTGTCAGGAGAGAAAATTTTGTGGCTAACATCATGTTACATTATCTCTCTGGGGTCAGTAATTTCGCCTCTTATTGCTGAAGCGGCAGCCGTAGCTGGGCTGGCCAGATATATCATGGCTTTGGGATTGCCCATTCTCCCCTTAAAATTGCGGTTGGCAGTGGAAAGACAAGCTTCACCGTCTCCTAATACTCCCTGGTGGAGGCCAAGGCAGGCAGCACAACCCGGAGGTAGAATAATAGCTCCAGCTTCTATCAGTGTTTTAATATAACCATTATCTATGGCTTGAGTAAGCACTTGTCGCGAAGCCGGTGTCACAAGTAATCTGGTGCCAGGAGATCTTCTCTTGCCCTGTAGAATGCGGGCAGACACAGCTAAATCTTCAAGGCGTCCATTGGTGCAAGTACCGATGAATACCTGCTGAATTTTGATTCCCTTTGCCTTGCTGACAGAGTAAGCATTATCTACAGTGTGGGGAAAAGATACCATCGGTTCAAGCTCGAGCAAATTTAAAGATATCAATTGTTCATAATGGGCATCAGCATCGGGATAAAGCGGCTTATAGTTATCGCTGCGTCCTTGAGTGGTCAGGAATTTTTGAGTCTCTTCGTCACTGGGGAACAGACCAACTTTAGCGCCGGCTTCTACAGCCATATTGGCTACCGTGAGGCGTTCTGGTACAGTGATGTGAGCTAAGGCTTCACCGGCGAACTCTAAAGCTTTATATGTGGCACCGTCGGCTCCAATTTGATTTATGAGATATAGAATTAAATCCTTAGCATAAACTCCTTCCGGAAGTGTCCCTTTAAGGTTGATGAGAAATGTTTCAGGAACACGAAGCCAGGTCTTCCCCAGTGCTAAAGCTGCTGCCACATCGCTGGAGCCCATGCCAGTAGCGAAAGCACCTAAGGCACCAGCGGTAACAGTGTGAGAATCAGAGCCGACAATGATATCCCCCGGTTTGGCGAAATATTCAGCTACTAGCTGGTGGCATACTCCATCACCTACCTCGTAGATATGGCAGCCTGTTTCCCTGGCGAAGCGACGCAGAAGCGCATGATCGTTAGAAAGTTGTCTCGCAGGGCTAGGAGCAGCATGGTCAAGGAAAACTACTGCATTCTGTGGCTTAGCTATTCCCTGAAAGTTAATTTTCTCGAATTGTCGTACCGTTAAGGGGCCAGTAGTATCCTGGACAAAAGCTAAGTCCACATTGGCAACGACAACGTCTCCAGCACTGGCATCGCTCTTTGATTTGTCGGTTAAGATTTTTTCCGCTAGAGTTTTAGCCATATAGTCACACTATTATTGCCAGTACATCGTTCGTATTTACTTTATCTCCAGGCTTAAAATTTATGGATATGACCTTGCCATCATCATGGGCAGGCAGGACATTTTCCATCTTCATTGCTTCTAGAATAACCACCCCATCACCTGCTATAACCTTATCTCCTTCTTTAACCAGATAACGTATAATTATGCCGGGCATTGGTGCTGTCAGAGGGGATCCGCTCATCTCTCCATCTTTCTCTTCTTTCGTTTCGATTTGGGGCTCGGCTATTGATGCTGGCATGGCAGGAGAAGACCCGCAGCAAAGCCCGATATCTACCTTATGGTATTTGCCATCGATGAGGACATTAAAGGTTATGCCGCTCGCTCCTTGAGGCGATGTCTTCACTTCTGCTTTATCAACCAACTCTCCGGCCTTAGCCTTAGCTATGAACTGGTCTTCACGCCTTATGTCTTCCATGATTTTCGCTTTCGTTTCCGCTGGTGCTTCCTCCAGGCCATATTTCCATCTCAGGAATCTCATTCCGCTAGTGGGATAGAGTGCATAGACAAGAACATCCCCAATGTCTCTAGCAATGTCTTTAGTTGCTTCTTTGGCTTTGGCTAGCTCTGGCTCCAGTATATCAGCAGCCCGGCAAGTGATCGGGGTTTCCCCTCTCGCATAATTCTCAAGAGCGATTTTCTGAATTTTAGGGTTGATAGAGGCTGGCGGTTTACCATAAAGTCCATAAACGTAATCCTTAACCTGTTGAGAAATAACTTTATATCTGCCAAAGAGAACATTGCTGATCGCTTGTGTGCCAACAATCTGGCTCGTAGGTGTAACTAGAGGTGGATAGCCCAGTTCCTCACGAGTCCGCGGAAGTTCTGCATAAACTTCGGCCAACTTGTCCAGTGCTTCAGCTTCCTTTAGCTGACTTACCATGTTAGTAAACATCCCGCCAGGAATATGATGCCACAGTACCCCGGTATCAATTACTGACATTTTTGTTGTATCTAGGAAGTCGCGATATTTAGGGGCTATCGATTCAAAATACTCGCCTAGTTTAAGAAGCTGTTCTAAATTAAGCCCTGTATCCCGCGCTGTCCTGCTAAGAGCTAGTACTATTGGTTCTATTGCTGGGTGTGAAGTACGTAGAGCGAAAGGGGCAATGCAAGTATCAATTATATCCACTCCAGCCTCAATAGCTTTTAAATAGCTCATAAATGCCATACCGCTGGTAAAATGGCTGTGCAGGCAAACAGGTATTTTTAGCGCTTGCTTTAGAGATTCAGTTAAAGTGTAAGCATCATCTGGGGCAATGAGTCCAGCCATATCCTTAATACATAAGCTATCTGCTCCCATGTCCTGAATTACCAGGGCTTTTTTGACATAATAATCAATATTGTAGACGGGGCCGCCTAATTTCTGTTGTGTGAGAGAGTAACTCAACGCTCCCTGTATATGCTTGCCACAGTCTTTGATAGCTTTAAATGCAGTCTCAAAATTACGCTCGTCGTTAACAGCATCGAAAACACGGAAAACATCTATGCCGCAATCAGCGGCATGGTGAATGAAAGCAGTGACTACATCATCGGCGTAATTGCGGTAGCCGACAAGGTTTTGCCCACGGAGCAACATTTGAAGTTTTGTATGAGGCATTAGTTCTTTCAAAATACGAACTCTCTCCCATGGGTCTTCGTTCAGAAATCGAGTCATAACATCAAAGGTAGCTCCTCCCCATACTTCCATAGACCAAAAGCCGGCTTCATCCATCTCCGTAGCGATGTTTTCTAAATCCTTAGTACGTACTCTAGTAGCCAGTAAAGACTGATGGCCATCACGAAAGGTGAGGTCGGTAACTTTCACCGCATTTTTGTTACTAGTTAAACCCATATTGCCTCCTGTAAACGAATCACCTGGTATTACCGTCAAGTTTGATTTTGCCAGTTGAGGTGATCAAAGAGGAATATTACCATGTTTTTTAGGTGGATTGCAGCTGTCCTTGCTTCTTAATATCTGCAATGCTTTGGTTATCTTAGTGCGTGTTTCTCGAGGGTCAATGACATCATCGATATAGCCCCTAGCTGCTGCCACATAGGGGTTGGCAAACTTATTCCGGTATTCCTGGATTAGCATCTGTTTTGTTTCCTCAGGTTGTTTTGATTTCTTGATTTCGTTACGGTAGATAACATTGATAGCCCCTTCAGGGCCCATTACAGCAATTTCTGCTGTAGGCCAGGCATAATTAATATCTCCTCGCAAGCTCTTACTGCTCATAGCGATATAAGCTCCTCCATAAGCTTTGCGAATAATTATGCTTATCTTGGGCACGGTAGCCTCTGCATAAGCAAAAAGAAGCTTTGCACCATGCCTGATAATGCCTCTGAATTCCTGGTCTGTACCTGGCATATATCCTGGAACATCAACAAAAGTAACTATTGGAATATTAAAACAATCACAAAAACGTACAAATCTGGCTGCTTTATCACTAGCATCGATGTCCAAAACTCCGGCCATGTACATTGGTTGCTGGGCTAGAATGCCTACGCTTTGCCCACTTAAGTGAGCAAAGCCAACAATAAAATTACGAGCAAACTTCTCTTGGACTTCCATAAAATCATTATCGTCCACCGTATTTGTAATGACTTTCTTCATATCATATGGCTGGATAGAATTAACAGGAACTATGTCAAGAAACTCTTCGTTTACGCGATTAGAATCATCGTTAGTATCTACTGTGGGTGGTTTTTCTTTGTGATTTTGAGGGAGGAAGCTTAATAGCTTACGCACCTGCTTAAAGCATTGTCTCTCAGTTTCATACACGAAGTGGCAGTTGCCGCTTTTGGTAGCGTTCACTATAGCTCCACCCAGCTCCTCCAGACTGACTTCTTCCCCCGTTACTGCTTTAACGACCTCAGGGCCAGTGATATAACTTTGTCCTAAGCCTTTAACCATGAAGACAAAGTCAGTAATAGCCGGTGAATAAACGGCGCCTCCGGCAGTTGGGCCAACGATCACTGAAATTTGAGGAATGCTGCCTGAGTACAGAGTATTCCGCGTAAAAATCTCACCGTAGCCAGCAAGGCTATCAGCGCCTTCCTGAATTCGAGCCCCCCCAGAATCTAATATGGCTACAAAAGGAACGCCATTTTGCGCAGCTAGATCCATCACCTTACAAATCTTTTGAGAGGCTACTTCTGATAGTGAGCCACCGAAAACAGTAAAATCCTGTGAAGAAGCAAAGGCGGGACGATTATTTATCCAGCCGTAACCGGTGACTACTGAATCACCAAGGAACTTACGCTCCGCCATGCCAAAGTCAGTGCAGCGGTGAGTTACAAAAGGGTCGATTTCCTCAAATGTTCCTGCGTCGAAAAGAATATCTAGTCGCTCCTTGGCAGTTAACTTTCCCTTGGCATGTTGTGCTTCAATGTATTTAGGCCCTCCCCCGGCACTGGCTTCCTCTCTGATTTTTTTTAATTGGGTTACCTTTTTCTCAATTTCCATTTTGCTTTCTTCCACTTGACCTGAATTGATATTTTAATAGCCTTCTTTGTTATAATCAATGATATGTTTCAGCACAATGATGACAGAGTAAAGGAAGTTGGTCAAACTCAGTGTGGCAGGATGACTTTTCACTGGGGCAGGCGAACCTACATTATGGGAATTATAAATCTTTCTCCAGATTCATTTGCTGGTGATGGACTGGATGATGTTGAAGCTGTTGTGCGCCAAGCAAAGCGCATGGCCAGAGAAGGAGTGGATATACTCGATGTAGGTGCTGAATCCACTCGCCCCGGCTCAAGGCCGATTTCAGTTGATGAGGAACTTGGTCGCTTAATCCCTGTTTTGGAAAGATTAAGGGAGGAGCTAACATTGCCACTGAGTATTGATACTTACAAGCTGAAGGTAGCCCGAGAGGCTTTAGATGTCGGTGCCGTCATGTTAAATGATATCTGGGGGCTAAAACAGGGACCAGAGATGGCTGAGCTAGCAGCTCAGAGAGATGTTCCGATTATTTTAATGAGTAATCAACGTGATATTTCTCCACACCATGACGTTATCTTCCCTGATATTATTTCTGTGGTTAGGACTGATTTGAAGAGAGCCATTCAGCAGGCTTTAATTGTTGGTGTACCTGTGGAGAATATCATCATTGACCCGGGAATTGGTTTTGGTAAGACGCAAGAGCAAAACCTGGAAGTCTTACGGCGCTTAAAGGAATTTAGAGACTTAGGTAGTCCTGTTCTTCTAGCTTGTTCGCGCAAGTCAATAATAGGTCGCGTGCTTAATTTACCTCCTGCACAGAGCTTAGAAGGAACAATGGCTGCTGTAGCTATTGGCATTGCCAACGGTGCCGATATTGTCCGCATCCACGATGTCAAAGAGATAGTTCGTGTCTGTAAAGTGAGTGATGCAGTCATCAGATGGGGGGCATTTCATGAAGGACGCTAGAAATTGGTAAAAGAAGGTTTTGCAATGAATAAAAGGGGTAACGCAAAACGATTGTTTGTCAGGCAGAGCTCTTGTACTTGGCTTATCCTCTGGAGTGAGCCATGGATAACAGTGTTGCTTAGGGGAAAGAAATAACTTTTGTATCGTCAAAGGATTTAGCAGGAGAATAAATTGTCTGTCGCTTATCTTTGTCTTGGGTCGAATTTGGAAGACAGGGAAAAGAATCTCCTTTGGGCTTTAGCATTACTGTCCAGGGAGATAAATTTAGAGAAAACCTCGTCTGTTTATGAAACCGAGCCGGTAGATTGTGAAGAGCAGCTATTTTTCCTTAATTTGGTATGCAGGATTACGACCACCTTGAACCCGCGAGAACTTCTCTATCTAGCTAAAGTTATTGAAAATAAGATGGGTAGAATTCCCAGCAGGCAAATAAATGCACCACGCCCTATCGACATAGATATACTTTTTTATGACATGCAAATCATTAAAAGCAATGATCTAATTATCCCTCATCCACGGTTGGTGGAGCGTGCTTTTGTACTGATACCACTATCCGAAATTGCCCCGGAACTGGTTCACCCTGAATTTGGTAGTAGTGTTGTTGAGTTAGTCAGTAGGGTAGAAGGGTGTGGGGGAGTGCAAAAATATAATTAGGAGGTTTCGATGTATCAATTATTTGTGGAAGGGCATTTTGATGCTGCACACTACCTGAGAAATTATCAGGGTAAGTGCGAAAATTTGCATGGCCACCGTTTCAAAGTAATATTGCGTTTAAATGCTATAGAGCTGGATGAAACTGGCCTGGCATACGATTTTGCTCGAATGAAGAGCCACTTAAGGGAGGTCCTGGTTTCGTTTGACCATATCTGCCTCAACGATGTATCACCATTTGACAAGATAGAGCCTTCATGTGAGAATCTTGCCGCCACCATATATAATCAGCTTCAACCCTGTTTTTCCGAATCACCTGTAACACTAG
Organism: Dehalococcoidia bacterium; assembly: GCA_021162245.1. Taxonomy (GTDB): domain Bacteria; phylum Chloroflexota; class Dehalococcoidia; order GIF9; family AB-539-J10; genus JAGMDB01. Next base: position 851 of record JAGGZD010000066.1, on the reverse strand, counting down.
CATGCACCGAGGTGTGGGAATCTCCCACGAGCGGAGCGGCTTATTCCCCTTGAGTTTTATCCACGGTTGGGGGTAGCAGGTTAGGGATTGAGTTCTCAATGGGATATGAATGCCGGCAACTGGGGCAGTGCAGGAAGCCGCTGATAACCTCGCCGCAATCCTCTTTACTTACGTTGAGCTGTAGAGGGTCTTTGCATACTGGGCATACCAGGATTCGCATTAATTCCTTTTTCATCTTAACCATGAATGATTATATCAGATGAGCGTTGTAGTAACATATAAGTAGGAAGGTGTTATAATGTCTCATGGGAGGATAAAATGACAGTCCGTATAAAGAAAACTTACCGAGGTGTAAATCCTGAGATGCTTCATGACGAGATACGCGACCTGGCGCAAAAAGGGGGAATTTTGGTTAGCGATGCGAAGCTACAAACATATTCCCTCCCCAGTGGTTCAACACAGTCTCGCGCTACTCTGCTTTTTAAGACGCAGGAGAAACAAAAACAGTGTGGCAGTGCACATATTGTAGGCTCTCCAACGGGAGAAACTAAGATAATGATTGATCTGGACGAAACACTACTTGCCCATGGGGAAATCACATCTCTTCAGGAGAATATAAACTTTGTACTTGGCTCATACGAACTTAGGTGGTAGCTCGTGGAATAATCCGTAATAATTTCAAGTCATAAAGGATTATATGTGTTCTGACATCGAATAGGTGGAATTGCGGAGGCTGAGATACATAGGTAACACTAATGGCATGGTTAGTGATGACATTAACCTAACATAAGGAGTTACCGAAATGAGGAAAACAAACAGCTATTATTTCTTTAAAAGAAAGCCCATTATCT
>JAGGZD010000085.1 GCA_021162245.1 Dehalococcoidia bacterium | reverse complement strand
TTCCATGTCGATGAGCCATGCATCTCTTCCTTCCTCAGCCCAGACTATGGTATAGCCGTTGTATGCCTTTGATGGGTCATAAAGAGTTACGCAATGCTGATTTCTTCGTTTGGTACTCATCTAATTATCCTCCTGCTTTTTAAATAGAATGCAGCAACAACGAAAATGCTATTTGATAACTGCCGTTAGAAGAATATGTAATATGTGTCCACTTCGATTTCTTCTGAGAATTATAAGTCACACCGCTGCAATAACCCATTCCGTATAGTCGTTTATATGATTAGTGACACATTCTCCTTTCTCTGATTTTGTTGATAGTGCTCGACGAATTCCTGTGGAGTAAGGTAACCTAATGCCTGGTGAGGGCGGATAGTATTATACACATTCTCCCAGCTCAGCAAAGCTGATTTGGCTCTGGTATATTGAAGTTGGCATCTGTTACCTCGTAGAACTCCTCTGTATGTGTCACCCATATATCTGAACTTGAACCAGCGGTTCGCCATTCGCGGTGTTCCCACTAACGAGGTACAATACGATGTGTTTCGGTTGCCAAGTAACAAGATAGCGATTTGTTAAATCTCAGACCACTTGGTCACTTTTATCTCACTTGCTGCCAGAATAATGCCAGCGTAGAATAGAGGCCGTAGTGGTGATAATACTAAAACAAAAACGGTCGGTATACGGTATCCTGATATTAATAATAACCGCCATGGTTTTTATGAGCGGATGTGTGTCGCAAGCTTCTGAACCAGCACCCCAAGCACCCGAACCGGCGACGCAAGTTCCCAACCCTGTCGATACAGACAAAACTACGGAACCCGTCCACATTTTTGAGCCAGATTGGTGGCTTAAATCGCAAACGTACGGCATGTTCAATTATTGGGGTGACACCAGCTTCAGCAGGCTGAAAGCGGCAAATTGCACGGTCAACGGCTATCGGGGGGTATTTGATTTCGACCTCAAGAATCCCCAGTTTGACTTCCAGAGGGATATAGATGAAGCACATAAAAAAGGCATAAAATATGTAATCGGTATCAACTTCAGTGGCATCCTGGACAAGTGGCCTGAGGAGGTAGAAGAACTGGCATCCAAGGGCGCCTGCGCTGTGACTTACGAGGGGAGAGAAGCAATCCAGTACGGTGAAGGAACCGTATATTATTTCTCAACCAATAGTCCTCTATGGCAGGAGACACTGATAGAACAGGCTAAGAGGATAGTCGACCTGAATGCTGATGGGATTGCGGTTATCCATCCTTGGGGTTCCAGCTTCTATGCTGGCTATGAAGAGCGTCCGGATTTCAGCAACGCCTCGTTAGATGGTTTCAGGACTTACCTCAGAAACAGATATAACAGCCAAGCGCTTTCGGCAAAAGGAATCAGCAACCTTGAAACATTCAACTATTTAAACTATTTGCATAACAGGGACATTGGTGAAGATGAGCTGGAATCTGCTCCCCTTTATGGTGATTACCGGGAATTCCAGAGGGAAAGTGCGCTTGGATTCTACCGGCGGTTTGTCAGCGAGGTCAAGGAATACGCCAGGTCAAAGGGGATAGATAATTTTCCTGTTGCTCCAGCTAATCACGGAGACTGGCTTCTTCCCTTGGTGATAAATTCGTTACCTTACTCAGATTTTGCTTTTACCAATTTAACTCTGGAAGATGTTATCGAGAGCTACGGATCCCGCGCTGCTTTCGAATACAAATTCCTCTACTCGGCTACGAAGGCTCGTCCAGTAGCCGCCTTCATGGATGCCTCCTTTGGCTGGCTAGTACAGAACTCGACCAGACCGGAAGACATGATGCAGATAAAAATGGCCGAGGCTTATGCCAATAAGGGGGCATTCCAGGACCAATACCAAGCTGGCTTGACTGGGGAAAGCCCTATCGACTATTCAATTGACTCCCATGCGGTCAACAAAGTGAATTCCTTTTACCTTGGGAACCGAGACCTGTTCAGCAATAACTCGCGGAGCCTGGCAAAGGTGGCAGTGTTGCTTTCAGCCAAATCAATTGCAGATGCAGAATCGGAACACTGGTCTATGTTCAGAAATGTTTCTAAAATCCTCACTGTGGCACACTTCCAGTATGACGTAATTTATAGTGAGGATTCCAGTTTCTCCCCAAATACCCTTACTCTGGAAAAGCTCCGGCAGTATGAAGTAATCGTCCTTCCGGAAAATCGAAGGCTTGACAGCAAGGCAGTTTCCCTGATTCCTGAATACATGGCAAATGGAGGAAAACTAATCATTGTTAACCAAGTTGACCCGAAGCTAAGCCTCCCCACCGGAGGAACAGCCTATATGGCCATAAACTGGGTGCCTGACTTATTCAAGAGTGGATGGGAAAGAAACAAGGAGTTCCTTGATGTCATGGACAATATGCTAGACAAAAGGGTCTCTGAAGATACCATACCGAGAGAGGTGGGTATTCAAGTATGGCAGAACGGCAACAAAATTCTTGTCCATCTTATTAACTATGACTTTGGCTTGAATGAAGGGGTTATTGAAAAAGAGGGTATTCCGGTTTCACTGAATCTTCCGTTACAGAAAAAACCGACCAGTGTTAAGATACTCTCTCCGGATTTTGAAGGAGGACAGATTTTGGATTATGTCTTTGCTGCCTCTCACCTCCAACTTGTAATCCCGGAGCTAAAGATATGGGATATTCTGGTTATTAAATAATTATTGGCTGCCCTGCTGTTCAACCGCTATTGAACATAAGGGCGATTTGTGACGCTAAGAAAAAGCTATGGAGTTGATATCTACAATTTCAAGAGCTCCGCTACTAGCTTATCTATCTTCTGGGCTACGCCGTTCTCGCGCAGGGTGGTGCGGATTCTCTGTCTGGCCTTGACGAAGTGCATTCCTTCATTTAGCTGAACGGCGGCAGCAACCTGTTCCGCATGAACCGCTGCCCTTGCCAGCGCCCTGTGTAGCTTATCGGCGCGGTCAAACCGGGGAATGGGCAGGGAAAGCATAACCTTATCGAAGTGGCGAGCTCCCCACTGTCCTCTCGCTTGAAGACCTTCAGTCAACTTGCGAGCCGTCTCGCTGTTAAGAACAGCCAGCAAGTAGTATCCTTCGTCTGGGCCGTTAACGGTAGCCCAGTACAACGTGTGGTCAACTAGGCTCGCTTGGCCCTTCATGAGGGTAGCAGCAGGTAAGGTGCCAGCTTTACTGTACACGACCCTGAGCGGTGCGATAGGGAACTGTGCTGAAAGCTGGCCGTAGTAGTCCAACTGCTCCAACAGAGTTCTCTTGCCGCTACTGTGCTGCGACCACATGCGCTCAGCCTCTGTCAGCCACCCCGCCAGATGCGCATAGCCACGGGATTGAGCCTCGGTAGCGGTAAGCAAACGCCTCCGTTTAGCCTCCCAGGGTACTACTGACAGAATTTGTGAAAGGACACGGAATGGTGCAATAGACTCCCCCAGGTACAGCGGACGCAAAAAATCAGTCTCAATATTGCCTCTGAGTGAGCGTATATCTTTCCATGGCGGCTTCTCCAAATTCGTGCGGCGGCTTTCGACCACGGGCGCAGTCGCGTTGGCTCCGAGCATTCCAGTTTCTACTTTACGGACCGTGAAGAGGACTCGTGGAAAAACAGTAGCGCCATCTCGGAAACTGGCTGCGTAACCTTCCGTGACTCTATTGACTCGCTCGCTCGGCCAGACATCATCGTGCCAGGACAGATACTGGCTAGCCTCCGGTTCCGAAGCATCGCGTCGCGGCAGAATGCCGGCGGCGACCTGCACCCGGCTCGGTAGCCTTGGCCCCGGACCATCGCCGGGCCTGGCGAAGAGCACGCAAGAAGGCACAGGGAAGAGAGGTTGTACCTGGTCTGAGAATACCCATGCAGACGTGAATTGCACGGTGACGTGAATCAGCCTCGAACTACCTCTTTGCGCAGCGCCGTACAGTCCTCTCCTGAACCTAGCAAATTGGCGGCGGGTCATGGCAGCGTAGGACATGACGAAAGCAATGACTCCACCGTTCCTGAGATAAAGCTCGACGCAACGCACGAAAAAGTAAGCTGATAAATCTTGCTGCTGTGCTACTTGCCCATGC
>JAGGZD010000033.1 GCA_021162245.1 Dehalococcoidia bacterium | reverse complement strand
ATTTTCTCCCGACCCACGGATTAAGGTCAGAGTTAATGTTCGAGCCAACTTCGCTCTTCATCAAAATATCAAGGCTCCTCACATCCTCAACGCCTTTCAGTGTTGAAACCATAGCTAATAAAGCTTTAGCAATAATATCCTTTACAAAAGGTTTTATAAAAACCTGTTTACCATTAATAAAAAGAGATGTGTTGCTCTTGCTTTGTAAGATAAATTCCTTTTCTATGAAGTCGGCTACTGCTGAGATATCAGCCAGTGGAAACTGAGGCACATCTATATCCAAGAATTCATCAGTGACTATAGCAGAGAGCACTTTGGAGGGGCATGTTAAATCACTGCCCAATTCCTTTCTATGTACCTCGATTTTATGAGCTTTGCCTTTTTTGAATCCCTCAATCAATGTCAAGTCAAAATCAGTACCGACAACCCTCAGAATCTCTTCAATGTTGGGGTCGTGTTCTACTCTCTTGACAAGGGCAAGTTTGTCAGGAGAGCTAACAACTACCGCGTCACTCCCCGCCTCGGCAAATTTCCAGCTATCTTTTCCTGGCTTATCTATATCTATCCCGCCAGGGCTATGTTTCACAGTAGCCACTCGATATCCCCGTTTTTTGAACTCCACAATCAACTTCTCAACAAGAGCTGTCTTACCAACTCCTGATTTACCCACAATAGAAACTACTGAACACATTTTTCGTCCTCCAGTATCAAATTTTCGCTCCAATTCAACATTTGCACTTTAACTATATCTCCAGCCTTAACTTCTTTTGTATTTTCTGGGATAACAGCCAAGCCATTTGCTCTTGCCATCGATGTAAGAATTCCTGAACCCTGCGGCCCTGTAAGACGAGCGTAATATCGCTCGCCACGCTTCGCAACTATTACCCTAGCAAAAATACGGCGTCCATCAGTGTTTCTCACATTATCCCCGATAATTGCCTGAACCCATGGCTTGGCAAAGTTTTTCTTCCCCAACATCTTTAAAATAGCTGGGCGCGCAAATTGTTCAAAGGTAACCATAGAGCTAACAGGGTTGCCTGGCAGCCCCAAGAGAGGTATCCTCTTTTCTCCATTTGTAATCACACCAAAAGCAGATGGTTTCCCTGGTTTCATACACACTGTCCAAAGGGCAATCTCCCCACGCTCTGCCAAAACATTTTTCACTACATCATAGTCCCCAAGAGATACACCACCAGAGGTAATAAGCATATCAGCATCCAGCCCCTCATCAAGTTTTTCATTGAGCGAGGAAACCGAATCATGCCCTATACCAAGGATCTTAGGAAGCCCCCCATAACGCAGGACCTGGGAAGCAATGGAATAGGAATTACTATTATAAATTTTACCAGGAGGCAATGGCTGCCCAACCTCCACAAGTTCATCGCCCGTAGCCAGAATCGAAACAACTGGGCGGCGTATAACCAGAACAGTAGGATGCCCCAGAGAAGCTAATATGCCTATTTCTGAGGGGTGTAGTACAGTTCCCTTTCGCAAAATTAGTGCCCCCCCGGCAATATCTTCTCCCTTGCATCTAACGTTTAATCCTTCCCCCACCTGGCGCAATATGCCAATATGGGACAGATTACCTCCGGATGATTTTCGCACCACCTCGTCGGTATCTTCAAATTGCACCACGGAATCAGCTCCACTGGGTAATGGCGCTCCTGTCATAATACGAATTGCCGTTCCTGACTCGACTTCTCTGCCAGCCAAAGAGCCAGCAGCAACCTCGTCAATAACAGTAAGGATCTTCGGCGACGATTCGCATGCGCCACGCGTATCTACAGCTCTTACAGCAAATCCATCCATAGCAGAATTATCCAGTGGGGGGATATCAATAGCAGAGTAGATATCTTCAACCAGAACCTGGTCTAAACAATCCAGGATAGGTTTCTCTTCAGCTTCTAGAACTGCAAAGTAACTTAAAATCTCTTCTAAAGCTTGTTCAACTGAAATCACAGGACTAATTATAGTCCAGTACCTTCTATTTTTACCAGTCTAAATGCTTGTTTAATACAAAGTCATACTTCGGATTTCCAAATACCTTATTCTCCAACGCTCATATTTCAGCATTGTAAATAGGCCAAAACCCCCTGTTTTGTTCTACAAGCACGAGTAAAATAAGGCTCAGGACAAACCTTGAATCCTATTTAAATCAAGCCTTGTATGCCTTCTTGTAAAGCCCAAGATATTCATTCTCTCCCGCTTTCCTAGGGTTGCTGTCGGCAGAGACGTTTTGAGCAGCTCTTCTTGCCAGTTCAGGGAAATCAGATTCTCTTACATACCCCAGGTCCCTTAGCCTAGGGATTTTCAGATTAACACAAGTCCTGTGCATCTTTTCAACACCTCTCATAGCCCCTTCTTCCAAACTCAGGCCCACGATATCCACTCCCATAGCCCTTGCAACATCAGCATGCTTTTGCGGATTAGCAGCTATATTGAATTCGGTAACAAACGGCAGGAATATGGAGCATGCTATACCATGTGGAGTATCGTAAAGGCCTCCCAATGATTCCGCCATGCAATGTACGCCACACGTATCAGCATTAGAAAAAGCATATCCAGCCAACAGGCATCCCAATGACATTTGAGTCCGTGCCTCTATATCACTCCCATTAGTGAAAGCAGCCTCCAACCATCTAGCGATAATAGAGATAGCCTTCAAAGCAAAGATATCCGTCACCGGATTTGCTGGAATAGAAGTATATGCTTCTACTGCATGGCATAAAGCATCCATCCCTGTAGATGCTGTAAGCAACGGAGGCGCCGAGATTGTCATCTCAGGATCGACCAAGGCAACGTTGAAAGTGAGCTTAGCATCCTGAATACACTCCTTAACCCTGGTCTCGGAATTAGTGATCACAGCGCACGTTGTCACTTCACTTGCAGTCCCCGAGGTAGTAGGAATACCTATCAATGGGACCGGGTGCTTTTTAAGTTTATCGAATCCAAACCAGTCCTTAGGCTCTCCTCCATTGGCCAGGATTGCCCCAACACATTTGGCGGTATCCATCACTGAACCACCACCCACAGCCACCAGTACATCTGCGCCAAATTCCCTTGCCCCAACCACACCTTCGCCACAATCAACATCCCTGGGGTTCGGGGCAACTTGACTAAAAAGTACCGTTTCTATTCCCTTGGCCTCAAGATTTTTCCTGATCGGCTCTACAAGCCCCGCCTTAACCACACCTGGGTCAGAAACAATTAATGCCCTCTTGCCAAACATCATTGCTTCTTCCCCCACCCGTCTGGAAACCCCCACTCCAAAGACAGTCTTCCCCGGTGGCACGAAACTAAATTCTTTCATTATCCCCCTCCTTCTCTTTTCTTGCAATTTCTATTCCTATTGCAAGATTATTTGATTACGGCTGCAGGCTCCAATGCCTATATTCCCTCATACTTTTCGGTATGGAGGGTTTATCCCTCATAATATCCCCATCCCTAAGGAATTTTTGCCTTGTGAGTTTCGCTCCCCTCTTCCCATATTCGTCGAGGTATTTCTTTGGAGGCACACTGGTTGTTTCAATTGTTACTGCTCCCTTCTTGGATATCTCTCCGTGTTGTAACATCTGAAGTGACACCGAACATGCCACGCCAACATACGTTCCATATTCCATTGAAGCGGTTACAGGCTTGCCATCAAAGAATGGGTAAGGTAATTGACTATGGTATACAGTTCTTTTGCCCATACCATTCTTATATCCAGTTATTTCTACAGACAATATACACTGAGGGTTAAACCCAAGTTTCTCAGCCAGTTCATAGGGATCTTCCCACTTCTCTGCACTTTGCCGTTTTATGTGTTCCATAACAACTTCAAAAGGTGATACTTCTACTCCGTTGATCACCACTGGCTCTGCTTCAAAGATGCCATTCTCCAACAAAGTTCTTATGAGCCTCGTCCATCCGTAATGCCATATTCCTCTGACTACGATTCGTTTCACTCTCTTCTCTTTAATTATAGGGACTAAAGGAAGAGTCGCAGGTTCCCAATGCATTATGATATGCGGTTCTTGTTTGCCTATAGGTTCTGGAAATTCAAATTCCTTGGCCAAAGCAAAAGGGGGGAGATTACGAATAATTTTGCCTTTTTCCCAGTAAACCCTTGCGTCCGATCTGGGGTCATATTCGCCAACGACTGTGTCTGCAAGGCCAACGGTACTATGGGTAATCGGTCTCCACATGCCCCAGTATAAATTAATATCATCTATCTCATCCATTTCCTCGCATCCTAACATTGCTATTTCGCACGTAGTTGCGCATCCGCCGTTCCCTATGAGCATAGTTTTACCCATTTTCTCCAGAGCGGAGGAGTAATATACTGCCTTATCCAAATCCTCTCCCATATTCAGGCTCACACCGTTTATTCCCACTTCCTTCACTGCATCCATGAAATTATATACATACTTATAAGGCAACCCATCGACAACATAGTCAGCATCTTTCAATACTTTAACTATTTCGTCTTTCTTAGAGGCGTCCAGCTTAACATACGAAAATCTCTTGTCGCCATCCATCAAATCTATGACCTGCCTTGCTTTTCCTTCATCAAAGTCTGCAATAACTATCTCATCAAAATCACTTGTTTTATGCAGGTCGTACGCGCAGGAAGAAGCCATGGCTCCTGCTCCTCCTAAACAAACTACTTTCATATTCGTTAGCTCCTTATTGTTTTTAACTTTTGACCAGCTCCTTTGCCTTCCCAACGGCAGATGGCGCATCAGGTACATATCCATCAGCTCTTATCTTATCTGCAAATTCTTGCGTCACAGATGCTCCCCCTATCATTACCCTGGCCTTTAAACCAGCCTCTCTCATCGCTTTTATTACATCCTCCATCCCTGTCATAGTAGTCGTAAGAAGCGCTGAT
>JAGGZD010000062.1 GCA_021162245.1 Dehalococcoidia bacterium | reverse complement strand
CTTGTTGAGTATAACTTCAACCGCCCTCATCAGTCTCTTGTCTATCTTACCCCTGTGGAGTATATTGAAAAGGAACTTGCTAAAACCCATAGTTCAGTGTTACCTATGTGGTCAGCCAGCACACCTCCATGCAATCTACTTGATTAAGTGCTATCATATATTCAGCAAGAATCAAGCTAAGCTGGCAGAAAAGTTGTTGAATATGGGTAAGATTGAAAGAGTAAGGGCAGAGGTGTTTGCTGGAGTATGTGGATACACAACTATTATCGAAGTTGAGAGAGAGAATAGTCGGCGAATTTCCCTGAAAATCAAGAGCGAGTGTGAGAATGTCCAGAATATGGCAGAGGAGTTGACTCATGTGGATCCGTTTCGGGAAATTGGTTCCCTTAATGATACGCCAACAGTTTTGCGCTTAGCCCAGGGTTGCAATCTTCATACGGCTTGTCCTGTCCCGATAGGAATTATCAAAGCGGTAGAAGTTGCAGCAGGCTTAGCCCTGCCTGCTGACAGTTACATTAAATTATCAAACATAAGCGACTTGGAGGGTTAAGGAGTATTCAAAAGTGAAATTTTACCGAATTGATTTTAAACCGACAGGCAAGAGCGGGAAGTGTAGAGATGATCAATCTCTTCTGGACTGTGCACATCAAGCGGGCGTGGATATGGTTAGCATATGTGGAGGCCATGGACGGGGAAATTGCTGCAAGGTGCGAGTTCTAGGAGGAGCTGTTTCGGAACCTACAGCTAATGAGTTAAAGGCTTTTTCGTCTCAGGAGTTGAAAGAAGGCTGGCGCCTGGCTTGCCAGACATATCCAAAGGGCGATTTGGAATTGCTTGTTCCTCCTGGCTCAATGACCACGATGCAACGTCTGCAGGTGGAAGGCTTTGATATTGACGTTGCTCCAGATCCAGCTGTTCAAGCTCATAATATCTGTTTGACTGCTCCCTCTATGTCAGATTTGCAGGCTGATGCTGAACGTATATTAGGAGAATTGAGGAATCAAGGAGTAAATTGCAGCACTATCGATATTGAGGTTTTAAAAACTGCTTCTCCTTTGCTGAGAGCATGGGGTTGGGAAGCTAAAGTTTTCGTGAAAGCTAATGAAATAGTAGCCATTGGGCCCCAGTCTGGTCGCCAGTTAGGGTTGGCTGTGGATTTAGGAAGCACAAAAATAGCTGCTTATTTAATGGATTTGAAAAGTGGTAAAACATTAGCTGCTAAAGGAGCCATGAATCCTCAATTTGCTTATGGAGATGATATCGTTTCGCGCCTTTCCTTTGTTTTAGAAAAAAAGGGAGGCGGGAAATTGATGCAGAAGGTGGTTGTAGATGAACTGAACAGATTATTGTTTGAGCTTTGTGATGAAGTTAGTGCACGTCCAGATGAAGTTGTGGAATCCGTGATAGTAGGAAATACTGCTATGCATCACCTTCTGTTACGCTTGCCGATAGAGCAATTGGCGTCTGCCCCTTATGTACCGGTGGTGAAAGATGCTGTGGATATTAAAGCTCGAGATTTAGGGCTGGATATAGCTCCAGGAACTTATGTACACATATTACCGAACATTGCTGGATTTGTGGGAGCTGACCATGTAGCGATGCTACTATCTACAAAGGGGATATGGCAGAAAGAGGGTTTAGTCTTAGCTGTTGATATTGGGACAAATAGCGAGGTTTCGTTGATAGATGGAGATGAAATAGCCAGTGTGTCCTGTGCATCGGGACCCGCATTTGAAGGAGCAGAAATTAAGGATGGCATGCGAGCTGCTGCCGGAGCGATAGAACGGCTGAGGATATCGGATAATATTATTGATTACCTCACCGTTGATAAAGTTAGGCCAATTGGAATTTGTGGCTCTGGCGTACTGGATGCAGTAGCGCAGTTGCGATTAGCTGGCATCGTAAATAAGAGCGGCAGGATGTTGAATAATCATCCTCGGGTGCATGATGACGAAGCGCGGCGCGAGTTTATCATTGCTGAGGGAGAAAAGAATGAATTTCCAGCGATTACCATTACTCAAAAGGATGTGCGAGCGATACAGTTGGCTAAGGGGGCATTGCGGTCGGGCATTGAAGTTCTTTTGAGTGCTCGTGGGCGTTCTTCAGGAGAAATCGATAAAGTGATTATCGCTGGAGCTTTTGGTAGCTACATTGATATCTCAAGTGCGATGACTATTGGGATGCTGCCTGCACTCCCTTTGGATTGTTTTGAACAGGTAGGGAATGCTGCAGGTATGGGGGCTAAACTGGCTCTAATTTCCAGGAGCAAACGCATGGAGGCGCAGGATATAGCTTCGAAAGTTCATTATATTGAATTAGCTGCTGCGCCTGATTATGTGAAAATTCTTGTTGAGGCAACGGGGGTGGATGAATATTAGTTTTTCGAAAGTTCAAAAACAACGGCTGAGGGAGTTGAATGCTCCTGCGGATTTTCAAGAAAAATCATTTTCCAGTGCTCAAGATCGAGATGAGGCTTTCCGTAATATAGAGCAGTTGCTTGTAAGACAGGGTAAACAGCATTTGTTGGAAGTGAGAAATGTTCGCCATCGCCCTGCACTTTGTGAACTGGAGGCTAAACTCATCGATGTTCTTATTGGTAATGGATTTTTCCAGGTAATTACGCCAATTATTCTGGCTAAAGGCCTGCTGGCAAAGATGTCCATTACGCCAGAGCAGCCACTATTTAAGCAGGTATTTTGGGTGAGCGATGATAAATGTTTAAGGCCGATGTTAGCCCCAAATCTTTATTATCTTTTGGCTGAATTTACCCGCTTGTATGATAAGCCAATACGAGCTTTTGAAGTAGGTCCTTGTTTCCGCAAAGATTCAAAAGGTGGTCACCACCTGAATGAATTTACAATGTTAAATCTTGTGGAGCTTGGCTCTCCTGAGGAGGGAGGAAGGCAAAGATTAGAGGAGCTAGCTGCCATAGTAATGGATGCTGCGGAGATAAAAGACTATCAGTTAACTTCTACATGTAGCGAAGTCTATGGTGAAACGATTGACGTCATTGCTGGCTTAGAAGTTGGCTCGGGGGTTATAGGCCCCAATGCTCTGGATAGTCAATGGGGTTGGGGGGACCCATGGGTGGGAATAGGGTTTGGACTGGAAAGGCTTGTTATGGTGAATAAGGGATATCAAAATATTCAGCGAGTAGGGCGTGCCCTTATGTATTTTGATGGCGTACGTCTGAATATCTAAAGGATGAAGGTACAAAATGATTCCCAATGATGAGCGAATTCTTGCCTCTTCTGCGGACGGTGCTATTGCTGTTCCACCAGGGGAGACTGGTTTCTGGATATCTTCACAGAACAGGGAAAGATTGTCTCGGATAGCTTCCAGATCAGAGAGGGGAGAGTGGGTAAATGCCCTTATCCGTGGGCCTAAGGGGTGTGGCAAAACTACTTTGGCCAGGGAGTTTGCTCGTATGTTCCAGCGGCCATACCATGAAGTTCACTGCGGAGCTTTTGTAGATGCTGAGCAATGGTTTGGGAAAGATAGACTTAGCAATGGGGAAACATGGTATCGTAAAGCCAGGTTTGTCCATGCTATTGAAACTCCTTGTTCGGTGACTCTTCTAGATGAGATAAACCGAGCACATCCTGAGGTACTGAACGCTATATTGGGATTGCTTGATTGGCGTCGCTCTATGTGGAGTGATGACCTCGGATACAAGATAACGGTGGCCCGAGGGGTAATATTCTTTGCTACTATTAACGAGGGAGATGACTATTACGGAACTAACCCTCTGGATAGTGCGTTAAGGGATAGGTTTACCAGAACTATAAGACTTAGCTATCCCCCTCGTGGGGCGGAGGCCGAGATTCTGCAGAAGTACGGATTGAGCAAGGATATGGCGAGCAAATTGATTCTTTTTGCCAATACTCTGAGGAAGGCAACTAATCCAATCCCAGTGTCCACGAGGCAATTGCTTGTGGCTACTGAAGAACTAAAGGACAAAGCTTCTTTAAGGGATGCGGTGGAAACCGCTATTATCAATGGAATTGAAGATACCTCTATGGAAAAAATGTCTCTGGAAGCTCTCCAGTGGCTGGAAACAAATCCCTATGTGGAAGATGATCAAGAAATTATTCCTGTAGGGGAAAACAATGGCTAAAAATCTCTCCGATTATTGGAGGGTAGATAAGTCTAGAGACAGGGTAAGTGAACTGGCTTCTATATTGGATGGAGCAGCCAGGGTGGTGGAGCTTTTGGGGGGGAGGTATGGCGTGCAGTGGGTAGGTCAATTTGTAGTTTCTTATTCCAAAAAGCTTATTGGACTAGATGGTGGTATTTTGAATGGTTTCAAAACACCTATCCCTGGACGAGTTGTGGATGTGGTGCTTGGCATGGCAATTCACGAAGCGGGATATGAAAGATGGACCGAACCAACTTCTAACTACCAAGATTGGCACAAGTTATCAAACGATGAAAAGCGCGCATTGAGCAACTTACATAATATCCTGGAGAGTGCTTATATAGATTCAAGGATGGGAAGGATTTCAAGCACTCTTTCCGAATACATTGGAGCTGCGAAAGTGGTTATGTATCCTGAATGGGGTAGACAAGCCACTAAATTGCTGTCTGGAGATTTTTCTAGAGGCAACCTCGTCGAAGTTTGGGCAGCCGTGTCTTTGTATGGTGAAAGTGTGTCTGATAAAGCCTCTCCAAAAGTAATGGAGGTATTGGCTCCCCTGATACAGAAAACCGCTGATTATATCAAAGTGGTTGATTCGCGGAAGAGATTGGATATGGCTGTGGATAACTGGAAATGGTTGCAGCAGTTCCCCATAAAGGATGTTAGCTCCGTCACGGGGCAGGCAAAATTAGAGACGGAGAGCAGGAAGTCCCAAAATGAGAATTCTTATGATGACGAGATAGCTGAGCAGCTACGTAGAAACATTTACGGAAGCAACTTTCCTGGAAGCCTTCAAGATTTGTGTAATTACACGGATAACTCTACGAAAACTGATGCCAGTCGGGATGCAAATGAGAAAATGGGGGATTATGCTAGTGGTCATGTGGAGGATCTCACTCAACAGCTTAGCCAGATGGGGATTAGAGCTAGCGTCACTAAAATCAAGAATGGTTTCTATGACCCTTTGTCCTATAATAAGGTAAAGAATATGGTATCTAAAGAGATCCAACAGGTTCATCATATTTTCTCTCAGCTTGATGTATTAGGGGCAAAATGGAGGCACGGACTTAAAAACGGCAAGCTAGATGGTAGAAGATTGTCCAAAGCAGGAGTGGGTAAGACCACAGTATTCAAGGTACGGGACATAAGAAACAAGTCTCCCTTGGCGGTAGTGCTTCTTATAGATGTTTCGGCTTCTATGAATCCTTATCTGGGTGATGTGAACAAAACAGCCTGTATATTCGCGGAAGCGTTACAGCCCTTATCCCCTAAAGTCTGGTATGAGGTAGTTACTTATACTGGCAAGGGACTTCATTCGGGGTCTGATGTCCAGTTGTCACGGCTTGCCTCGTCCAAAATGAAGTTATCTCTGGAGAGTATCTGGACTGGTGGAGGTACTCCTTCAGGAGAAGCAATTGCCGCGGCCTTGCTTTTACTGAAGAGGAGGTCTGCCCACAGGAAAATGGTAATTCATTTCACTGACGGTTGTCCCAAAGACACATTTACAATAAGACAAGCATTAAGACAATGCCAGAAAGGCGGTGTGGATGTTATTACTATATCGGTGGAGGTTGATCAAAGTGATTTGTATGGCCTGGGCAAGGTGGTGGTAATTGGTAGAGTTTCTGAGCTTCCTGATGGTATAATGAGGATGCTTAAAAGGATATACAGGACCAATTTGTAGTATGATGTAGCTCGCTTTGAGGTTAGACTGGTATTTCGTTGTCGTGACAGAGGGGTAGCAATAAAAAGTGAATAAGATAAGAAGGAGGTAATAAATGGAGAAATTTTATACAAGGATGGGAGATGGCTCCGCAATTGAGCTCAGTGAAAGTGAATTAAAGCGAGATTTGGAAGAAGGTACGAAGGATGCTGCCGAGAGAGCAAAGATTCCTCCTCTCTCCGAGGATGATTTGCGACGCTTACTTGATATCTACAAGTGCCCTGATAAAAGCGTTGGTGTGGAGAGAGGAAAGGAAGTAATTCTTAGTTATGATAGCGGTACTACTAAATTTAATAGGGCGAATATATCGGTGAGTAGGCTACAATCATTGCAACTTTATGAAAGAGCACTTGGCGCTGATACGATGGAGATGGGGCATATGGATTACAGCTATAAACCAGCGAAGTCTATCATGTGGATTGAACAACCTACGTTGGAGCAAGCGTTGTTGGTAACAATCCCCGCTTTGTTTTATGGAGCCATGCCAAATTTAGGCTTGTATACCCAGCCAGATGGCCCCTGTTCCAATCCAATGGAGCTAATACCTCAGGGTAAAATACCCGAAGCTAGAGCGGCTCAAGAAGAAATGGTGGAACATGCTGTTAAGGATATGGTCTTTGTGGGCAGTACGATGTATGAATCAGGAGCAGACGGCATTAATTTTGACACTACGGCGGCAGCTGGAGATGCGGAATTTCTGGCAGTTTTGCGTGCTATTGCGATATTAAGGAAGAAGTATCCTCAGATGTGTATTGAGGTAGGAATGTCTGGGGAATTCATTCTGGGGATGCATGGAGGGTTAGAATATGATGGGGTGCGCCTGGCGGGCCTATATCCGCATAAGCAACTTGAGCTAGTTGAGAAAGCAGGGGCTACTATTTTTGGCCCTGCTATTAATACTAATACAGATGAATCATGCCCGTGGAACGTAGCCAGGTCAGCTACTTTTGCCAAGATTTGCGGTGAAAATTCGCATATACCTGTTCATGCTAATGTGGGTATGGGGGTAGAAGGAATTCCTGTAACACTTACACCCCCTGTAGATTCAGTGTCCAGAGTTTCTAAAGCCATGGTGGAAGTGGCTAGGTTGGATGGATTGTAGGTAGGAGTGGGGGATCCTCTGGGGATGCATATTACCCACAGTATTGCTTCGGGCATGGGCGGTATGCGCACTGCTGGAGATCTGGTAGGGCGCATGCAAATGTCCCGGGGAATGAAAATCAAGGAAGCAAAAGAATATGTGGCTAATAAGTTGAAAGTTTCTGTGGCTGATCTTGCAGACCCTATAGTTATGAATGAAGTAAGGGAAGATTTGGATATTGGTAGAGTCAATGCTCTTCCTCGTGTGTCTAAGGGGATCGATGCGAAGTTTCGTATAGCAAAATTGTTAGATATAGAAATTAACTGTGTAAACATGTTTAAAGATAGAATAGGCAAAAAAATGGAAGTGTAAGAAATAGTAGCTGGAGACTGTGAAATTATATTGCGAGAGTGAAGCAAAAAGGAAACTAATTGATTCTTTATGAAAGCGTTAAATGGGATGTTGGAAATTGCTGAAGCAGCTAATTCAAGAAGGAGGTGATTAGATGGGGAAACGCAGGACAAGTGCAGGCAGGCAGTTAATGCAGGGGATGGGGTTAAATCTGCTTTCAGATGATGAGTTGTATGAGCTTCATCTGGCGACTTTAGAGTTGTTGGAGCAGACAGGTGTGAAGGTTGAGCATAGCAAGGCATTGGACATTTTTGATGGTGGTGGTTGTATTGTTGATAAAGAGAAGCAACTGGTTAAAATTCCTGCTTATGTAGTTGAGGATGCCATTCGTTCTGTGCCCAGCGAGATTCTACTTGCTGGAAGGAATCCCAAGAATGACGTGATTTTGGGAGGGAGCAGGGTTAATTTTACCAATTTTGGGGAAGCTCCAATGGTAACAGATCCTTTTACAGGTGAGTACAGGGAATCGACGAAACAAGATGTGTCCAACATTGCATTAGTCACGGATGCCCTTAGTGAAGTGGATGTTACATGGAGACCTTGTGATGCTAGGGATGTTTCCTCGGATGTAAGTGCTCTTCACGTTATGGAAGCTTTGCTGGCTAATACTACAAAGCATATAGCAAGCGGTGATGGTGGTGAAGAATTGACGAGAGTGCGTATTGAAATGGCAGCGGCTGTTGCAGGTGGAAAGGAGAAATTGAAAGAGCGCCCTCTATGGACTACTATATCGTGTCCTGTTAGCCCATTAACTCTCGGCAAAATTCCTGCCGGGGATGTCATTGAATCTGCAATGGCTGGAATTCCGCATATTGCTTTGTCCATGGGGCTATCAGGTGGCACATCACCTGTTACCCTAGCAGGGGCGCTGGTTGTCCATAACGCTGAAATATTGAGCGAAATTGTCTTATCCCAGTTAACCTGTAAAGGTGCTCCGATAATTTATGGTAGTTCAACCACCTGTATAGATTTAAAAACTGCGACTACCCCGGTAGGTTCTCCTGAGCTTGCTGTAATCAGTGCTGCTGTAGTGAAGTTGGCTCAGTATTATCGTCTGTGCAGTCTGGTTGCAGGTGGGTAGGCAGACAGCAAAGTTCCTGATGTTCAGGCAGGCCATGAAAAGAGTATTACAGCTCTTTTACCGGCGTTAGCAGGGGCTAATTTGATTTACGGTATGGGAATGCTTGAGCTTGGGATTACATTTGATCTAACCCAGCTGGTGATAGATAACGAAATAGCCAAAATGGTTAGAGCAGCGGTGAAAGGGGTAGAGGTCAATGACGAGAACATAGCTTTAGAATCTATCAAGCAGGTAGGGCCTGGAGGTAACTTCTTAAGTACGAAACACACATTGGAACACATGAAGGAGCAATCCCATTCGAAGTTGATTGATAGGAGGATGAGAGAGCCATGGGAGAGCAGTGGAAGTAAGGACATGACTGAAAGGGCGCATGAAGAGCTTTTATTGATTCTTGAGAATCACAAACCTGAGCCGTTGTCTGCGGAAACACTTTCCTCTTTACGTTCAATTGTGAAAAATGCTGAAGGAGAATTAAAAGAAAAGATAGCAAAGGAAGCGGCATAATTGTGTTGTGGTATGAGTTTGATGGAGATTGCGCTGCCAATGGGCATAAAGTGGGAGGAAATTATTGGTGAATTGAAATTGAACTAAGGTTATCGCAACTGGTTATGCAAGAACTAAAGAAGAGATTAAGGAAAAAGGAGGCCAGGACACATGGATACAGAGAAATTTTTAAATGAAGCCAAGGAGTCGATTAAGGGGGCTGATAAAGGCAAGGCGGAGGAGTTGGCGAAGAAAGCAGTTGCTGAGGGGATGGATCCATTAGAGGTAATTAACAAAGGATTCAGGTTAGGGATAACAGAGGTAGGTGATCTTTTTGGGAAGGGGGAGTTATTTTTACCGGAGTTGATACTATCGGCTGAGGCCATGAAAGGGGCGACGGATATTCTTACGAGTGCGTTACCTGATAGTGCGACGAAGAGGGGGAAGGTAGTGATAGGGACAGCACAGGGAGACATTCATGATATAGGGAAGAGCATGGTAGTTTCGTTCTTACAGGCGAATGGATTTGATGTATATGATTTAGGTCGAGATGTAGAGACGCAAAAATTCATAGACAAAGCTAAGGAAATAGATGCTGACATAATAGGGATGAGTGCATTATTAACGACGACGATGAGCGTTCAGAAGACGTTAATACAGGAGTTAAAGAAAGCTGGTTTGCGGGAGAAAGTCAAGGTAATGGTAGGAGGAGCTCCAGCGACGCAGAGGTGGGCAGACAGGATAGGAGCGGATGCATATGGAGTAGATGCGGCTGATGCGGCGAAGAAAGCGATGGAGTTACTAGGCGAAGGATAAGAAGGGAGACGTTAATAAGCTAGTTGTAGCTATG
>JAGGZD010000081.1 GCA_021162245.1 Dehalococcoidia bacterium | reverse complement strand
TGCCCTTTTTCTGAGTGAATTTGTGGATAATACCCCCTGGGTTCATCTTGATATAGCATGGACTGCCCTTAGCGATAAAGAAAGTGGCTATCTAGTGAAGGGAGCTACCGGCGTTGGAGTGAGAACTTTGGTTAAATTGGCTTCAGCCATGGCTATTTAAAATTGATTATCGCTCATTTGATTAGCAGTAACTTACTATGCTACATTGAGTCCTACTGTGCAGAGGACTGAGTAGCAAGTTAAGAGGAGGGCATATGGAAAACTAAAGTGACCTGTAAAAACAAAAAGGGACAAAATTTATTATAACGGAGGTTATGGAAAAATGAAACATAGAAGAGTGTTAAAGATTGGCTCCCTTCTCCTTGTTTTAGCATTAGTTTTTAGTTTCGCTTGTGCTCCGACAGGAGAAGTGGAACAGCCTGAAAAAGTTATTACTATCGGAACCATGAACCTACCTACCGGACTTAATGTTTTCCAAACAACAGGTAATGTATACTACGGACTTATTGCGTGGGTTTATGATTCACTCTACGAGTTAGGACCTGAAGACGTGGCTCGTCCCAATTTAGCCAAGAACATCGAAATATCAGCAGATAGGCTAACTTACACCATAACAATCAGAGACGATGCTACATGGTGGGATGGAACACCACTCACCGCAGAAGATGTTGCCTTTACTTACAACTATATAGTCGACAATGACTTGTCCTGGTACGCTTCGATCTGCTCGCAGATACAAGGGTGGAAAGTGATCGATGATTATACTGTAGAGATGACACTGAAGGAACAGGTAAACCCTGATTGGCTTAAGTACAATCCATTCTACATTGTCCCGATAATTCCCAAACACGTCTGGCAGGATATAGCACCGGAAGAAGCTCTGGGAGAGCTACCTCTAGAAATGACCCACGGCTCTGGTCCTTACCAGGTTGTGGAATTCGTACCAGACGAGTATATAAGGCTTGATGCTAGTCAATTTGCCAAAGAAGTGCTAGGCGCGAATATTGACGAATACATAATTAAAGGATATGCCGATGCCTCTGTAATGCTACAGGATTTTAAAGCCGGTAACATTGACGCCGTCTATGGTGGGGTGGATTTTAAGATGGCAAAAGCACTTGAGCCAGTGTCTGAAGTAACCATAGCAGACCTTGCCGCAATGGTTTTCGACCAGGTTGTATTTAACTGCTGGGACAATGCCTGGGCAAGAGGCGGAGACAGTCACCCTCACCCTGCTCTTAAAGATATCAGAGTGAAACAGGCTCTGGACTGGTGTCTCGATGAAGAGGTAGCAGCCGAGATCGCTCACGGCAAATTCGGCATTCCTGGATGTGCATATCTCGCACCCTACTTCAAAGACTTTGCTAACAGTGAACTGGACTGCCGTGGCTACGACCTTGACAAAGCCAGTCAAATACTGGATGAAGCCGGTTATCTGGACACGGATGGAGATGGCATAAGAGAGACAGCAGAAGGCCTACCACTTAAGTTTGATGTCTATGTAGATGCTGGCACCCCATACGAGCTTGATGTGGCCACTGTGTGGAGTAGGGAGACAGAGAAAGTAGGTATCCAATTAGATATATCCGCCTTGGACAGTGAGACCTTGTGGGACGTGATGAACCCTAATGGTGATTTCGATATGGCCTTTTGGGGCTGGGCTGGTGACCCAGACCCTCACTACTTGCTTTGCACCATGACCTGTGAACAGGCTGCCCCAGGTGGGTGGAGCGAGTCTGGCTATTGTAATCCAGAACTCGACGAGGCGTACGAGCAAGCAGCATTAGTCCAAACCCGTGAAGAACGCAGGGCCCTGTACTGGAAAATGCAGGAATTAATACAGAGAGATGTACCCTACATTACATGGGCTTATTACGGGAATCTCTGTGCTTTCAGAAACGATAAAGTAGTCATGGATCTCGAATTACTCAGAGGTCTAGGTTCCTATGGAATAGTATCAAAAATGTTTGCCATCACTGCAGATACGGTAAGCTAAGGTAAATACATAATGAGAAAGGAGCAGCTATATATGATGATTGAGAAACCCATCAGTTATAGCTGCTCCTTCGCTAACGGAGTGTAATAGTATGTGGCATGGAAAACATTCTCTTCTAAGGATTAATATTAACATCGGTTTCAACAAACTAGGCCACTGCGTAGGCCAACTTCACGATGTCGTGCGTTGGGTTGCCCACCACAGCGGGGTAAGATATGAGGAATCTCTGAAATGAGCACTCACAAGTATATCCTCCACAGGTTAATCGACAGCATCAGCACCTTATTCTTTATCATCGTAGCTAATTTCTTTCTTTTCCGTCTTATGCCTGGCGACCCCATAAAACTCATGATAAAGTCTTACCGCCTCACTCAAAGTATGATAGCCCATTTGAACCAACTATATGGCCTAGATAAACCTATGTGGCAGCAATTCTTTATATATATCAAAAACCTGCTCACTTTCGATCTTGGCATGTCATTCAAATACCACACAGCAGCCTTTCCCTTAATATTAGATAAGATAGGGAATTCAATACTGTTGCTACTGGCAGCCATTACGCTGGCTATGATTATCGGAATCGTGCTGGGATTAGTTGCTGGTTGGTTCCACGGTAAACCTGTGGACATCTCTTTAGTAACCTCCAGTTTGTTTTTCTACTGTATGCCTACATTCTGGATAGCCATGGTATTTGCCGCTGCCTTTATAAGCATTCTGCCCATAAGTGGGATGCACACTTTGACTCTATATAATGCCTCCTGGTTTGTCCGCCTGCTTGACCTGGGTAAGCATCTTATATTGCCTACTCTGGTGATAACCATTTTATATATAGGGGAAATGCTAATCCTGGCACGTAATGAAGTGAGCAATATTCTGACTCAAGATTATATTAACACTGCCAAAGCTAGAGGATTGACCCCACGGCAGATAATCTTCCGGCATGTTCTCAGGAATGCCAGCCTGCCCTTGATCAGCAATGCTGGCATCTCCTTTGCTTTTCTAGTTGGCGGTTCACTGCAAGCAGAAATAATCTTCTCCTGGCCTGGCATCGGGCGTTTGATGTACGGTGCAGCTATCGCCAGAGATTATACACTTCTTCAAGGCTCTTTCTACATCCTTTCTCTTGCTGTTATTACAGCCAACTTCCTTACCGACATAGCATACAAATATCTTGACCCCAGGGTGGAGTATTAAGAGATGGAATCTATTAGAAGAAGAATACGGTTACAAATCGATGATTTGCTCAATTTGTGGAAGGTTTTCCGTGCTAATACAATGGGTATAATAGGCTTAATCATACTGGCTTTCTTCGTCATCATAGCAATTTTCTGCCCTGTGTTCAGTCCTTACGATCCCAGAGAAACTGTGGGCGAATTTCTATCTCCTGCCTCGCCAGCCTATATCTTAGGTACAGACCAATTGGGCAGAGATATATTAAGTCGAGTGTTATATGGCACCAGAATTTCTTTGATCATAGGCATTACCGCAGCAGCTATATCAGTGTTTATTGGGACCACAATAGGGTTGGTCGCAGGTTATTTCGGTAAGGCTTCAGGGGAAGCACTCATGAGGTTCACTGATATGTTCCTGGTTATGCCTCAGCTTCCACTGATGATCATCCTTGCTGCCCTTCTGGGGCGAAGTTTATTCATAATAATGCTGGTAGTTGGGGTTACGTCATGGCCCTGGATGGCACGGATCATCCGTTCCGAAGTTCTTTCCCTGAAGCAGCGCCCCTTTGTGGAGCGCGCTATATCTATTGGCTGTAGTGATTTATATTTAATCCGAAAGCATATCTTACCCAACGTCATGCCACTGATTACAGCTAATGCTATATTGACAATCCCTTGGGCCATAGTCTCTGAATCTACCTTAAGTTTTATAGGGTTGGGTGACCCAACAGCAATAAGCTGGGGCAGCATACTAAGTGGAGCCTTTAGTAATAGCGCTATCACGCTTGGATTGTGGTACTGGTTTATTCCAGCAGGCCTAGCCATAGTTTTGCTTTCCCTGAGTTTTGCCTTAATTGGACACGTGATGGATGAAGTATTGAACCC
>JAGGZD010000097.1 GCA_021162245.1 Dehalococcoidia bacterium | reverse complement strand
ATTATAAAGTATTTTCACCTTGCCAAATCCTCCTAACCCAAAGTGTCCAGTTCTAGGGGTTCACTCCACCCTTTATGACTACCTGAAGCTATTACTCGGACAGACTCCTAGGAGTCCCACCTCAGCCAAGAAGCGCTATCAAACCAGCTTTGTTAGATTCACTATCTATTTAGAGTGCTTCCCTTTTTGGTGGCATTGTCTTTTTCCTTCTCAGTTAGGTAGTCTCAAATATGTTTTTTAACATTTGTAAGTTTTTCGCCTTCCTCTTCTCTGAGTTCCCTCGCTAATTGCCAACTCTACAATATGCATTATTTCCCTACTTTTACTTCAATTAGAAACGAGTAAGCCCATTACAATTATTGTAAAGGATGTGATATTTGTGCTGTAGTTTGTCCTAAGGGAGCTATTGAAATGGTATTGGAGGAATAGATTTTAGGCTGGTGGAGATGTGGCTACGCAGATTTTATTCCTGTTATTGTTATCTATTTCCGTATTAACTTGGGTTGTTTTCTAGTTATTTTTCTACATTTACCCACAATTGCTTTCCATCGGTAGTGAATTCAGTAGTGCCGTTTTCGGAGGTCAGGTAGACTTTGTTTTTGCCTAATCTTTTCTCTAATCTCTGTACTACTTCAGGACTGGGATGGTCAAATGTATTGTTCAAGCCTACTGAAATTATTGCTACTTCGGGATCGACTATAGCCAAAAACTGTGGTGAAGTAGATGTTTTACTGCCATGGTGGGCAACTTTCAAGACAGTGCTTCTTAAGTTGGTTCGTTGTGCAATAAGTTCAAATTCAGCTTCCAGTCTGATGTCTGCGGTAAATAGAAAGCTAATTTCATCCCATGTCAGTTTTATTACTACTCCATTGTTATCCACATCACAGCTGGTTTCTTGAAATGGCTTTGGTGGAGGATTGAGTACTTCTAGCCTAATTCCATGGCCCAGGTCAGTCTCTTGTTTCGCTGTGGCGATGGTATGCTCAATTTGTTTCTCTTCGACAAGTTTGAGCCATTCTTCATAAATGAGAGAATTGTAAGGCACTCCTGGCTCGAGCACCTGTTGCACTTTGTATCGTTGTAGCACCTCTACTAACCCAGTCACGTGATCAGCTTGTGGCTGGGTGGAAATCATAAGCTCTATCGTCCTGTCCCAGAAAGGGAGCTTTTTGCTTAATTCCAGATTTATTTTCTGTGGGTCAGGGCCACCATCAATGAGTATATTCTGGTGGTTGGGAGTTTGAATTAAGATGGCATCTCCCTGCCCTACATTGAGAAAGCTCACGTGGAGATTGCTATCGGGCATGGTGATGATTGCTGCCCAGACCAGGATAGTTATTATCAAAAGGGGAGCTATGAGCCACTTTTTGGAGAAATGTAAACGAATCATTTTCTTTCTTGCCGAATCTATCCTGAGTAAGAAACTATGCTGTTATTTCCTGTGGTTAAGGAGCGCCATTTCTACTGCAAGCACAATATAATATCCCCATATTTGCCAGTGAGGGAAGGTATTTAATTCCAGGGATGAGAAGCGTAAAGCATCAAAACCATGAATGACCAAAAGTAAGTAGCTGAGAAATAGCCAATCCACCCAACCCAGGATTTGAGCTGCAATTGGAGCTAGGAGTCCCGTGAAGGCGACTAGCGTCGTAGTGGCAATAATAGCGGGCAAAGCGGGTAGAGAGAAAAAAGTTGCTGGCAAAGCAACGAGAGAGAGAACGCCGAAGTTACAGGCTATGAGTGGCCAGATGGGTATCATAGCTGCTAATGTTAGGGCGAAGGAGTCGCTTACCATGTTGCCAATATTTGCTATCGCTTCTCTGTCCCCGAATAGGGCAGTAACTCCTTTTCTTCCCCATTTTTGAAAATGAGGGAAGAGAAAAACAAGCCCCGTTATAGCTAGGAAACTGAGTTGGAAAGAAACACTCCACAGAATCTGGGGCTTAACCCCTACCATTACTGCGGCAGCGAGAGCTAGTGCAGTAATGGCGCTTCGCTGCCTGCCTAGGAATTCAGCCATTAAAAATAAGCTTCCCATAATTGCTGCCCGAATTACTGGTGGGCGCATTCCGCTGAGCAGGGTGTAAAGCCAGGTAACCAGCAGGGCAATCCATATATATGTATGGTACTGCCTGCCAAAAACCAGGATACCAAGGCTGAGAGCTACGCCAATTATGATGCTGAGATGTAATCCAGAAATAGCTAACAGGTGCGCTGTTCCGGTTCTAGAGAACGCTTGACTGAGGGGGTCAGGTATATTGTTTCTTATGCCCAGCAATATGCCTTGAGCTAATGAGCTATGCGGTTCAGGCAAGGCTCTGGCTAAGGTACTGGAAAGACTTTCTCTGATGGAATGAAGCCACTGTAAGGGATTAAAGCCTTTACCTCTCTCCAGGATTTCTATTTTTGGGTAATAAATAATGGAGTAAATCTCTTGCTGAGCCAGGTAGCTTTTGTAATTGAAATCATCGAATGGAACTGGTGTCTCCAGCTTTCCTGTCAATTGGAGTACATCGCCATAATGGTAAGCAGGATATCTGGGCACTCGTACTAGAGCAGTTCCTGATACTTCTTTCCCTACACCGTCTACATTTATTTCGCTAGCTGAGAGTTTAAGCAAACAGAATTTAACTCTGACGTCGGGGTCATATGCTACCATGCCTTGAATTTCTACTGTTCCTCCATCGTTATAGAAGCAGAGAAAATGTTTATCTATTTGAGGTTGACTTGACAGGAAATGTATGTTCCCACCGCAAAAAACTAGTAGGCATAATGCGATTGCTGCCAATTTTTTCTTGTTGTCAGGTAGAAGGGGGATGAGCAAGAAGGGGAGAAAACTGGAAAAAATAATAGCAAATGGG
Organism: Dehalococcoidia bacterium; assembly: GCA_021162245.1. Classification (GTDB taxonomy): domain Bacteria; phylum Chloroflexota; class Dehalococcoidia; order GIF9; family AB-539-J10; genus JAGMDB01. The sequence continues at coordinate 12,504 of JAGGZD010000097.1, read as the reverse complement.
AAACCGACTTTGGAGCCTGAAAACACGCCGGCTATCCAGGCGCAGCTAATATAAAGTAGCCACATAAGATAGCTTTCTAATCCGAAACGGTTATATATCCTTTTATTTCGTTAAAGGTTCCTTCCCCGATACCATCTACTTTGAGCAAGCCCTCAATTCGTTTGAAGGGGCCATTTTCACTGCGGTAGTGTATAATCCTCTGACCTAAAACGTTGCCAATGCCGGGCACTGCAACGAGGAGCCAAGGGTCTGCCCTGTTTATATCCACTTTTTGATGAAGTTGCTCCTCACCTTCGTGCGGGATGTAAATCTTGATGTGACTGAGGTCAGCATCAGATTCAGGGCCAGTAATTGAAAGAAGAGTCTGAATGGTATCGTTTTCCCCTAAAGGATACAACCCGGGATTGGCTATAGCGCCACCAATATAAACCTCGCCGCTTTGCTGTGGAAGCGATGCCTGAGACAGGGTGATTTTTATAGATTGACTCTTATTGTGCTTGGTTATTAAAATCACACCACCGGTTATTACGGCGATAACCAGGGAAATTGTTATGAACAGGTAAAATCTATTAGCATGGTTCATTGTTCCGATACTCCTTCTTTATAACATTGCTTTGGCATCTTTCTTTTTATCACTCTGAGCTTCTTTATTTCGTTTTGCTCCTTTGGGAATGACAACCTCATATTGCAATGATAGAATTCATACATGGCAAAAAATCATGGAGCGATAGCTGTTAATCGTAAAGCTTATCACGACTATCACATCCAGGAAACCCTTGAAGCTGGCATTGTACTTAAAGGTTCGGAGATTAAGTCAATTAGAGCCAACAGAGTGAATTTGAGTGACGCTTATGCCAAGCCAGAAAATGGAGAACTGTGGTTATATAATAGTCACATTGCCTCTTATAATGCTGCCAGTTATAATAGCCATGAGCCAACCAGACCTCGCAAGCTGCTGCTTCATAGAAAAGAAATTGACAATCTTGCAGGCAAGGTGACGCAGCGAGGTTTGACTTTAGTGCCGCTTAAGCTATATATTAAACATGGAGTCGCTAAAGTGGAATTGGGAGTGGCTAAGGGGAAAAAGATCTATGATAAGCGTGAGGCTGTTGCCCGCCGCGATGTGGACAGGGAAATGGACCGAGCGCTGAAGCTTAGGAGAAGGTAAAAATGGTTTGGCATATTTTAACAATTGTTTGTGGCATCTTGACCGCTGTTTCAACGGTTTGCCCATTTCAATGGAGCGATGTTGTTTTTGGAACACTGGTAGTTGTTTTTGGTTGCTTAGCTCTTAGGAGTTTTAGAAGAAGAGCTTATAATTAAGCGTAAGAGAGGGTGTTGGAAGAGCGAAGACAATGGTAGTAGGTATGGGGACGCGTGGCTTCGACAGGGGAAGGCCTACAGAATTGCAAGCTGAGGTGCCATTAACCTCATAAAACAAGTGGCAAAAAACAATTGCCGAACCGGTTTACGCTTAAGGTTCACGCCTAACCTGATCTCTCCTCGAAGGTTGGGATTAGGTGTCATAAAGTCGAGGTGCGCTCGTCTTTGCGCCAATGGAGACTGGCTAAGGAAAAATTGGCTGGTCTAGCTGAATTCGGTCAGCAGATGAAAGCTAGATGAGATGAAAGGGGCTGACTAAGCTTGTAGGATATTCTGGCAACCTTTTCTTGGACGGGGAGTTCGACCCTCCCCCGTCTCCACCAGTTTTGGTGTTCTTGCCTCAGGGCTGATAAGTTTCTTTTCTCTGGTTCTCTAGACAGGGTATATAGCAAAATTGGCTATATATCTGAGCGCTTCATGTTTTTCCGTCGGCGAGTGATATGGCGAGCGGTATAATGTTGTATAGATGAAGTTGCTTTCTTTCATGGATTACTTAAAATTATTTCAGCATGATGTAGTTCGGATCTCCTCTATTTCCAATCCTGGAGAGCAGAGCTGTCTCCTTATCCTTCAAGGAGCCTTTAGCTAGGCTTGTAAACAAAAAAGTTGCTTTTGGGGGCTGATTTGTTGCAGAATAACAAGCTGAATAATGGTGAAGGAGGAGGTAATGAAGATTAAAACATGCGCTGTGATAGGTGCCGGTACTATGGGGAGTGGGATTGCACAAGTTGCTGCTTCCACTTCAGGGCTTAATGTTATTATGAATGACATCGCTGATGAGTTTGTAGATAAGGGATTTAACACCATTATTAAGAATTTGGATCGCTTAGTGTTCAGAGGGAAGCTTACTGTTGCCCAAAAGGGTGAAATTCTGGGACGAATCAGGAAGACCACGAATATTGAAGATGTGGGTGATGCAGACTTCGTGGTGGAGGCTGCTATTGAGAAATTGGATTTTAAATTGAACATCTTCAAGGATTTAGACAAGGTGTGCAAGGCAGGGGTTATCCTGGCGACAAATACCTCATCTCTTCCCATTACGAAGATTGCAGCTGTAACAGGGAGACCAGAATTGGTTATTGGCATGCACTTCTTTAATCCTGTCCCTGTTATGAAATTAGTAGAAATTATTAATGGTATGGCCACATCTAAAGAAACTTTCGAGATAACTCGTAATTTGGCTGAACAATTTGGGAAAACACCTGTGGAAGCTAATGATTCTCCTGGTTTTATCTCAAATAGAATTCTCATGCCCATGATTAACGAGGCTATTTATGCGCTTTATGAAGGTGTAGGCACTGAGGAAGCTATTGATAATGTGATGAAGCTCGGTATGAATCATCCTATGGGGCCGCTAGAATTGGCAGACCTTATTGGATTGGATGTCTGTCTGAATATTATGCAAGTGCTTTGCTCAAGCTTCAGTGATTCCAAATATAGGCCATGTCCGCTTCTGAAAAAATACGTGGACGCAGGTTATTTGGGTAGAAAAACTGGGAAAGGGTTTTTTGATTACAGCGCAAAATAGTTTATTAGGGAAAGGAATTAGTTTAGTTATGAAATACAAAAACATTTTGTTTGACGTTGAGACTAATATTGGCATTATCACCTTTAATCGTCCCAGTGTATTGAATGCCATGAATTTGGAGACAATATTGGAGCTCAATAAAGCTATCCGTGAATGTGGAGAAGATGAAAATGTCAAAGTTGTTGTTCTCACGGGAGCAGGTGACAGAGCGTTTGTCGCTGGAGCTGACGTAACGTATTTTAAGGGTAAAAAACCTCAGGAGATTATGAAATTTATGGAAGTGGGGCAGAGTACACTCAGGCTCATGGAGACTACGGGAAAGCCTGTGATTGCTGCTGTTAATGGCTTTGCGTTGGGTGGAGGGACGGAAATTTCCATGGCTTGTGATATTAGGTTTGCTTCTGACAGGGCGTGTTTTGGCCAGCCAGAGATTCTTCTGGGGCTTATTCCGGGGTGGGGAGGCACGCAAAGGTTGGCACGTCTGGTTGGCATGGGGCGAGCTAAGGAATTAGTTATGAGTGGTGATCAAATCACGGCTCAACGTGCTTATGAGATAGGCTTGGTTAACAGGGTATTCCCTGCTGAGCAACTTATGGAAGAGGTGAAGAAGTTTGCTCAAAAATTGGCGGGGATGCCACCTTTTGCTATTAAGATGGCCAAGTGTGCTATCAATTATGGCTATGATTTATCTCTGGAAAATGCTATGGCCTTGGAAATTCAGTGTAATGCACAATGTTTTAGTACTCAAGATCTGGAAGAAGGCGTAGCAGCTTTCCTAGAGAAAAAAAAGCCCCATTTTATGGGGAAGTGAAGGGGAATGTCATAGAGAATAGCCAGCTACAATATGAACTAACATAGTAAATAATAATAAATAAAAAGGAGGACAATAGCATGGCTTTTAAAGGGGTAGATTATTATGGCATAGAGGAGTTGCTTTCTGACGAGGAGAAGATGTTCAGGAATGCAGCAAGAGGTTTTTTAGAAAAGGAAGTTGAACCGCTTGTAGTGAATGCTTTTCATAAGGAAGAGCTGCTTAATATGAAAGAGCTTGCTCCCAAAATGGGTGAAGTTGGTATGATTGGTGCAACTATTCCGCAGGAGTATGGTGGGGGTGGGGCGAACTATACACAATTTGGGCTTTTATGCCAGGAGTTGGAGCGGGTTGATGGTGCCCTTAGAAGCTTTGTGGCAGTGCAATCAGGGTTGGTAATGTACCCAATATGGCAATTTGGCACAGAGGAGCAGAAACGTAAATGGTTGCCGCAAATGGCGAGTGGGAAGATAATAGGTTGTTTTGGGCTGACAGAGCCTAATCGTGGCTCGGATGTAGGAGGTATGGAAACAGTGGCAAAGAAAAATGGCAATGTCTGGGTTTTGAATGGAGCGAAAGAGTGGATAAGTGAAGCGTCAACTGCTGACTTTGCGCTCGTATATGCTCGAACTGACGAAGGAGTAAAAGCTTTCTTAATACCACGTGGCACTGAGGGATTTACTCAGACTTTCACAGACAAGAAAGGGGCGATGAGAGTTGGTGATGTAGGTACATTGGCGTTGAATGATGTGAAAGTTCCCGAAGAAGATGTTTTGCCAGGCTCAACAAGGGTGAAACATGTATTTGCGTGCCTCAACCAGGCTCGATTTGGCATCTCGTGGGGAGCAATCGGAGCTGCTATGTCTTGTTACGAGACAGCCTTAAATTACACGAAACAGAGAGAGCAATTTGGCGCACCTATTGCAGCGTATCAGCTAGTCCAGCGTGACCTGGTGAATATGCTGATAGAAATTACCAAGGCGCAACTTTTATCCTATCGACTTGGTAGATTGTTGGATGCGGGCAAGGCAAAGCATCAACAGATTTCCCTAGCCAAGAAAAATAATGTCGAAATGGCGCGTATGTGTGCCAGAACTGCCCGCTCTCTCTTAGGGGCGAATGGGTGTTCTTATGATTATCCTCCTATACGGCACATGGGAAATATTGAAGCTGTATATACGTATCAGGGAACTGATTTTATCCACACTTTGATTTTGGGGCAGGATATTACTGGCATCCAGGCATTTACCAGGAAGCTGTGAATCGGAAGTGATAAATTTGTGCAGGTATAGATAACATGAGGTTATATGAATATGAAGGGAAAGGCATATTTAAGAAGGGTGGTATTCCTGTTCCGTGGGGAAGTGTGGTTGAATCTGCGGAGGAAGCCAGGCGGGTGGCCAGTGAAATAGGCAAAGAAGTTGCGATTAAAGCTCAGATTTTGACTGGGAGACGTGGGAAAGCTGGTGGTATACAGTTTGCTAAAATTCCAGATGAGGCCGCAAACGTAGCTCAAGGGATTTTTGGCATGGAGTTGGAGGGGTATAAGGTTAATAGTTTGTTGATAGAGGAGAAACTTGATATCACAAACGAATTGTATATGGGAATAACGATTGATGCTGAAAATGGTGTGCCAGTAGCTATGGTAAGCGCTGAAGGAGGGATGGAAATAGAAGAAGTGGCCAAAAGAAACCCCGAGAAGATAGTTTCTATGCTTGTCAACCCGCTTTATGGAATGAGAACTTATGAAGCGATAAACCTGGTGCGACAGATTGGGTTGGAGGGGAGAGCACTCACTTCAGCTAGCAGGATACTTTCTCAACTATATAACGTGTTTGTAGCTAATGACGCTCGTATTACCGAGATTAATCCGTTGGTTAGAACTAATGAAGGCAAAATGTTTGCTGCTGATTCCAGGTGTGAGATAGATGACAATTCACTTTTTAAATATCCTGAATTGAAAGATTTGCGTATCCAACGCATTGGAAATCCATGGGAAAGGAAAGGAGTTGAAGGAGGAGTAAATTATGTGGACATGGAAGGCAACATCGCGGTCATGGCGAATGGAGCAGGCCTTACTATGTCTTTGCTAGATATGATAAAGACTGATGGGGGGAGCCCTGTTTGTTTCCTGGATACTGGAGGAGGTTTATCAGAAGAGCGAATGAGAAATGCTGTTAGCCTCCTCTTAAAGAAAACCAAGACGGATCAGTGCATCAAAGTGATTTTAGTGATGGTACGAATGATGATAAGTCCCCCGGACGCCGTGGCGCAGGGGATATTGGAGGCTATTGAGGAAGTGAAGGTTAAAACTCCTGTGGTGGTAGTGATGCGAGGAAGAGCACCTTACGAAAAACGAGCGCGGGAATTGCTCGGTAACTCGGCAGTTAGTTTATGCTCCAGTGTTGAAGAAGGGATAGGCAAAGCTATAGAGATAGCTAAGGCATAGAAATGGCTATATTTGTAGATAAGCATACGAATGTTTTAGTTCAAGGGATTACGGGAAAATTCGGAGCGTTGCAAACGGAGCTGATGCTAAATTGTGGTACTAAAATTGTTGCTGGTGTTACTCCAGGAAAAGGAGGACAAACACAGTTTAATATTCCTGTTTATGATTCTGTGCAGGAAGCTGTTAACAAGCATCGAGTAGATGCATCTGTAATATATGTACCTGCTCCTTTTGTGCAGGAAGCGGCGTTTGAGGCTATGGATGCGGAAATCAAATTCATGGTTATAATAACTGATTGGGTTCCTCTGCATAGTGAAATGAAAATCAAAGCTTATTCTAAGTGTAGAGATACCAGATATATAGGTCCTAATACACCTGGCATAATGGTGCCAGGTCAAACAAACTTGGGAATGATATCGCCTTCAGCTGTTAGGCCTGGGGTTGTAGCAGTTGTTTCAAGGAGTGGAACATTGACGGATGAAGTGTCTGCACACTTGTCTGAACAGGGCATTGGACAAAGTGTGGTTATTGGGTTGGGTGGTGATCCTATTATTGGTTCGAGAATGATTGATATCTTGAAGCTTTTAAAAAAAGATGAACAGACCAAGGGTATAGTTATAGTTGGTGAAATCGGGGGCACGATGGAAGAGGAAGCAGCGGAGTATATCAAAGCTGAATTCGATAAACCTGTAATAGCTTTTGTTGCAGGTAGGACGGCACCTCGGGGAAAGGTTATGGGTCATGCTGGCGCTATAATAATGGGTGAGCGAGGCACGGCTGAAAGCAAGATAAATGCTCTTGAATTAGCAGGTGTAACGATCGCTAAAAGCCTTTGGGAAATACCGTTGCTGGCAAAAAAAGTAGTGTAGCAAATTCGTGTGATAGTTTTACAGGAGAAGATAGTATGAAGGAAGTAGTTATTGTGAGTGGTGTAAGAACAGCAATTGGAGCTTTTGGCGGTGCGTTAAAGGATATACGCGCTGTTGAGTTAGGTGGCTTGGTAATTAAAGAAGCGCTTAAACGAATAAATCTAAGACCAAGGCCGAGCAAGGACCTTCTAGAATATGGCCCTGACATTCTTAAGAGTGATGGGGTGGTAGAACTGGAGAAAAAATATTATGATTGGGATTCTTCCTTGGATGGGATTCAGATCGATGAAGTAATTATGGGGAATGTTCTCCAGGGTGGGCAGGGGCAAAATACAGCTCGTCAGGCAGCAATATATGCGGGTATCTCTAAAGAAACGCCTGCTTTTACTGTGAATAAAGTTTGTGCCTCGGGGTTAAAGGCTATCACATTGGGAGCTGAGGCAATCATGTTAGGCGAAGCGAATGTTGTGATTGCTGGAGGGATGGAGTGCATGAGCCATTGTCCTTATGTTCTTCCTAAGGCTCGTTGGGGTTATCGTATGGATGTTGAAGCCAAAGGAGAGTTGATAGACCTCATGGTGTTTGATGGAGTATGGGAAATATTTTATGGCTACCATATGGGAAATACGGCGGAGGAAATTGCCAGTAGGTATGATATAACTCGTCAAGAGCAGGATGAAGTAGGAGTGCTTAGTCATCAACGAGCTAGGGCAGCAATAGAAGACAGTATTTTTAAAGAGGAGATAAATCCTGTCTTTATCCCTCAAAGGAAAGGAAACGCTATTATATTTGATACTGATGAGCGTCCCAGAGATACTAGTTTTGAGAAAATGGCCAAGTTGACTCCAGCATTCCGTAAAAACGGTACGGTTACTGCAGGCAATTCTTCTGGTCTTAATGATGCTGCTGCTGCTGTGATACTTATGTCTGGTGAAAGAGCTAGAGAATTGGAGATTGAGCCTTTTGTGACGATTAAATCATTTGCTTCAGGTGGTATCGACCCAAAGTATATGGGGTTGGGTTTGATACCAGCTGTAAGGAAGGCTCTTAAAAAAGCGGAGCTTACTGTGCATGATATGGATGTCATCGAACTTAATGAGGCTTTTGCATCTCAAGCTATCGCATGTATGCGAGAATTGGATATGAGTTGGGATAAGACTAATCCCCATGGAAGTGGTATCTCTTTGGGGCACCCTATTGGCTGCACTGGAGCCAGAATGGTAGTTAGCATCATGCATGATATGAAACGTAGAGATCTACACTATGGATTAGTGACTATGTGTGTTGGTGGTGGCCAGGGGATGGCAGCGGTAGTCGAAAGAAGAGTATAGTTAACGACCTTTTTTTTGATAGTCAGGGCACCATGTAGCATTGGGGCGCTCCGGGCGGTGGCAAGCACTCCGCCAATTCCACTTGCAGCTATCACATAGGAAAGTATTCATTCCCATAGCTTTCTTCACTCTGAATTTAATTTTGTCTATCCAGCTTGGTTTTTCAGTACCCATAGAGAGATTATAAAGGTTAACCTATGAGAAGACAATAGTTTGGGAATGCGAGTCGAATTTATCGATATCAGTTAAATATTGTGAGAAATATATCTCCAGTGGCGAAATATTTATACCTCTTTGGATAAGGTGGCAAGAAATTCAGCGTTGTTTTTTGTCTTGGATAGTCTTTCCAGAACTTTCTGTGTTGCCTCAGTAGGAGTAGGAGAATCACTGGCTATCATATTGGCTATACGCCTGAGTAACCATACCTGCTTTAAGGTGTCTTTATCTAACAAAAGTTCCTCTCTTCTGGTACTGCTGGGTGTAATATTTATAGATGGGAAGATTCTCTTCTCAGCTAATTTCCTGTTGAGGTGAAGCTCCATATTGCCGGTCCCTTTGAACTCTTCGTATATAAGGTCATCCATGCGGCTACCTGTATCTACCAGGCATGTGGCGATGATGGTTAAGCTACCATCTCCATCGGTATTGCGGGCAGCGCCAAAGAAGCGTTTGGGAGGGTGTAAAGCTGCTGAGTCAATACCTCCGGATAGAGTGCGACCACTGGGAGGCATGGCTAAATTGTAGGCCCTGGTGAGGCGAGTAATTCCATCAAGGAGAATGACTACGTCTTTATTTGCTTCTACTAGCCTTTTGGCTCTTTCCAACGCAAGTTCAGCTACTCGAGTTTGGGTATCTACTGGTTCGTCAAAAGTGGCAGCTATAACCTCAGCTTTCACTGATCTTTTCATATCGGTAACCTCTTCTGGTCTTTCTCCAATAAGGCAGATCATTAGATGGATATCAGTGTAGTTTGTGTCAATGGCATTAGCGATTTTTTTAAGTAGTACAGTTTTGCCTGCCTTAGGTGGAGACACGATAAGTCCTCTTTGTCCTCTACCTATAGGTGTCACCATGTTAACCAGACGTGTGGATAATTCGTTAGGTGTCGTTTCTAAGTTGATGAGTGTATTGGGGAAAATGGGTATTAACGAAGTGAAATTGGGGCGTTGTCTTGAGAGTTCAGGGTCAAGATCGTTTATACTCTCTACTCGAAGGAGGCCATAATATTTTTCACCTTCCTTTGGAGGTCTGGCTCGTCCACGAATGTAGTCGCCATCTCTCAAACTAAAGCGACGAATCTGAGAATTGGATACATACACATTCTCAGCACTGCGCAGGAAGCTATCTTGGCGTAGAAACCCGTAACCTTCAGGCATAATCTCCAGTACACCAGACAAGAACAGATTTCCCCGCTGTTCTGTGTGTGATTTGAGTATGTGAGTGACAAGCTGTGATTTATTCATAGAAGAATAACCACTGATCCCTTGTTCTTTAGCTAGTTTCTCCAATTCATTGCGGGTTTTACTTTCCAGCTCAGCCATGCTTGCCATAATAGCCTCCTTGGCTTCCCCTTGATCGCTAATTTTTCATGCTCTATGCTACCCTTCCGTCACCCATTACTTCTTGCCAATCTTGAGCGAATCGCTTGATGCCAATATCGGTTAGGGGATGTTGTATCATTTGTAATAACACTTTGTATGGTATAGTAGCTATATGTGCGCCAGCTTTAGCTGCCATAATGCAATGCTGGGTGTGCCTCATACTGGCCGCTATAACTTGTGTGGGTAGTTGATAGTAGCGCAAGAATTGCACTATGTCAAATACTACTTTCATCCCATCCTCACCAATATCATCAAGCCTGCCTACGAAGGGGCTTATAAACGCAGCTCCTGCTGCTGCCCCTAGCAATGCTTGGTTTACGGAGAAACATAGAGTGAAATTTACCTTTATGTTTTCTCTGTTTAGTACTGATGTGGCTTTCACTCCTTCAATGCTAGCTGGGATTTTAACTACAATGTTGTCTGCCCACTTAGCTATTTCTCTAGCCTCGGAAATCATTCCCTGCGTATTCTGGCTTAATACCTCGGTGGACACCGGGCCTGGGACGATTGAACAGATTTCCTTGACTAGTTTTTGGTAATTAACTTTGCCTTCTTTGGATACGAGACTGGGGTTGGTGGTTACCCCACTAACTATTCCCATCTCTACTCCATGTCGGATATGATCTATATTAGCGGTATCCAGGAATAAACGCATTGTACCTCCTTAACTTATTGGTAAACTTGTCTGAGCACCTGTGACCAGTGTTTCTTTAGCTGCTCCAATGAAACTAGTAAATAGTGGGTGAGGAGAATCGGGGCGGGATTTAAATTCAGGATGGAATTGGCAAGCTACCATCCAAGGGTGGTTTTTGAGTTCAGCAATTTCTACTAGGGCTCCATTTGGTGATAGGCCACTGGCTATCACTCCAGCCTGTTCTAGGGGCTGTCGAAAATCATTGTTAAATTCAAAGCGGTGACGATGGCGCTCATGAGTTGTGCTACAACCATAGGCGTGAGCTGCTTTTGTTCCCGTCACTAAATGGCAGGGATAGGTTCCTAGGCGCATGGTGCCACCTTTTTGGTTAATGTTTCTTTGTTTGGGGAGCAAGTCGATTACGGGGTAAGGTGTATTACAGTCGAATTCGGTAGAATTAGCACCATGGGCGTGAAGTACATGACGAGCAAATTCGATGATCATAGTTTGCATCCCGAGACATATCCCGAGGTAAGGAATTTTCTTTTCTCTGGCGAATTTAGCTGATTCTATCATGCCTTCGATTCCTCGATAGCCAAAGCCTCCAGGGACGATTATCCCTTGAACCTGCTCCAGTTTAGTGGTATGGCCTTCTTGCAACTCTTCTGAACTGAGCCATTGTATTTGTGCTTCGCGATTGTGAATCAGTGCTGCATGATATAAAGCTTCACGTACCGAATAGTAGGCATCCTGAAGCTCCACATATTTTCCTATTAACCCAATGATTACTGGCTCCTTAGATGTTTTCAATCCCTGTACCATCTTGCGCCAGCTATCTAAATTACTCTCTTTAGCTTTTAATCTTAGGTGGTCAACTATGAAGTTCCCTAAATTATACTCTTCCAGTAATAATGGCACCTCATATATGGTTTCGCTGTTGACTAATGGAATAACTGCCTCTTTGCTAACATCACAAAATAGAGATATCTTGTCCTTTACTCCCTCAGATATCTCCTTGTCACTGCGGCATAATATAACATCGGGTTGAATACCGATTCTCCTTAGTTCGTTGACGCTATGTTGTGTTGGTTTAGTCTTTAGTTCGTTAGTGGCAGATATATAAGGCAAAAAAGTGACGTGGATATATAGCACATTATCTCTGCCTTCATCTTTCCTCATTTGCCTTATAGCTTCGAGGAATGGTTGTCCTTCGATGTCGCCTACTGTACCACCAACTTCGATTATGACTACATCGGCTCCGGAAATTTTAGCTACTTGTCTGATGCGTCTTTTTATGTCATTAGTGACATGGGGAACTACTTGGATGGTGCCTCCCAGAAAATCCCCTCGCCTCTCTTGGGCAATTACTGAGGCATATACTTGGCCTGAGGTAACGTTAGAATCTTGTGTTAACTCTGTTCCAATGAATCTTTCGTAGTGCCCTAAATCCAGATCAGTTTCGGCGCCGTCCTTAGTAACAAATACTTCACCATGTTGGTAGGGAGACATCGTTCCAGGATCAACATTGAGATAGGGGTCGAGTTTCTGCACTGACACAGGAATGGAGCGACTCTTTAATATTCTGCCAAGAGAGGCTGCTGAAATGCCTTTACCAACAGAACTAACTACACCACCAGTGACAAAAATATATTTAGTCATGACCTACTGCGGATATAACAACTTGGAAATAGAAACAACTCCTTGCACAAATGCGGAGAAGGATCTGGACTTGTTCCTATTGTAAAAAGCCGACGCTGGATTGTCAAGTGAGCGAATTGAATCATCTAAAATCGAACCGAAGGTATTTAAGATATGCTCTGGCTAGCGCTATAAAGGAGGTTAAGCCAGGCAATGGAGAGAATGGACATGCACGCGAGGGATGAATATCTAAAGGTAAT